>JANLPN010000137.1:0-6604 GCA_031367285.1 Betaproteobacteria bacterium | reverse complement strand
CCCGGAATCATGGCCAGATTCTCCAGCCCCGGATAACCCTGTTGCAGGGTCCAGGCCACCAGGTCGTGCCAGTTTTCACCCGCGCCGGCTTCGATGGTGTAGCCCTTGGCCGTCTCCTGTACCAGACGTTTGCCCATCACCTCGACCTTGAGCACCAGCGGTTTGACGTCACCGGTCAGCACGATATTGCTGCCGCCCCCCAGAATGAACTTGGGCTCGCGCGCCAACCGCGGGTCGGCCACGATCCGCAACAGGTCCGCGACACTGCCGATACGGACCAGCGAAAACGCCTTGGCCACAATGTGAAAAGTGTTGTAAAGCTGTAGTGGGACGTTTTTCTCGACTAACATGGCAAGATTGTCGCATCGGCCAGGGATGCCGTGCATCACCGAAGTGCGGCGAAGCGATTTTTCACGGACAACGACATGCCTTCTTTTGACACGGTTTGCGAGGCGAACCTGGTGGAAGTCAGGAACGCGGTGGACAACACCATCAAGGAAATCGGCACGCGTTTCGATTTCAAGGGTACGGCGGCCGCGATTGACTTGAAGGACAAGGAAATCACGCTGATCGGTGATGCCGAATTCCAGCTCGGGCAGATCGAGGACGTATTGCGCAACAAGCTGACCAAACGCAGCGTGGATGTGCGTTTCCTGGACCGCGGCGACGTGCAGAAAATGGGTGGCGACAAGGTCAAACAGGTGATCAAGGTTCGCAACGGCATAGAGACCGAGGTGTCCAAAAAGATCCAGCGTCTGATCAAGGACAGCAAGCTCAAGGTGCAGGCGTCGATCCAGGGCGACGCGGTGCGGGTCAATGGCGCCAAACGCGACGACTTGCAGTCGGCCATGGCACTTATCCGCAAGGACATTGCCGAGCTTCCCCTGAGCTTCAACAATTTCCGGGACTGAGCCCGTGTCCACGACCCGATCCAGGTCGGCTCCGATTGCGCTGCTGGCATGGGTACTGGCTGGTGTGAGTGGTATTTCGTATGCGCAATCGGTCGCGCTTTCCGGCGTGATGGGCAACAAGGCCTTGCTGGTGGTGGATGGTAGTGAACCCAAATTGGTGGCGCCCGGCGCGAGCTTCGGTGGCGTGAAAGTGGTCGCTGTACAAGGTGACGGCGCGGTGCTCGATATCGGTGGCAGGCGCCAGACCATGCGGGTGGGCGATGCACCCGTCAGCGTGGGCACGCCGGCTCCTGCCGGCGCAGGAACCCGGATCGTGCTCCCCGCCAGCTCCGGCGGGCACTTCATGACGCAGGGCCTGATCAATTCGCGGCCGGTCCAGTTCATGGTCGATACCGGCGCCACCGTCATCGGCATCGGCGTGGCGGACGCCGAACGCCTGGGGCTAAATTACAAGCAGGGGCAGCTGGTCCAGGTCTCGACCGCCAACGGCCTGTTGCGCGGCTGGCGCATCCAGCTCGCTTCCGTGCGCCTCAACGACGTCGAGGTGCACAATGTGGACGCCATCGTCACTCCTGTGGAGATGCCTTTTGTGCTGCTGGGCAACAGCTACCTGACACGCTTCCAGATGACCCGCACCAACGACCAGATGGTTCTTGAAAAGCGCAATTGAAGTGAATGTCCAGAACGAGAGCGACTACGAAGACCTGTTATGCCTGTAGTCCGACCTGGAGGCCGGTCTGGGCATACTGCTCGGCAACCCGGCCAGCATCCAGGAGTTCGAGCAGCGGGTCTGGCAATACGACCGCTGGATGTGTACCCTGCTGCAACGCGATGCCGACGTAGGCCTGTACCTGCTGTTCCAGCTTGCGAGCAATTCAGCCGTGGGCTACAGCGCCTCGCACGCGCTGGTAAGCGCGGTGTTATGCCATTTGATCGCCGCTGATCTGGCGCTGGAACACAAGGAACGCGACAGCCTGGTGCACGCGGCGTTCACCATGAACATCGCCATGACCGCCTTGCAGGACCAGTTGGCGGGCCAGATCGAACGGCCCTCCGCTACGCAGATGGACGCCATACGGGCACATGCGGTAAAAGGGGGAATGGTGCTGGCCAATATCGGCATCGTGGACGACCTGTGGCTGGACACGGTCACCAGCCACCATGACGAAAGCACCGGGCTGGGCGATTTGCGGCAGGTGGCACCAGCCATTCGCCTGGCCCGTATTTTGCGCGTGATCGACCGCTACGCCGCCATGATCAGCCCGCGCAAGACGCGCGCCGGTCGCAGCGCCACCGATTCCATACGCTCCATCATGGGCGACTCTGACGAGCAGTCCGAGGAGGTAGGCCATGCCCTGGTGCGCACTGTGGGCCTGTGTCCGCCGGGCACCTACGTGCGCCTGGACAATGGCGAGATCGCGGTCGTCATGCGGCGCAGCGGCAAACCCAATTACCCCCACGTGGCGATCGTGCTCAGCGAAACTGGACAGCTGGTCGGGCAACCAAGGCTGCACCGCACCGCCCAAGGAAGCCCGCAGATACGTTCTTCGCTGGCCGCATCGTCAGTGCGGGTGCGGCTCAACCACTACCTGGTCCTGCAGCTTGGGGCGTATGCCGCCGAGCGCTCCTGACAGCGGGCCAGTGCGGGTTGCTAACGCTTCTTGCCGCCGAGCCTGGACTCCGTGCCTTTGACCAGGCGGCTGATGTTCTGGGCGTGGCGCCAGACCAGCAGCAGCCCCATGATGGCAACGGCCAGCAAAATGCCTTTTTCGGTGTACCAGGCCACGCCGTCGCCAAAGGCGTAATAGACCGGCGCCAACACCGCGGCCACCAGCGCGGCAAGCGAGGAATAGCGCGAAAACCAAGCCACGATCACCCAGGTGGCCAGGATGGCCAGGCCCAGAATCCAGTGGATGCCGAGCAATACGCCGAGCGCGGTAGCCACCCCCTTGCCACCCTGGAAGCGAAAGAACACCGGGAACAAATGCCCGGCAAACGCCGCCAACCCCACCATGGCCAGCGTGCCCTCCTGCAGGCCATAAGGCTCGCCGAACCAGTTGACCAGCATCACCGGCAACCAGCCCTTGGCGGCGTCGAGCAGCAGCGTGACCACTGCCGCCGGCCGGTTGCCGGAACGCAGCACATTGGTGGCGCCCGGGTTCTTGCTGCCGTAGGTGCGCGGATCATGCAGGCCCATCACGCGGCTCACGATCACCGCAAAAGACAGGGAACCGACCAGGTACGCCGCTACGGCTGCAAGCAGGGGGAAGAAGTCTTTGAGTGCGTCCATCAGTGTCTCCGGCGCCGCGGCTCGTGCGCGACTACCAGCGCCCTATTCTGCCAGTGCGCACTGCACCGGCCTGGCACCAAGCAGGCGCATGCAGGTGGCGGGCTCCAGCTCCACCAGGTATCCACGACGGCCGCCATTGATCAGCATGCGGGGCAATTCAAGAATCGTCTGCTCGTAATACACCGGCATGGGCTTGCGCGTGGCAAACGGCGACGTGCCGCCCACCAGGTAGCCGCTGTGTTTGTTGGCAATATCGGGCTGGCAGGGTTCGACCGACTTGGCCGCGATCTGCCGCGCCAGATTTTTGGTGCTGACCTTGCGGTTGCCGTGCATCAGCACCAGCAGCGGGTGAGCCCGTTCGTCCTGCATCACCAGTGTCTTGACCACCGCGAACGGGTCCATCCCCAGCACCTCGGCGCTGTAAAGCGCGCCGCCGTGCTCCAGGTATTCGTAGACGTGTTCGGTGAAGGCGACCTGGTGCGCGCGCAGGAAGCGGGTTGCCGGTGTTTCAGAGACGTGTTCCTTGCGTGCCATATCCAGTTCTCGACCAATCCGATTTCCTTCGGTAACCACAGCGCACCAGTTTGACAGAGCAGTTTTCCGGCGGGCTTGTCATTCAGTTGACTGCGTGGTACGGCAAGCCATCCTTATGATGGGGGCCACATCGCCCGTCCAGCAGCGTGGCCGATCACCCCCGGCTCCGCATGCGCGGCGGCCAGCCATTTACCGACAAGTGCCAAATGTACCAAGTCAAAAGAGCATCCCGCAGCGAGTTTGTACCGATCCGCAATCTCAACTACCACGTCTGGACCTGGGGCGAGCCCACACCCGGCGTGGCACCGCTGGTGCTGGTGCATGGATGGATGGACGTTGCCGCGTCCTACCAGTTTGTGGTGGATGCCTTGTCTGACGCTTTCATGCAGGGGCGCTACATCGTTGCGCCCGACTGGCGCGGCTACGGCCTCACGACCGGCGCCGCGGTAGACAACTACTGGTTTGCCGACTACATGGCCGACCTGGACTTTCTGCTTGACCACTATGCGCCGGACCACCCGGTGGACTTGGTCGGCCATAGCATGGGTGGGCACGTGGTGATGCACTATGCCGGCGTTCGCCCCGAGCGCATACGGCGTCTGGTCAATCTGGAAGGGTTTGGCGGCCCGGCCACCCGGCCCGAGCAGGCGCCCAAACGCTATGCAAAATGGATGGACGAGCTCAAGAAGTTCCAGCGCGGCGAACTGGCACTGCGCGCTTATGACAGCGCCGCCGGGGTGGCACGCCGGCTGGCCAAGACCAACCCGCGGCTGGCGCGCGACCAGGCCGGGCTCGACAAAGCCGGGTGGCTGGCGACACAATGGGCGCGCGAGAACGACGCGGGTCAGTGGGAAATCCTGGGCGACGCGGCCCACAAGATCAGCAACGCCCAGTTGTTCCGGGTCGATGAACTGCTGGAAATCTACAAGTGCATCCGCATGCCGCTGCTGGCCGTGGAGGCGAGTGACGATTCGCTGTCGGTTTGGTGGAGAACCAAGTTCACGCTGGCCGAGTACCACGAGCGTCTGCAGGCCGTGCCCGACTGCCGTATCGCGGTTGTGCAGGACGCCGGCCATATGCTGCACCATGACCAGCCGGAGCAACTGGCGCGCCTTTTGGAAAGTTTCCTGGCATGAGAAAATAACGGGTTAAGCGACAGCCAACCAACAGGACACCCCATGGACGCAGAACACATCAACCAGATCGGCACCCAACTCTCTTCCCTGAGCGTGCGCACGGAAGATTTACGGAGGTATCTTTGACTTCGATGCCAAATCGGAGCGCCTGAGAACGGTCAACGCCTCGCTGGAAGACCCGACGGTCTGGAACGAACCCAAACGGGCGCAGGAGCTGGGACGCGAAAAGAAGTCTCTCGACGGCATCGTGCTTTCGTTGACGCGGCTGGGCACTGAGCTGGCCGACAACTCCGAGCTTTATGCCATGAGCAAGGAAGAAGGCGACACAGCCGGCCTGCTGCATATCGAACACGAGACGGCCAAGCTGGCCACCGAAATCGAGCAGCTCGAATTCCGGCGCATGTTCAATAACCCGGCCGACCCGCTGAACTGCTTCCTCGACATCCAGTCGGGCGCGGGCGGCACCGAGGCCTGCGACTGGGCCAGCATGTTGTTGCGCCAGTACCTGCGGTATGCCGAACGCAAGGGTTTCAAGACCGAAATCATGGAAGAGTCTGCCGGCGACGTGGCCGGCATAAAAAGCGCCACCATCAAGCTGGAAGGTGAATACGCGTTCGGCCTGCTGCGCACCGAGACCGGTGTGCACCGTCTGGTGCGCAAGTCGCCGTTTGACTCCTCCGGCGGGCGCCACACGTCGTTTGCCTCGGTGTTTGTGTACCCGGAGGTGGACGACGCGATAGAGATCAACATCGACCCGTCCGACGTGCGCGTGGACACCTACCGCGCCAGCGGTGCCGGCGGACAACACATCAACAAGACCGACTCGGCCGTGCGCCTGACCCACATACCGACCGGCATTGTGGTGCAGTGCCAGAACGACCGCAGCCAGCACCGCAACCGCGACGAAGCCTGGCAGATGCTGCGTTCGCGCATGTTCGAACACGAGATGCGCATCAAGATGGCGGCACAGCAGAAACTCGAAGACAGCAAGACCGACGTGGGCTGGGGCCATCAGATTCGCAGCTACGTGCTGGACAACAGCCGCATCAAGGATTTGCGCACCAATGTCGAAATATCGGCCACGCAAAAGGTGCTGGACGGCGACCTCGACGTGTTCATTGAAGCCTCCCTCAAACAGGGCGTGTAATGAAGACGCAGGCACTGATCTTTGACATGGACGGCACGATGATCGATTCCATGCCGTACCACGCGCGCAGCTGGGTCGCGTTTGCCGAGCACCATGGCATCCAGATCGACGTGGCCGAGCTGTTGCGCCGCACCACCGGGCGTACCGGAGCGGAATGTATGGAGCTGCTGTTCGGGCGGGTGATGCAAGAGCAGGAGCGCTGGGACCTTATCCACCAGAAGGAGCAGATTTACCGTGACCTGTTCACACCGCACTTCGCCGAGGTGGCCGGTTTCAAGGCCTTCTGCGGCCAGGCCATGACGCAGGGTCTCAAGGTGGGCGTGGGCACGGCGGGCGACAAACACAATATCGCATTCGCGTTTTCGCACCTCGGCATGGAACCCATGCCGCATGCCGTGGTAGGCGGAGACGAAGGCCTGCCCGGCAAACCCGAGCCGGCCATCTTTCTCGAAGCGGCGCGGCGCATCGGCATCCCGGCCGAGGCCTGTATCGTGTTTGAAGACGCGCCGTTCGGCATCGAAGCGGCGCGCCGCGCCGGCATGCGCGCCGTGGCCGTGTGCACCAGCCATACGGCGGGCCAGCTGGC
>JANLPN010000085.1:0-2678 GCA_031367285.1 Betaproteobacteria bacterium | reverse complement strand
TCCATACCACCAGCCGGCCGTCGGCGTCGATGTTGGCGACACTGGCCATGGGCTCCATGTAGCCTGGGTACTGTGAATGGGCTTCGTAGGTTTCTTCGAGCACCAGATCGGCGCCCGCAAAACCGGCCGCCACGTCGCCGCGTTCGAAGCGGATCTCGTGGCCAATATTGTTCTTGCGGCCGGGGTGGACAGTTGGCGCTTCTTCATCCAGCGCCTCGTCGGGCGTGAGTATCGCGGGCAGTTCTTCGTATTCGATGCGGATCAGGTCCAGCGCGTCGCGCGCGATGTCTTCGGTAGTTGCGGCCACCGCAGCCACCTCTTCGCCACAGAAGCGCACGATGTCCTTGGCCAGGATGTAGCGCTCCTTGTGCGGGCCGCCGCCCCAGGGCTTGTCGGGCGCGTCTGCACCCGTAAGCACCGCCTTGACACCCGGCAGCGCGCGCGCCGCCGTGGCGTCGATGCTCGTGATGCGCGCGTGCGGGTAGGGGCTGCGAAGGATCTTGGCGTGCAGCATGCCGGCGATCTGAATATCGCCCGCGTACTGCGCGCGACCCAGCACCTTGCTGCGCGCGTTGACCTGGGGCACCGCGGTGCCAATGGTGGATTGGCTCATGCCCTTACTCGGCTTTGATTCCCAGTTCGCGGATCACCTTGCCCATCACCTCGTACTCGGAGGCATTGGTCTTTGCCAGCACTTCAGGTGCGCCACCGGCCGGCAATGCACCGAAGACGGCCAACTTCTCCACCACATCGGGCGCCTTGAGGATTTCGTTGAAGTGTGCGTTGAGCGCTCGCACCACGTCCGCCGACGTGCCTTTGGGGGCGAAGAAACCGTTCCAGGCCCCTACCACTACCTCCTTGTAACCGGCTTCCACCAGCGTCGGCACGGTGGGTGCCAGCGGCGAGCGCTGCGCGTCCGCGATAGCAAGCTGCACCAGGCGGCCGGAGTTGACATACTGCGAAACGGCACCCAGGGTCACCCAGGCGGTCTGTACGTGACCGGCCGTGACGTCGGTGACAGCCGGGCCGACGCCGCGATACGGAACGTGCGCGAGCTTCACGCCAGCCGCCTTGTTGAGCCATTCGGCCACGATATGCATGGGGGAGCCGGCACCGGGGGTCGCGTAGTTCAGCGCCTTGCCTGCCTTGGCCTGGGCGATCATTTCGGGCACCGTCTTGAAGCCGGCCGAAGGATGCGCCACCAGCACCAGAGGCTGCGTAGCCGTTTTGATTACCGGCTCAAAGCCGTTGAGCACGTCATACGTCGACGCAGCGGACAGGTTCATGACCATGGGAGCGGTCGTGAACGGGTTGGGCGTAAACAGCAGCGTGTAACCGTCCGCCGGAGCGCGCGCCACCTGTGTATTTCCGATGGTGCCGCCGGCGCCCGGCCTGTTTTCCACAAGCACGCTGACCTTGATGCGTTGCGACAGGCGATCCGCGAACAAGCGCGCTATCGCGTCCGTGTCGCCGCCGGGTGGGTATGACACCACGATGGTCACCGGTTTGGCGGGCCATGTCTGCGCAAACAGGGGGGCGCCGATGGTGGCGCAGGCGGCGAGGGCGACGGTGAATATTTGGCGACGGGCGAACTTCATGGACGGGACTCCTGGAGCGTGGATAAGCAGTTGTGGCAAGGAAAACGAGCCGTTTGTTTCATGTATGGAACGAATATTCTTTTATGAGACCATTTCATTGTAGGAACGTAATGTTGATTGATCAACTTGCTGTTAACACTTATTGTGTTTTTTAAATATATTGTTCTATTTTTAATGTCTCTGAAAGACAGGACGCGTTCGTGGCAGTGTGAAACAATGCGTCGCGTTCAGCTGCTCCCTGGTTCCGCACAGCCCCGGCCCCCATGACCAAGCAAGAAAAAACACCCCATGCCCACAGCCCGCCGGATTCAAACGTTTCCCCTTGGGACACGCTGGGTGCGAATGGCGACGGCCTCTCGGTACACAACTTCCTGACTACCCGCATGAGCCAGGCCATCAACTTGTTGCGCCGGACCGTGACCTTGCCTTACGCGAAGGCTGCTGGACTCACCGTGTCGGAGTGGCGCATCCTGTCGCTGGTCTCGCACGTCAAAAAGATCGCTTTCGCGAAGCTCGTGGTTCAGTCCTCATCGGACAAGGCCCTCGTGAGCCGTACCGTGCGCCTGCTGGAAGGGCGAGGCTTCGTTCGCACCGAGACCGATGGCAACACGCCGCGCAAGCGCATCACCGTGTTCATAACGCCCCAGGGTGATGCGCTGCATGCGCGCGTGATCCCGATCGCGCGTCAGCGCCAGGCAGAGATGATTCGGGTCATGGCCCTGGAGGAGCGCCGTGGCATGTACCACGGGCTGGGCAAGCTGATCGAACAGTGCGTAGCCGAAGGTGCGTCCGATGATGATGTGGACGATGGGCGCGATTCATGAACTGTGCGCGGATGGTGCCGTACGCTGCAGGCACCCCTTCAAGCGTCTCCGTCGCATTTCCGGCAGCCCCACATGGCAGGCCTTCAAACCCCCTTGATAGAAAGCAGGCTTTAGCGGCAGACGGCTGGCGTTGCCTTTTGGATAGTGTGACCGCTCCTCCTAGGAACCGGTCTCTGACGCCGTTAGGCTGACAGTCGCCTTCGGGCAATGAACTGCCCTTGCCTGAGATCGTCATTTCTGCCAATCGGCAAAGTGG
>JANLPN010000055.1:0-7222 GCA_031367285.1 Betaproteobacteria bacterium | reverse complement strand
GTCTTGCCGAGCTTCCAGCAGACGCCTTCGGTCGAGGCGTTGGCCTTGGTGATCGGGACGATCCGGCTATAAATAGTGCCCTTTGTGGTGCCGGTTTTGCCCTTGTTCTGCAGCAGCCATTTAATTGAAGCCGCCATCTCTTTCGCCTGCGTGCTCACGTCGTAGCTCATGTAGATGTCGTAAGCACCTGCCTTTACCTGGTCGCAGGCGCTGCTTTGCTCCCCGGCGCCGGAGGTGATGAGAAACACCTTGCCCGTCAGGCCGGCTTCCTTGATGGCCGCGGCGGAGCCCGAATCCTGGCCGTCCCAGGGACCCAGCACGCCACACAGGTCAGGGTGTTGTTTCAACACCGTCTGCACAATACCCTTGGACTTGACCGCATCCCAATCACCGGACTGCACCGACACGACTTTTATCTCGGGGTGTTTCGCAAAAACGTTCCTGAAGCCCTTGAGCGTGTAAGTGCTGTCGGACGACACAAACGAACCCAGCAGGATTGCCACCTTGCCCGACTTGCCTTTACAGGCCTCTACCATCGCGGTGGCCGACTGCTCGCCCATTCCAGTCCAGTCATTGCCGACGTGCAACAGCGGCACATAGGCGGTACGCATATTGATTGTCACCACCTGGCTGCCGGTCTCCTCGGCGCGCTTGAGCAGCTTGGTGTAGGTTTGCGGATCCGGTGGTTGAACAATGATCACATCCGCCTTTTCGTTGATCAGCGTGGTGATCGCCTGCGCGCCGACGTTGACATTCAGGTTGGGGTCACGCACGATCACTTTCACGCCCAGCGGCTCGAGTTCTGCCTTCAGCCCGGCGAGCCAGCCCCGCGTCAGGTCAAAGCCCATCGTCAACGGGACGAAAGCAACCGTCTTGCCCGCCAATGCGCTCATGTAGCCGGCGCGGCCGGGATCGTCCAGGCCCTCAGTTTGCTGGGCGACGACCGCCTGGCTGAATGACAGGCCGGCCAGCAGCGTGGCGGCAATCAGGACAGAAGCCCTGGAAGGAAGGGGTGGGATTTTCATCATCATGGTTATCTCCGGTAAAACTGGGGTGGTGGAAAGAAGCCGCCGGGCGGCGGCCGTCGAGATCAGGAACCGCTTACATCAGATGTCCCCCTGTTGGGCGGTTTCTTCGTTGCGGGGATTGAGAAAGGAGTCGATCAGGATCGCGACCAGCAGGATCACGCCCTTGACAAGGTTCTGCGCCGAGTACGGCACGTCGAGAATCGTCATTCCGTTGAGCAGCGTGCCGATCACCAGCGTGCCGATGACGACGATGAGCACCCCGCCACGCCCACCGCACAGGCCGATGCCACCCAGCACCACGACCAGGATCACGTCATAGATCAAAGTCGAGTTGTAGATGCGCGTAGGCATGCTGTTGATCGATGCGGCCATCACGATCCCGGCAAAGACTCCGATCAGCGCCGCCAGCACGAACTGCAGCACGATCACCGGGCGGGTCGGGATTCCGGTGGTGCGCGCACCGAATGGGTTGTCGCCGATTGCGTAGATATAACTGCCCAGTTGCGTCCGGCGCAGGAACAGCGACACACACGCCGCCACCGCGCCGAACATGATGACCGGCATTGGCACGCCGAGCAGCGTGCCGCCGCCGATCCAC
This sequence comes from Betaproteobacteria bacterium, assembly GCA_031367285.1. Classification (GTDB taxonomy): domain Bacteria; phylum Pseudomonadota; class Gammaproteobacteria; order Burkholderiales; family Burkholderiaceae_C; genus CAISIP01. The sequence goes on along the minus strand of JANLPN010000055.1, from coordinate 5,596 downwards.
GACAGCGCGTCGAGTCTCGGGGTCCAGAGCACGACGTCGATGGAGAAAAACGCGACCTGCCCGAGGCCGGCGAGAAACAGGCCTGACGCCAGCGTGGTGAACAGCGAAGGCACTTCCGCATAGGCCGTCAGCCAGCCGTTGAACAGACCGAACACCAGCGCAAGGCTGAGCCCGGCGAGGAAGGCCACCGGCAAGGAGTGGCCGTTCTGCACCATCTGCAGGATCAAGCCGACCGGCACCGCCAACACCGCGATCATCGAGATGTCGATGCCGCGCCCGATAACCACAACGGCCATCGCCAAGCCGAGGATGCCCAGAATCGCCACATTCTGCAACAAGCCGAGCAGATTGCCTTTGCTGAAGAAGCCCGGCAGGAAAAGCGCGAAGACCATGAACATCAGCACGAACAAAGCAAAAACGATGTTCTGCTGGGAGAGGCGAAATTTCTTCATGCCGCGTCTCCCTGGCTCCGCATGCGCTGGCATTGCGACACCCGGCGGGCGGGCGATTTCGCCGGCTGGCCTGGCGTGGCAATTGATCTGGTTGGGTGATCGTGCCGGAGTGCCCTGCAACGCTCCCGGCCTGGCTTCGTGACTGTCACCGTGCCGTCCTGGCAATTGCCAGGGGGCAGGCTTTCTTGGGAGCTTCAAACATGCAGGGATTTTACCATACCATACGGTAAGGTAAAATACTTTTTGGAAAGTATTTAATGCGGTGTGTCGCCCAGCCAGTCTTTCGATCCGGTCATCCCCGGCATGTCGATGTCCGCGTAGAAGGTCTTGTTACCGAGGTCGTCCATCGCTTTCCAGAAGCCTGGCGAGACGTTGAGCGCGCCGACGGACTCCGGGTCGAGCACCATCGCCTGGCGGCGGTAGTTCCACTTCTCGGGGCACAGTTCCGAGGCGGTCTGGACGTGCGCCTTGGCTCCTTCGACGTCGCCTGACTCGAAGAGGTGGTGGCCGATGCGCACGTGCAGTGCGGCCTTCAGTTCCTCCGGGCGGCGCGGATGCAAGCGGCGGGCGACCTCCTCCGGCGGCAGCGCATGGACACTGGTGGCTCCGTTGGCGACCCAGTCCTTGAGCGCATCCACGTAGCGGTCGCGGTTTTCAACCAGCGCGTCCGCGTGGTTGTCGGGGATCTTGAAAGTCTCCGGGTCCATCGAGCGAAAGTGGTCGCTGACGCCAGCCGGCTCGGGTGGACGCACCATGCGGCCCTGCTCGTCAATCCATACCGCCATTGGCACGTTGCTCATGCCGTAGGTCGTCGAGAGTTCGTGCTCCTCGTCAATCAGGCACGGGTGCGACGGCGCCTGCTTGGCAGTCCAGCGGTCGTCGCTCCAGCCACGAAGACGTTGAATTTCCGCGGGCAGCTGATCCAGCGCCTGCGGGCGGATACGGCTCTGTACAGCCGCGGAGCCGGCGGTGTCCAGGGCGATCGAGATCATCTCGAAGTTCTTGTCCTTGAGCTCGCCGTAAACGGTCTCCCACACCGGCGGGTCGAACGAGCACCCGCAGTACGAGCCCCAGGTGTACAGAAAAACTTTGCGCCCGCGATAGTCCGACAACGAGTGCTGTTTGCCGTCGATATCGGGGAAGCTGAAGTCCGGCGCCAGGACGCTCTGAGGCCCCACGTGGGCCTCAGCACCGAATGCCCAGATGCCACGCGCGGCGTCACGGACCAGCGGGCGTCCTTCGTGAAGGGCAAATGCCGCTAGATTCACGCGACCTTGTGCATCGGTCCACGCTCCGCTTGCCGGCAGCGGGACGCAAGTCTCCGCGCGGCACAAGCCCTCGGGCTTCAGGACCCAGCCGGTAGCTGCCTCCAGATCGGAGGGGGTGACCCAGAGATTTTCATTTTCTTCCCTGGTGCCGGTACCAAGCTCGTGGGTGGCGCCGCGTTCGTAAATTAATTTCGTCATGTGACTTCTTCTTTCGTGGTGAATGCCGATCATCGGCGGGTGGTCGTCGTTATGGGAGTTTGAGAGCGATAGGTGGATGCGCTGGCTAAGCACTGAAAAAGCCGTGGGTCAGAACGACGGCATCGCGCTCCAGGGACCGACAACGGAATCTGCCTTGTCCAGCGCCGTTCCAGATCTCCACGCGAATCGTTTCTCCAGGGAAAAGGGGCGCGGAGAAGCGGGCGCCCAGTTGATGCAATTGCGCGGGGCTCTCGGCGAAGCAGGCCCGCACAATGGCACGGGTCGCCATGCCCAAAGTGCACAAACCGTGCAGGATGGGCTGGGGAAAACCAGCCGCGGCGGCAACAGCCGGGTCCGCATGCAGTGGATTCAGATCACCGGAGAGCCGATAGATCAGAGCGGATTGGGTCACCGTGGGAAGGTCAAGCACGTAATGCGCGGGACTCGCGGGCACGGCAGCGACCCGGGCCGGCGGCCCGGGTGGACCACCAAAGCCACCTCCTCCACGCAGAACCAATGACGAGGTCAGTGTTGCGAGTAACACACCCGAAGCGTCGTCAACGACATTGCGCTCGATTTCCAGCACCGCGTCCCTGCCCTGGCCCTTGTCATAGACCTCGGCCACACGTGTGACGCCGGTTACCGCGCCCATGGAAGGCAGCGGCGCGAACAAGCGCATCGTTTCTTCGCCATGCAGCAGGCGGCGCGAATCCACTCCGACATCGGCGTGCTGGAGCCAGAAGCCCGGATAACCCAGCACCAGAGCCATCGACGGAAAGGCCTGCAATCCGTCTTCATAGACATACTTCAAGTCACCCTGCTCCACCGGCAATCCGCCACAGCCGATACCCAGGGCATAGAGAATAGTGTCCTTGCCGGAGTAGGTCTGCCTGGTGTCAGGAATCTTCCAGGACTTGAGTTTGTCGTAGTCGAGCATGTCGCCGGCCGCGATCGCGCTAAATCGCGCCAGAACCGCGCAGCGCGGCAATCCTGTCGCTGCCATATCCCGCCCAATCGGCCAGCACTTCTTCGGTGTGTTCGCCGATCTTGGGCGGTGGTCTGCGAATGGAACCGGGCGTGCCGGACAGGCCGATGGTCAAACCCTGCATCGGAATCTTTCCCACCGATGGCACGTCCATCTCGATGATCTGATTTCTGTGCCGTAGTTGCGGGTTCGCAACCACATCGGAAATTCGTGCCACCTTGGCGCAAGGTACCCCGGCCTGTTCCATCAAGAGCACGATTTCATCGGCGCCGTGCAGGGCCGCGAATTTTGAAACTTCGGCCTCAACCGCCTCGACGTTGCGCACGCGCGCGGCCACATCGGCGAAGCGCGGATCCGCCAGCAGGCCCGGCAGGCCCGCCGCCTTGGCAAATCGCGGGAACAGCCCATCGGTACCGGCGGAAATATGCACCCACTCGCCGTCACCGGTCTGAAAATTGTTGGCTGGCGCAACGTAGCGGTCACGGGTGCCATTGCGCTTGGCCTCGCGACCCAGCAAAAGGAACTCCGGTATGGCGGTCATGAGGAAAGAGACCGCGCTGTCCAGCAGAGAAACATCCACCACCTGCCCGATGCCGGTGTGCTCACGCGCCTTGAGGGCCGCAAGCGTACCGATGACACCATACAAGCCGGTGGCGTAGTCGATCATGAAAGTGCCCGCCATGGTCGGTGGGCCATCGGCAGACCCAGTCATCGACATCAGGCCGCTGCTGGCCTGGGCAATCACGTCGAAACAGGGCCGATTGGCGATCGGTCCGTCCTGGCCGAAGCCGGAAATGCGAACCACGACCAGCCTGGGATTGAGTGCGTGCAACACATCCCAACCGAGTCCCATCGCCTCCAGCGTGCCAGGCCGGAAGTTCTCCACCAGAACATCGCATTGCGCCGCGAGATCTTTCAAAATGGCGAGCGCGTCGGGATGGCGAAAGTCCAGCGCGAGGCCCCGCTTGTTGCGGTTGTACATCATCACGTAGAGACTCTCGCCTTCGATCTTCGGCGTGATGGCGCGGGTGTCTTCCCCAACGTCCTTGCGCTCGACCTTGACGACGTCGGCTCCGAGGTCGCCCAATTGCATGGCGCAGAAGGGGCCGGAAATAAAGCGGCAGAGGTCGAGAACCTTGATGCCTTGCAGCGCACTGCGCGTAGAAGTGTCCATCTCTCAGCACCTATTGCCTGGGAAGGCCCACGCGTTGGCGCCGAGACAGATCGGGCCGGAGCCGGGTGCTCGCCGCTTCACTGAGGCTTGAGTCCGAGGTTGCGGACGAGTTCGGCCGTGGTGGCGCTCTGGGCCTGGATGACCTTGAGGGCTTCGGCGCCTTCGAGCCAGCTGGATTGGAACCCGATGCCGAGCAGCTTTTCGCGCAGGGCCGCGGATGAGAGCGCCGCCTGCACGTCGCCCTGGATCCTGGTCAGCAGCGCGGGCGGCAGCCCCCGCGGGGCCAACATGAGGTGCTGCAGGGTCACCAGCGGGGCGCGAATGCCGAGTTCCTGGAACGTCGGAACGTCGGGCAGCGTGCTCGTGCGGGCACGGGTGTTCACGGCCAGCGCCCGCATCTTGCCGCTCTGGAGGTGCGGAAGGTTCTGGGCGATCGCATCCGCGCCGAACTCGACTTCGTGGCTCAGCAACGCCCGGGTGATCTCGGCGCCGCTCTTGTACATCACCCAGGTGAGCTTGAGGCCGATCTCGCGAGACAACTGCTCAGTGAGCAACTGCGTCACGGTCGCCGCGCCACCGGTATTGAGTTGCCCGGGACGGGCGCGCGCGTATTGGACGAACTCGCCGAACGTCTTCACCGGAACCGCGTCGTTGGTTATCAGGATCAACGGCACGTCGGTCAACTGCCCGATGTACGTGAAGTCGTTCATCGGGTCATAGGGCACCTTGGCCATGGTGTGCGGGGTCATGGTGAGGGTGCTGTTGATCGTCATCAGCAGGGTATAGCCGTCGGGAGCCGCACGCTGCACCTCAGACGCGGCGATTACCGTGTCCGCACCCGGCTTGTTGTCGACAATGACCGACTGTCCCCAACGCGTCGACAGGTCCTGCGCGAGCAGGCGCGCCGCCACGTCCGAGCCGCCACCGACACCGAACGGGATGACAAGCCTCACCGTTTTCGTTGGCCAAGTGGACTGTGCTGTCGCCAGCAGCGGTGTGGCAGCGATCAGCGCGGCGCTGCCGATTGCCCGCGCGAACATTCTCTTCGTCGTATCCATAAGTTCTCCTTTGTGCTGACCCCATCGCAAGGATGGGGATTCGCTTGGTCTTCATTCATTCGCGGATGGAGGGCCATCCACGCGGCTGCCGGCGCCAGCGACGAAACTTTTCGCCGCAGTGGGTAACCCGTGTGCGTCAGCGCGGTTGCTGTCCGCGCGGTACGTCTCCTCGAATTTCGCTGATGACAGGAGGGTCCCTCCTGCCCGTCAAGTCATCCGTCTGGGCGGCGTCGGCGCGGCCTGCACGCAGTCTGGCCGCATCGTGCTGCCGGCCCTTATGCGCGGGCAACCACTCGGCCGCGTGTGTCCCCAGCGGCGCTGCCGGCAAGGTCCATGCTGGCGGCGTGAGGCTCATGCGCGCCACGGGCCGCAAGAAGCGCAGGTGGCCGAAACCGCCGTCGCGCTCCTGCAGCAGGTCGGCAGGCAGCGGTTGCTCAGGCCGCGGCTGCACGTCAGGTTGC
>JANLPN010000585.1:0-2992 GCA_031367285.1 Betaproteobacteria bacterium | reverse complement strand
GAAGCACAAGAACGTGGCCGCCGAATTGCTGGAGAAACTGCTCAAGGACGAACTGAAAGTTCGCGCCAAACGCAACCTGGTCCAGTCGCAACTGTTTTCCGAGAAGCTCAAGAAGGCGCTCAATGCTTACCACAACCGTGCCATCTCTACGATGGATGTCATCGAGGAATTGATCAAGCTGGCCAAGGAGATGGACGCCGCCAGCAAACGCGGCGTGGACCTGGGCCTGAGCGACGATGAGGTCGCCTTCTACGACGCACTCGCGGCCAACGAATCCGCGTTGAAGGCGATGGGCGATGACAAGCTCAAGGTCATCGCCGCCGAACTCATTACCCAGGTACGCAAGAGCGTGACCATCGACTGGACGCTGCGCGAAAGCGCCCGCGCAAGAATCCGCGTGATGGTGAAGCGCATACTGAACAAATACGGCTACCCGCCGGACCTGCAGGACGAGGCCGTGAAGACGGTACTGAAGCAAGCCGAGTTGTTATGCGCGGATTGGGTACCGGAGTAGCCTAAAACCGCGGCCGCCGGTCGTCAAACTCCGGCTGGTGTTTGCCGTCAGCGGAAATGTCATTTCATACATTTGTCTGATACATTTTCCGGAATAGGAACATTTGAAACTTTATAATTCGCTACTTAAGGCGAATATTTTGACAAAATAGCGTTTATTCGCCATCATTGGCGTATTGTGCTAATAACTGATCAAGTCGTGGATGCGGTCATCCTGCGTGAACTCGGGGGCCGGCTGGCACGGATGCGACTGGACCGCAATCTGAAACAAGCCGACCTGGCCATGCAGGCCGGCGTCTCCAAACGAACGGTCGAACGCATGGAGGCCGGTGGCCCCACGCAACTGGTCAACCTGGTCCGTGTATGCAGGGCGCTGGGCCTGCTGGAGCGCTTCGAGACACTGATTCCCGAGCCCATTGCCAGTCCCGTGGCACAACTCAAGCTGCGTGACAAACAAAAAAAACGCGCCACCAGCACGCCAGCGCCGGCACCGGCGGGTGCTTGGCAATGGGCGGACGAGACATGACGACCTTGGCCGAGGTAAGACTGTGGGGGCGAACCATAGGCGCGGTTTCGCTGGAAGACGGTGCCGATGTGGCCGCGTTTCAACACACACCCGAATTCGCGCGCAGCGGCATCGAGGTTTCGCCCATCACGATGCCGCTCGGCAATCGCGTACACAGCTTCCCCGCCTTGCCGCGCAACACGTTTCACGGCCTGCCGGGTCTGCTGGCCGACTCGCTGCCGGACCGGTTCGGCAACGCAGTGATCGACGCCTGGCTGGCGACGCAGGGGCGTACGCCGGCCAGCTTCAACGCGGTGGAGCGCCTTTGCTACACCGGTTTGCGCGGCATGGGCGCGCTGGAGTTTGCCCCGGCGGCGGGCCCGGTGACACGCCGGGCTCAAAAAATACAAATCGACGCGCTGGTGCAACTGGCCTCCGACGTACTCAGCCAGCGCGACAACCTGGCCGCTTCGTTCGCGGACACGAAGCGGGCCGATGCCTTGCAGGACATACTGCGCGTGGGCACTTCAGCTGGTGGCGCGCGTGCAAAAGCGGTGATCGCATGGAACCGCGAAACCAGCGAAATACGCTCGGGCCAGATCGCGGCGGGCGCGGGCTTCGATTACTGGCTGCTGAAATTTGACGGCGTGGCCGGCAACAAGGACAAGGAGCTGGACGACGCCAAGGGTTACGGCGCTATCGAATACGCCTACTACCTGATGGCGGAGGCAGCCGGGGTAACCATGAGTGAATGCCGGCTGCTCGAAGAAAATCAGCGCCGGCACTTCATGACCCGGCGCTTCGACCGGCTTGCAGGCGGAGCAAAGCTGCATATGGCGTCGCTGTGCGGGCTGGCGCACTTCGACTTCAACAACCCGGGGGCGTATTCCTACGAACAGGCTTTGCTGGCCATGCGACAGCTCGGCCTGCCCATGGCGGTGATCGAGCAACAGTTCCGGCGCACGGTGTTCAACGTGGTTGCACGCAACCAGGACGACCATGTCAAAAACATCGCCTTTCTGATGGACCGCACAGGCAACTGGTCCTTGTCGCCGGCCTTCGACATGACCTACAGCTACAACCCCTCGGGCGCCTGGACCGCCTTGCACCAGATGTCCATCAACGGCAAACGCGACGGATTCACTCTAACCGATCTGCGGGCCTGCGCCGCAAGCGCCCTGATCAAGCGCGCCCGCGCCGACGCCATCGTTAAAGAAGTTCGCGCAGCGGTGGCGCAATGGCCACGATACGCCGACCAGGCGCAGGTGGCGGAGAACTGGCAGATGCAGGTACAGCGCAATCTGCGCTTGTCCCTGCCGCCATAAGTCAGAACCGCGGCCGCCGGTCGTCAAACTCCGGCTGGTGCTTGCGCATCTCGGTGGCGTCATCGCGTACGCGGATGCCGCAGTCGAGGTAGTTGCGGTGCAGTTGCGCCAGCGCTTGCCGGTCCAGCGTTACACCCAGGCCGGGGCCTTTTGGCGGTGCCAATACCCCGCCCTTGATTTTTAGCTTGCCGCCCGCGATGACTTCATCCACCTGCCAGGGGTAATGCGTGTCGCAGGCATAACGCAGGTTGGGAATCGTCACGCCCACATGCGTCATGGCGGCCAGGCTGATGCCCAGGTGCGAGTTGGAGTGCATGGAGATACCGATGCCGAAGGTACGGCCGATGGCGGCCAGGTGCTGCGTGGCGCGCAGGCCACCCCAGTAGTGGTGGTCGGACAGGATCACCTGCACCGCGTTCAGCCGCACGGTCTCGGGGATATGGCCGAAGGCAATGGTGCACATATTGGTGGCCAGCGGCATGCTCGCGAACTTCGCCACTTCGCCCATTTCCTGCAGGCTGTTGACCGGGTCTTCCAAATACTCTAGCAGCCCGTCGGCGGCCAGCCTGGGCATGATGCGGCGCGTGGTCTCCACCGTCCAGCCACCGTTGGGGTCGATACGCAACGGCATGGCGGGGAAGGCGGCACG
>JANLPN010000414.1:0-3134 GCA_031367285.1 Betaproteobacteria bacterium | reverse complement strand
TAGACCAGCCAGGGCTGGCGGCCGATCTCGGTCACGTACCAGCCGGCGATAAGCGCCACCCAGCCCGCGAACGTCATCGCCACCAGCACCCGTGCCAGCCAGGGCTGGATGGCCTTGCGGCCGCGCGTCTGCCATACGCTGAACCAGCTGACCGCCAGCATCAGCAAGCCCACCCCCACCATGATGCGAAAGGCCCAGAACACGGGTGCCACGGGCGGGTGTTTGTCGCCAAATTCCTTGATGCCCTTGACCTCGCCGTCCCATGAATGGGTAAGGTAAAAAGACGCGAGTTTGGGCACCGCGATCTCGAAACGGTTCGACTGCGTGGCGGCGTCAGGCAGCGCAAACAACACGGCCGGCGCACCGCGCTGCGTTTCCCAGATGCCTTCCATGGCCGCGATCTTGGCCGGCTGGTGGTGCAGGGTATTGAGCCCATGCAGGTCGCCCACCACAATCTGGATCGGGATCAGGAACGCCGCCACCACCAGCCCGGTGCGCAGGCAGGCCTGGACATCGGCGCCGCGATCCTGCTTGAGCCAGCGGAACGCGCTGATACCCGCCAGCAAAAAGGCCACCGTGAGGCCCGATGCAATCAGCATATGGGTCATGCGGTATGGAAAGGAGGGGTTGAAGATGACTTCCAGCCAGCTTGTCACATGCGCCTGGCCGTTGACCATCTCGTAGCCTGCCGGCGTATGCATCCAGGAGTTGAGCGCCAGAATTCAGAACGCCGACGCCGTGGTGCCGGCTGCCACCAGAAAGGTTGCCAGTGTATGCACCCGCTCACTGACACGCCCTCGCCCGAACAGCATGATGCCCAGCATCGTGGCTTCCAGGAAAAACGCGGTCAGCACCTCGTAGGCCAGCAGCGGCCCGGCCACATTGCCCACCGTGTTCATGAAGCCCGGCCAGTTGGTGCCGAACTGGAAGCTCATGGTGATGCCGCTCACCACACCCAGCGCAAAGGTCAGCGCAAAAATCTTGACCCAGAACTGGTAGGCGTCCATCCAGTGCCGTGCTCCGGTAGCGGTGAACCGCGTCTTGAAATACAGCAGCACCCAGCCCATCGAAATACTGATGGTGGGGAACAGGATGTGAAAGGTCATGTTGGCCGCAAACTGGATACGCGCCAGCACCACCGGGTCAAAGTTTTCCATCATGCGCCTCGTCGATGGCAAGGGTTTGCGGATTCATATCGGCTGGCTTGGGCGGCTCCGGCGACACGCTGAAGATCTGCTTCACGCGGTCTTTCACTTCAAGCAACTTCTGTACCTTGGCGCCCATCTTCATGAGGCTGGCCAGGGTTTCAGAGTCCATCTTCTGCACGTCGTCGAGCCAGTCGGTCATCAGCTCGATAAAGGCGTACATCTGCTGCATACGCGCCTGGGCGTGGATGTCTTCGGCCACGCCGGGCTGCTCCATCAGGGCGTCGCGCAGCATGGACAGCGTGGGGTCGATCTCGCGTTTGCGCCGCTCCGCAGCCAGGGTGCGGAAGATCGCCCACACATCCTCGGGCGCCTGGAAGTACTCGCGCCGGTCGCCGGGCCGGTGGATCAGCCGCACCAGGTTCCAGGATTGCAGCTCCTTGAGCCCCATGCTCACGTTGGAGCGCGAAAAGCCCAGCGCCTCGCCCACCTCGTCGGCATTCAAAGGGTTGGCAGACACGTAGAGCAAGGCATAAATCTGCCCCACGGTGCGGTTGATACCCCAGCGGCTGCCCATTTCGCCGAAATGCAGCACAAAGCGCTGGGTCAGGGGTGGAAGGTTCATATTCAGTGCTTTTCTTAAGTTTCAGTATTTTCTGAAATAACAGGAATTAACACAAGCGCATGGACTTTGTCCCCGTCACGATGCGGGGCAATTGGCTTGCCGCTTCGATGTTCGGACCGACCAGACGTGCCGCGCGTGATTCGGGACAATAGCGCGTGGACTCACACAGGAACAAACCCATGGTCTCAAGCCAACTACCGCTCGCAGGCGTCAAGGTCGTCGAGTTCTGCCACGTCGCGGCGGGCCCGTTTTGCGCCATGCTGCTGTCCGACTTTGGCGCCGAGGTCACCAAGGTCGAGCCGCCCGAAGGCGACAGCCTGCGCCAGTGGCCGCCACTGAGCGACGGTTACAGCGAAAACTTTGCGTCGCTCAACCGCGGCAAACGTTCCGTGGTGTTGAACCTGAAAGACCCGACAGACCGCGACCGCGCACGCGTGCTGGTGCTGGATGCCGACGTGCTGGTCGAGAACAACCGCCCCGGCGTCATGCAACGGCTGGGCTTGGGTTGGGACTGGTTTGGCAAGCGCAAACCCGCGCTGATCTACTGCTCCATCTCGGCCTACGGGCAGAGCGGCCCGCGCGCCACCGAAGGCGGCTTCGACGTCACCCTGCAGGCGGTTGCCGGCGTCATGAGCGTGACCGGGGAGCCGGGCGGCGCACCCGTCAAATGCGGTGTACCGATAGCCGATTTCACGGCCGGGCTGTACGGCGCCTTCACCATTGCCTCGCTGCTGGCACGGGTACGTGCCGGCGGCGCGGGTGGCCAGATCGACATTCCCATGTTCGGCACCACGTTGGCCGTTGCCGCCCTGCAAACCAGCGAATATTTCGGCACCGGCAGGAACCCGGTCAAGCTCGGCTCGGCCCATCCGCGCAACGCACCCTACCAGGCATTTCGGGCGCGCGACGACTGGTTTGTCATCGCCGCAGGCAATAACCGCTTGTGGGCTTCGGTCTGCAAGTTGGTGCAGGCGCCGGAACTGCTGGACGACAACCGCTTTCTCACGCCGTCCTTGCGCGCCACGCACCAAGGCGCGCTAAAGCTGCTACTGGAGGAAAAGTTTGCGCATCGTGACGCCAGCCAATGGCTGGCAATGTTTGAGCGCGAAGGTGTTCCCAGCGCGCCCATCAACGGCTACGCGCAGGCCATGGCCGACCCGCAGGCGGACCATCTGCAATTGGTGCAGGGCCTGGCCTTGCCATCGGGGCGCATGACCAAAACGGTGGCCTGCCCGGTCTGGCTGGACGGTGCGCCGGTGCCGTTGGCTGCCACCCTGCCTACCCTGGGACAACACGGAGCGCCCCTGGCCATGGAGGCCACGCCATGAATGCCAGCCCACCCAAGCGCCTGTCGGCGCTGAAAG
>JANLPN010000340.1:0-5723 GCA_031367285.1 Betaproteobacteria bacterium | reverse complement strand
TACGACGTGGTGGACGCCTGGGTAACGTCGCTGGGTTACCGCGGCTGGATTTCGTGGCTGCAGGGCGACACGCCTGCCGCCCTGCGTGACAGCGACGAGGCGATAGAAACCGCGCAGCGGCTAAAACATGCGTTCAGTCATGCGCTGGCCCTGAGTTTCTCCGGTTGGCAGCACCAGTTTCGGGGCGACGTGGCGCTGGTTCGTGAACGGGCCGCTACCGCCTCGGCGGTGTCGCACGAACACGGGTTTGAATTCTGGATTGGCTGGAACGCGGTGTTGCTGGGCTGGGTGACTTCGGAAACCGGCGACAGCCGTGCCGGCGCCCGGCAAATGCGCGACGGGATAAAGCAGTGGGGTGCCACCGGCTCTGAATTGGGCAAGACCTATTTTCTGGGCTTGCTGGCGGAGTGCCACCTAAAGACCGGGGACTACGACGAAGGACTGGCCGTGGTCGAGGAAGCGTTCCAGTTTGCCGCGACCAGCGGGGAAGGCTTCTGGAACGCGGAGCTGCACCGCATCAAAGGCGAGCTGCTGGTGCGCCTGCAGCGCGATGGCGCGGAGGTTGCCGTTTGTTTTGAGCGGGCGCTCGAAGTGGCGACAAAGCAGGGCGCGGTGACACTGCAGGCACGTGTCGCCGCGAGCCAGGCCCGGCATTTAAAAATCAGCGCAACCGCGCGGGATCCCGCCTGAGAAGGAGCAAAGCCATGAAGGCGCAAACAGCAAGTATTCCCATCACGCGCGCGGTGTTCCACCGGCACGGCGCGGCGCCCGACCCGGTTGCGCGTTTCACCGAACTGTCAGTGGCGCTCACTGGCTTCGATGCCGCCGAGTTGTGGGGCACCGGCATGGTCCAACCCTACTACACGGCGCTGGGCGCGATTGTGGGGGAGCGTATCGTCGGGCAGTTGTTGTCCAGATGGGCGGAGCTGGTGAAAGAGGCGGGGCCCAACGCCGGGCGCTTGGAGGCGCTGATCGAGGAGCGGCTGTTCAAGGACGATCTGCTCGGGCCGGTCACGCGCAACCTGACGACGTTATGGTACCTCGGGATGTGGACACAGCTCCCGGGCGAATGGCGCAATACCCACGGCGCCAATGCGCTCGACACCACGCGTTACCTGTCGGGCCAGGCGTATACCGAGGGCTTGGTCTGGCCAGCCATCCACACCCATCCGCAAGGTGCCAAACCACCCGGCTTCGGCTCGTGGTCCCTGCCTCCTGTAACCGGGGCCGGCCATGTCTGAAGAGAACTACGACGCCGTGATTGTGGGCGGCGGCGTGATGGGCGCCATGGTCGCCAAAACACTCACGGAAGCCGGCAAACGGGTGCTGATCCTTGAAGCCGGGCGCGCCTCCGGTTTGTCGTTCGAAGACTACCAGTCGTATGTTGACACCTTTTATCAGGCCAACCCGAAGATCCCGAACTCACCGTTTCCGCCCAACGCCATGGCGCCTTCGCCTTATGCGACCGACATCATCAACATGACCAAGGGCACGCCGGACCTGATCGGGTACCAGGTGGAGTTGGGGCCGCTGGCGTTTGGCAGCACCTACCTGCGCACGCTGGGCGGCACCTCCATGCATTGGCTGGGCACCTGCCCGCGCATGCTGCCGAACGACTTTCGCCTGAACAGCCGCTACGGCGTGGGGGTGGACTGGCCGATCGGCTACGACGATTTGCAGCCCTATTACTGCAAGGCCGAGTGGGCCATGGGTGTGGCCGCCAACAAGGAAGACCAGGAATATTTTGGCGTGCACTTCCCGGCCGACTACAACTATCCGATGGAGCGTATTCCGCAAAGCTACAGCGACCAGGTGCTGGCCAGCCACGTGGACGGCACCACGGTGCGTTTTGGCCGCAAGGACTATCCGGTATGGGTGGAGAGCCTGCCGCAGGCGCGCAACTCCATTCCGCGGGCCGGCTACACACCGGTCGGCGCGGTGGGTGCACCCCACATCGGACTGCGTTGCGAGGGCAATGCGAGTTGTATCCCGATCTGCCCGGTGCAGGCCAGGTACAACGCGGTCAAAACCCTGGATGCACTGGACAAGAAGTACGTCACCCTGCAAACCCAGTCGGTGGCAACCGAACTGGTGATCGCAGAGAACGGCCGTATCGCCGGACTGACCTACCTGCGCTACGCCAGCGAAAGCGGGCCGGCTTCCGCCCCGGTGACCGTGAAGGCAAAAATCTACGTGCTGGCCGCCCACGCAGTGGAAAACGCCAAGCTGCTGCTAGCCTCCAACGCGGCCAACTCCAGCGACCAGGTCGGTCGTAATCTGATGGACCATCCGTTTTTCCTGACCTGGGCCATGGCGCCAATGAACCTGGGCATGTTCCGCGGGCCGGGCCAGACCTCGGGTATTCCGTCGTTTCGCGACGGAGCGTTCCGGCGCGATTTCTCGTCGTTCCGGATCGACTTGGGCAACTGGGGCTGGGACGTTGCCACCTACCCCCCAAACTCCAACGTGAGTGAGCTGGTGGGCAACGACGTGTTTGGCAAGAAGCTGCGCAACACGCTGGCCGACGTCATACCGCGCCAGCTGCGCATCGGTTATGTGATGGAGCAGCTGCCCGAGCCCGGCAATCGCGTCACCATCTCGCGCGAATACATGGACGCGATTGGCACCTACCGCCCGGTGCTGAGCTACAACATCTCCGACTACACGCGCCGGGGCATGCTGGCCGCCATGAAAATCTCGGACCACGTGTTCCACGCCATGGGCATCCAGAACGACCAGATAAAGACCCACTTCGACAGCAGCTCGCCGGGTTATATGGAGTACCGCACCAAGCAGGGCAAAACGGTGGCGCTGTCTTTTATCGGCTCCGGCCACCACATGGGTACCCACCGCATGGGGGTCAACCGCAGCGGCTCGGTGGTAAACCGCAACCAGCGTAGCTGGGACCATGACAACTTGTACGTGGTGGGCTGCGGCAGCATGCCCACCAGCGGCTCCTCCAACCCCACGTTGACGGCCGCGGCCCTCAGCCTGATGGCCGCCGACGACATGCTGCGCCAACTCTGAGCTACCACACCATGGCCATCCAGGATATCCCCGACCTGCAACGGCACCTGCAGTGGGCGCTGGAGCTCGAGCACAGCACCATTCCGCCCTACCTGTGCGCGCTGTATTCGCTGCACGACGGCGCCAACGCCGAAGCAGCACGCGTGATCAAGGGCGTGGTGATGGAAGAAATGCTGCACCTCACGCTGATTGCCAACATCCTAAACGCCGTGGGCGGCAAACCGGTGCTGGACAAGCCGGATTTCATACCCGAATACCCCGCCTACCTGCCACACAGCGCAGACACTTTCAAAGTCGGCCTGCTGCCGTTTTGCCCCGAGGCGGTGGATACCTTCCTGAAGATCGAGCGGCCGGCGCGCCCCGGTGCACCGCCCGAGGCGAACCGCTACCACACCATAGGCCAGTTCTACAAAGCCATTGACGAAGGGCTGTCGTATCTGGCCGACCCCCGACGCGCGGAAAAGCTTTTCGTGGGCACGCTGGACTGGCAGGTCGGCCCGCAACAGTGGTACTACGGCGGTGGGGGTGACGCGGTGGTGGTGACCGACCTGGAGAGCGCGCGCCGCGCCGTGGCCGAGGTCATGGTGCAGGGCGAAGGCCTGGACCACGGCATCTTCGACCAAGACAAGGCGCATGGCGAGGACGAGCTGGCGCACTACTTCCGGTTTGAGGAAATTCGCGATGGCCGCCATTTTCTGGCCAGCGACACCCCCTCGTCAGGCCCCACCGGGCCGGAGTTCCCGGTGGACTGGGCCGCCGTGTATCCCATGCGACCCAACCCCAAGGCCCAGCAGTATGTGGACCGCCCGGCCATCCACCACCAGATGGTGGAGTTCAACCGCGGCTACACCGGCTTGCTGCGTATCCTGCACCAGGCCTTTAACGGGCAACCCGGCGTCCTGTTCAACGCCGTACCGGCCATGTACAGCCTGAAGTACCGCGCCCAGGCCTTGATGAAAATCCCGTCCGGCGACCGCGACGGCAGCACGGTGGGGCCGAGCTTCGAATACGTGGTGTAGAACCGCGCAGAAGCTTAGCTTGCGCGCTTAACATTGCCGCATGACCGAACCCACCATCATCTGCCCTAACTGCAAGACGGAAATCAAACTGACCGAGTCGCTGGCAGCGCCGCTGCTGGCCTCGACCCGCCAGCTTTTTGAGAAGCAACTGGCCCAGAAAGACAGCGACATCGCCCAGCGTGAAAACGTCCTGCGCGACAAGGAAAAAGCGCTGACGGACGCCAAGCGCGATCTGGACGCGCAGGTGGCGGACCAGGTGGCCGGCCAGCTAAAAACCGAACGCGCCCGCGTGGCGGCGGAAGAAGCCAAAAAGGCCAGGGCAGCGGCAGCCAACGAGCTGGAAGCCAAAGCCCGCGAACTGCTGGAGCTGCAAGATGTGCTCAAGCTGCGTGATGCCAAACTGGCCGAAGCGCAGAAGGCCCAGGCCGAGTTGATCAAGAAGCAGCGCGAGCTGGACGACGCCCACCGCGAACTCGACCTGACGGTGGCAAAACGCGTGCAGGAAGGCCTGACCGAAGTGCGCACCCTGGCGAAACGCGAGGCCGAAGAAGGCATGAAACTCAAGGTGGCCGAGAAGGACCAGACCATCACGTCGATGCAGCAGAAGATTGAAGAACTCAAGCAGAAGGCCGAGCAAGGCTCGCAGCAACTCCAGGGCGAAGTGCTGGAACTGGAGCTGGAAAACCTGCTGCGCAGCAAGTTCCCGTTGGATGTGATCGAGCCGGTGCCCAAGGGCGAGTTTGGCGGCGACGCACTGCAGCGCGTCAACAGCCAGGGCGGCGTACCCTGCGGCAGCATTTTGTGGGAGTCCAAACGCACCCGCAACTGGAGCGATGGCTGGTTGGCCAAGCTGCGCGAAGACCAGCGTACTGCCAAGGCCGAAGTCTGTGTGCTGGTCAGCCAGGTATTGCCCAAAGGCGTTGAAACCTTCGATCTGGTGGACGGCGTGTGGGTCACGTCGCCGCGCGCAGCCCTGCCCGTGGCCACCATGCTGCGCCAGGGCCTGCTGCAGGTGAGCCAGACCCGCGCCTTGTCGGAAGGCCAGCAGACCAAGACCGAAATGGTCTACCAGTACCTCACCGGCCCACGCTTCAAGCAGCGCGTGGAAGCCATCGTCGAGGCCTTCTCCAACATGCAGGACGACCTGGACAAGGAGCGCAAGGTCATCATGAAGCAATGGGCCAAACGCCAGGAGCAGATCGAACGCGTAATGGGCGCCACGGTGGGCATGTATGGAGACTTGCAGGGGATTGCGGGAAAATCGCTGCAGGAGATTGACGGTTTGGAATTGACTGCTCTGGAAATGAAGCCGTGATGATCGAAAGTTCCCACTTAACATGGAGCCGACCATGAGAGTTGAACCTGTTGACGGCGTACAGCCTTCGGTTATCCGCTGGGCGCGGGAATCAATGGGCATGTCTTTTGAAGATGTCGCTCAAAAGCTGAAGAGGCCGCTCGAAGAGGTCATGGCCTGGGAGACGAACGATGGCTCACCGCCCACCTACGCTCAGCTTGAGAGCCTGGCATACAAAGTGTTCAAGCGCCCATTGGCGATCTTTTTCCTGCCAGCCCCGCCGGATGAAACTCCGCCAGCGCGTGAATTCAGAACGCTGCCCGATGCGGACCTGGAGACTTTGTACCCGGACACCTACGTCCAGGTTCGCAAGGCGCATGCCT
>JANLPN010000269.1:0-1798 GCA_031367285.1 Betaproteobacteria bacterium | reverse complement strand
TCAGCGCCAGGTCGCGGCAATCGACCAGCACCGAGCACTGCTTGAAGTACAGTTCCAGCGTGGGTTCCGGATCCTCCTCAAGGATGCCGTAGTTACGCAGCATGTGCCCGATGGCGCGGTTCCTGTGGCCGGTCGAACGCTCCGACTCAAACACTGCGGTGTCGATGTTCAGAGGCCGCCCGGCGTAAGCCGACAGGGCATCGAGTACACGCTGCAGGCGCTCCTGCAGCGTGGGGCCGCTGACCAGGGAAGCCGTGGCAATGGCCCCCGCGTTGATCATCGGATTGAGCGGCCTGCCAGTGTCCGGCTCCAGGCTTATCGAGTTGAATGCCTCGCCAGACGGTTCCACGCCGATAGCCTGGTGGACGCGCGCCTCGCCGCGGTCCTCAAGAGCCACGCCGTAGACGAGTGGCTTGGAGATGGACTGCAGCGTGAACCGGTCACGTGCGTTGCCGACCTCGTAGACATGTCCGTCCACTGTGACGATCACGATAGCGAAGGCAGCCGGATCGGCTTTGGCAAGTTCGGGTATGTAGGTTGCGACCTGACCTTCGTCGACGCGCGCGAGGCGTTTGTGCAATTCTTCGAGGTAGCCTTGGACTGGGGATCGGGCAGATACTTTGGCTGGGGCGATTGTCATGATCCGATTACCGCAACATGTATGCCTGCACGCGCCTTAATTCGCGTGGGCTCAATCAGGGTCGCCCGGAAGCGATGCACCAGCGTGGCGCAGGGCGCACCAAGACTGGCTGCGTCCGCATTCCTGGTGCAATTGCCCTGCCCGCTGATCGTGCGCAGCGAGGCGCAGAAGTCGACAAGAAAATTCGCTATCGACCGCACTCAGGCGCGACCCAGTCGTCGCACATCGGCTGCCTATAGTCAGCGGCGGGGTGACCGGTCGGCGGCGGCGGCGGCTGGCAAACCGATCTGCTCCAGCAACGCCGCGCGCAGGGAACGCAACTCGGCGTCTGCGGGGTTGCGTTCGATCTGGCGTGAGAGCGAGGCGATGGCGTCATACCACAGCCCGGCTTCGGCGTAGATGCGAGGCGCGGCGCGCTCGCCTGCGGCCGTGACCCGCGCCACCACCGCAGGGTCGGGCGCCACCCGGCGAATGGTTCCGCCGCTGGTCATGTCCTTGGAACGTTGGCTGGTGTTCGATACCACCGAAACGAACCATTCGTATTCGGTGTCCGGCGCCAGCGTGACGCCGTAACTGGCCAGGTCGATGGCCTGAACGCCACCAGGCGTCTGCACGAGGTTCTTTGACAGAACCGGCGTTTCGGCAGTATCCGATATGAGCGTCAGTTCAATCAAGGTGTTGGTCGGCTTGGATGCGTACCAATAGAGGGTCGGCTGCGCCAGGGTGGTGAGCCCGGTCTGGTCGGGGGCCAGCACATTCAACACCATGTCTGTGTCGCTGCCGCCGCGTGTGGCCCCGCCGACACGCCTGGCCGGCGCACCGCGCAACGGTGGTTTGTAGACAGCGCCGGCGCTGTCGGATGCCTGGGCCTGGGACTGTGTCTGGGGTTGGGCCTGGGGCTGGTTCTGGGCGTGCGTCGCGCCAGGAGCCGCAAGAAACACAGACGTCAAGATTGCCAGCGAGAAAGTCAGTGCGTCGCGCATGGGGTGCTCCAATTGATGGGGCGGAGCCGGTCTGCGGCAATCAGTGCACTCCTGCCCTGGAGCGGAGTATAGAGGCCGGGACCGCGATCCGTTGCACGGCGGCTCACGAGGCCGGGCCCGCGGTGCGTTCCCCCTCCACACGGTGCACGGTGACGACGGTTTCCTTGCCCTTGAG
>JANLPN010000241.1:0-7826 GCA_031367285.1 Betaproteobacteria bacterium | reverse complement strand
CTCGACTTTAACCCTACCTCTAGCCGAGAAAGGTTTCTACGTCTTTCCGGTGAATACAGCCAAGGTTGTTCTTGAGCAGGAGGGTTTCTACGAGGGCGAACAAGTACACCGCCAGCCGCCTGAGGCCTTGGCCAAGTTGTTCGGCGCTGACGCAGTCCTCTACGTAACGATCAAGCGCTGGGACGCTCAGTACGCCATCATCGCAGCAACCGTTACTGTGGAGTTTGACTATCGAATGGTCGCCAAGGATGGCACTGAGATCTGGCAGGCCAACCAGAAGATGCAGTACTCGCCACAAAACAACAATAATGCAGCAAGTCCGCTAGCTGCATTGATCTCTGCAGCAATAAGCGCCGCCCTTACGCGGGCTGCTCCAAACTATCTGCCTCTCACCCAGCAGGCAAATCAGCAGGTGTTCGTGCTTGGCCCCAGCGCCATTCCTAACGGGCCCTACCGCAAAGCAACGCCGTGAATTGAACAGGAGCTAACGCGAAAGCGCGACGAGCGCGTTTCGCCGCAGAGCCTGCTGGCTCTGACCAACAATCGCCGTCCGCCAGCTTTCGACGAATTCTGGTTCAACTGGCCTCCGAGAGTTTTCCCAGCACCAGGCTCAAGTGCCGCCCGCAACGCGCGGCCAGGCTTTGATCGTGCGTCACGAGGACAAACGCCGTGCCCTGGTCCCGGGCCAGCTGCAGCATCAACTCGAACACCCCGTCGGCCGTGGCACGGTCCAGGTTGCCGGTGGGTTCGTCGGCCAGCACACAGGCTGGTTTCGCAACCAGCGCACGGGCAATGGCTACACGTTGGCGCTCGCCACCCGACAGCTCCGACGGACGGTGATGAACGCGGTCCTGCAGGCCGACACTGGCCAGCGTCTTCATGGCTGCCTGCGCACTTTCCGCCGGTGCCATGCGCCGTATCCACAGCGGCATGGCAACGTTGTCGAGCGCGCTGAATTCGGGCAGCAGGTGGTGGAACTGGTACACAAAACCCAGGTGCCGGTTGCGCAGCACACCTTGCGCGGAAGCGCCCAGTTTCGACAGCTCCTGCCCCATCAGCTCCACGCTGCCGCTGGTTGGCGCATCGAGGCCGCCCAGCAAATGCAGCAGCGTGCTTTTGCCGGACCCCGAGGCCCCCACAATGGCCAGGGTTTCGCCCCGGCGCACACGCAAATCCACGCCTTGGAGTACCGTCACGTCGAGACGGCCTTCGGTAAAACGTTTGGTCAGCCCGGCCGCCGCCAGCACCACGTCACTCATACCGCAGCGCCTCCGCCGGGTTGACGCGGCTGGCGCGCCAGCTCGGATAAATCGTGGCCAGAAAAGCCAGCACCAGGGAGATCAGCGTGATCGGCACAATGTCGCCCTGCTGCGGTTCGCTGGGCATGCGGTTGATCAGGTAAATATCCTTGGGCAGGAAGCTGGCATGGAACAGTTGCTCCAGCGCCGGCACGATCACGTCGATGTTGAAGGCCACCCCCAGGCCCAGCAGCAGCCCGGCCAACGTGCCAATCACGCCGACCATCGCCCCCTGCACCACGAATATGCCCATGATGCTGCCCGGGCTGGCACCCAGCGTGCGCAGGATGGCAATGTCGGCGCGTTTGTCGGTCACCGTCATCACCAGGGTGCTGACCAGGTTGAACGCGGCCACGGCAACGATCAGCGTGAGGATGATGGACATCATGGTTTTTTCCACCTGCACGGCCGCGAACCAGGAGCGGTTTTGCCGCGTCCAGTCGCGGATCAGGACTTCCCCGGTCAAGGTCTTGGCCAGCTCCGCGGCCACCGTACGCGCCTGGTGCAGGTCGCGCAATTTTAGGCGGACACCGGTCGGGCCTTCGAGGCGGTAAATCCTGGCCGCGTCGTCCATGTGAATCAGCACCAGGGCCGAGTCGTATTCAAAGTGGCCGGAGTCAAATGTGCCCACCACGGTCATCTGTTTCAGGCGTGGCACCACACCCGCCGGGGTGATCTGGCCGCTGGGTGTGATCAGGGTGACCTTGTCACCCTGCTGCACGCCCAGGGAGCGCGCCAGCTCGCCACCCACCACAATGCCAAACTCGCCCGGCACCAGACGCGACAGCCCCGCGTTCTTGAGGCCCAGCGCGAGGTCGGTCACCTCGGGCTCGCGGGCCGGATCGATGCCGCGCACCAGCGTGGCTTTCATGTCCTCGCCATGCGCCAGCAGACCCTGCGCGGAAACAAAAGGCGCCGCGCCTATCACCTGCGGGTTTTCGCCGGCCTCGGACAGGGTACGGTCCACGTCCGGCAACGCGGCGCCACCCGGCGCAAAAATTTCAATGTGCGAGACCACTCCCAGCATGCGGTCACGCACCTCCTTCTGAAAACCGTTCATTACGCTGAGCACGATGATCAGCGCCGCCACGCCGAGCGCAATGCCCAGCATCGACACGCCGGAGATAAAGGAAATGAATCCGTTGCGGCGGGTCGTACGGCCCGCGCGTGTGTAGCGCCACCCCAGAATCAGTTCGTAGGGGACTTGCATAACCAACGGCAACTTGTGGAACGTGGATCGAACATGGAACAGCGCCGATTGTGGCATCCCGCGCGCCGGGCGCCTCGACGGCCCACGAGTTCCCGGACAATAGGCCCATGCATTTGCTGATCCCGTTCGCCTGCTCCAACACACCCGCATGCGAATCGGCCTTGCGTCCGTTGCAGTTGCCCCATCTTGAAAAGCTGTTGCGCCGCCTGGTCCTGGTGGACACCGACGCGGGCGATGCCAACAGCCTGTCCGCGCCACACGAACGCGCGCTGGCACGCGTATACGGGATGCCAGCGCCTGACGGTTGCATCGCCTGGGCAGCCGATGAAATAACACGGGCTGGACGCGACCCGGGTGCCGCGGCGTGGGCCTGGATTACCCCGGCGCACTGGGACGTGGGCGCCGACCACATCCTCATGGCTGACCCGCGCGCGCTGGATTTGCAGGAGACGGAGTCGCGCGAACTGCTGGCCGCCATGCAGCCTTTTTTTGCGGGAGACGGCATCGCGCTGGAGTACGCCGCATCCGGCCGCTGGCTCGCCCGTGGTCCCGTTTTTGACAAACTCCCGAGTGCCTCGCTGGACCGTGTTGCGGGCCGCGAAATCCGTGCCTGGATGCCCTCCGTACCCGGCCTGCGGCGGCTGCAAAACGAGATGCAGATGCTGCTCTACACCCACCCGGTCAACGATGCGAGAAGCGCGCGCGGCCTGGCCACCGTCAACTCGTTCTGGGTCAGCGGCACGGGCAGTCTTGGCGCCGGGATGCCAACCAGGCCGCAGGACGAACCGGTGCTGATCGAGGCCCTGCGCGACGCTGCAATCCGCAATGACTGGGCGGCGTGGGCGCAAAGCTGGGCCGGGGTGGACAACAACGAATGCCGGCACCTGCTGCAGTCTCTGGACACCGGCAACAACGGGCGGCTGACACTGTGTGGCGAGCGTAGTGCCCTCAGCTTCGGCCCGGCACCAGCCAGCGTGCTGGCCCGGCTGCGTCGGCGTTTCACGCGCACCACACTCAACGATCTATACCGCCAGTTATGAAAATTTCCAACCGGGATGTTCCGCCGCGAGCGGTCTGGACACTGGAGCAGGCCGGTGTCCACCCGCTGCTGGCACGCCTGTATGCCGCGCGTGGCGTGTCGGGCATGGACGAACTTGACGACGGGCTGAATCGCCTGTTGCCACCTGCCGGCATGCAAGGCGTCGCCGGGGCGGCGGTGTTGCTGGCCGATGCCATCGCCCAGGACAAACACCTGTGTATCGTGGCCGACTACGACTGCGACGGCGCCACCGCCTGCGCCGTGGGCCTGCGCGGCCTGCGCCTGCTGGGTGCGCGGCAACTGGGCTACATCGTCCCGGACCGTGTGCTGGACGGTTATGGCCTGACCGCGCCCATCGCCCAACGTGTCAAGGACAGCGGGGCCGACGTCCTGATCACGGTCGACAACGGCACCGCCAGTATCGAGGGTGTGGCGCGCGCGCGCGCGCTCGGCCTGCAGGTGCTGGTGACCGACCACCACCTGCCGGCCAGCGAGCTGCCCGACGCCGACGTGATCGTCAACCCGAACCAGCCCGGCTGCCCCTTTGAGAGCAAGTCCATTGCGGGCGTCGGCGTGATGTTTTATGTACTGCTGGCATTGCGTTCGGAGTTGCGCGAACGCGGTATTTTCACGCCCCGGACGCAACCCAAACTCGACGCGCTGCTGCCTCTGGTGGCGCTGGGTACGGTGGCCGACGTCGTGAAGCTCGACGCCAACAACCGCCGCCTGGTGGCGCAAGGCCTAAAACGCGTGCGGGCCGGTACCATGCCGGCCGGACTGGCCAGCCTGTTCACTGCGTCGGGGCGCAAGGCCCAGGTCGCAACCACCTTTGATTTTGGTTTTGCGTTGGGCCCGCGCATTAACGCCGCCGGGCGCCTGAGCGACATGACGCTGGGCATCGAATGTCTGCTCACCGACGATGCGGCGCGCGCCGACGAACTGGCCAAGGCGCTGGACGGTATCAACCGCGAACGCCGTGTGATCGAAGGCGACATGCGCGAACAGGCCATGACCATTGCCGAGTCGCTGTTTGACGAAGGCGAAGAGCCGCCACCTGCCGTGTGTGTGTTCGACCCGGACTTCCATGAAGGCGTGGTGGGCATCGTGGCCTCGCGCATCAAGGACAAACTGCACCGGCCGGCCTTTGTGTTTGCCGCCAGCCAGGCGCCGGGCAAGGAACACGAACTCAAGGGTTCGGGGCGCTCGATTGCCGGCTTTCACCTGCGCGACGCGCTGGACCTGGTGGCCAAGCGTTACCCCGGCGTGTTGCTGCGTTTTGGGGGCCACGCGATGGCGGCAGGATGCACCATCGCGGAAGAGAACTTCGACCAGTTCGAACAGGGCCTGGCGGAAGTGGCGCTCGAACGGCTGGATGCCGCCACCCTGACACGCCGGCTGGAGACCGATGGCCCGCTGGCGCCCGAATACCGCCGCGTGGACCTGGTCGATACCTTGCACAAGGAGGTCTGGGGCCAGGGTTTTGCGCCGCCCCTGTTCAGCGAAGAAGTGGACGTGTTGTCACAGCGCCTGGTGGGCGAAAAACACCTGGCACTCAAGCTCCGGCACCAGGGCACGCCCATAGACGGCATCTGGTTCGGCCACACCGCTAGCCTGCCCGCGCGCGTGAAGATTGCCTTCCGGCTCGATGCCGATGAATGGAACGGGCAACGCAAGGTCAAGTTCCTGATCGAGGGTGCGGAAATCGCGGAAACCTAGCCTCGGGTGCAGGCTTGATCGCCGCTACCGCGGGGGCGCCGGACTGGCATCGACAGCATAGAATGAATTTTTTAACCTGAATCCGTGGAGAGTCCCATGTCCGACCAGAAATACCGGCTTGTCACGCGCAGCGACTTCGACGGCCTTGTGTGCGCCATCCTGCTCAATGAAATGAACCTGATCGACGAGATCAAGTTCGTGCACCCCAAGGACATGCAGGACGGCAAGGTGGCCATCACCGAGCGGGACATCACCACCAACCTGCCTTACGTGCCGGGCGCCCATCTGGTGTTTGACCACCATGCATCGGAAACCATGCGCAATACCGGCGAGAAGCCCAAGAACTACATCATCTACCCGGGGGCACCGTCCGCTGCGCGGGTGGTGTACGAGTGTTACGGCGGCGCGAACCGTTTCCCGACCTCGTTCGACGACATGATGCTGGCGGTGGACAAGGGCGACGCGGCCGAGTTCTCACACGAGGAAATCCTGGACCCTACAGGCTGGGTGCTGCTGAATTACCTGATGGATTCCCGCACCGGCCTGGGACGATTCCGCGAATTCCGGGTCAGCAATTACCAGCTGATGATGGACCTGATCAAGTATGTGCGCGACCATACCATTGACGAAGTGCTGGCCTTGCCCGACATGGTGGAGCGCGTGACGCTGTATTTTGAGCACGCCGAAAAAGCCAAGGACCAGATCAAACGCTGCAGCACCGTACACGGCAACCTGGTCGTGCTGGACCTGCGCGGGGAAGAGACGATTTTCGCGGTGAACCGCTTCATGATTTACGCGCTGTTCCCGCAGACCAATATCTCGATCCACGCAATGTGGGGTGTGCAGAAGCAGAACACGGTATTTGCCACCGGCAAATCCATTACCAACCGTTCCTCCAACACCAACATCGGCGAACTGATGCTGAGTTATGGCGGCGGTGGCCACGAAAACGCAGGCACCTGCCAGATCGCCAATGACCAGGCCGACAAGGTGCTCAAGGAATTGATCGCCAGGATCAACGTCGACGGCTGACCGATGTGCCCACAAGCAAGGCAATCGGCCAGCGCCTAAAACGCCGTTTCAGCGAAGGCTGACAATTGCCCGCAGGGCTTGTTATGCCACAGCTAAAATAGGGGCGTGACATCCATCCAGAACGCCGATCTCCATTGCCACTCCGTTGTCTCCGACGGTACCCTGACCCCCGAAGCACTGGCTGAACGCGCCGCCAAAAATGGGGTGGAGCTGTGGGCGCTGACCGACCATGATGAAGTTGGCGGCCAGGCACGCGCAGTCGCCGCAGCCCGTGCCCAGGGCGTCAAATACCTGACCGGGGTTGAAATATCGGTCACCTTCATCGGCACTACCGTCCACATCGTCGGCCTGGGTTTTGATGCCAGCAATGAGGGCCTGAAACAAGGCCTGGTACAAACCCGCGGCGGACGCGGCCAGCGCGCGCATGACATGTCCGACGGCCTGGCCAAGGTGGGGATCAAAGGGGCCTACGAAGGGGCGCTGAGCTACGCCGGCAACCACGACCTGATCTCTCGCACCCACTTTGCGCGCTTCCTGGTCGAGACCGGTGTGTGCCGCGACACGAACGAAGTTTTCCGCAAATACCTCACCGACGGCAAGCCCGGCTTTGTAGAGCACCGCTGGGCCACGCTCAAGGATGCGGTGGGCTGGATCACACAGGCCGGGGGGGTGGCCGTGATTGCCCATCCGGCGCGTTACAGGTTCAGCGCCAACGAAGAATTTGCGCTGTTTACCGAGTTCAAGAACCACGGGGGGCAAGGCGTGGAGGTAGTCACCGGCAGCCACAGCGCTGCGGAATACCTGACCTATGCCGACACGGCGCGCGAGTTCGGGCTGGCCGCTTCGCGCGGCAGTGACTTTCACAGCCCCGACGAATCACATACCGACCTGGGCACCCTGCCGTTTTTGTCGGCTGGATTGCAGCCAGTATGGGAGTTGCTGGAGTCCCGCATCCAGTGACATGGCGCAGTTTTTCGAAGTTCACCCCGACAACCCGCAAGTACGCCTGCTCAAACAGGCAGTGGCCATGCTGGAACAAAGCGGCATCCTGGCCGTGCCTACCGAGTCCAGCTACGCACTGGTATGCCACCTGGACGACAAGGCGGCAGCCGACCGGCTGCGCAAGATTCGCGGCGTGGACGACAAACACCACCTGACGCTGCTATGCCGCGACCTGAGCGAACTGGCCAACTACGCGCGGGTGGACAACCGGCAATACCGGCTGATCAAATCGGCCACGCCCGGGCCCTACACCTTTATCCTGGAAGCCAGCAAGGAAGTGCCCCGGCGCGTCAGCCACCCGCAACGCAAGACCATAGGCGTGCGGGTACCACAACACAAGGCGCTGCAGGAGTTGCTGGCGCTGCACAACGGCCCGCTGTTGGCCACGACGCTGATTGCGCGCGGCGAGACCGAGCCGCTCAATGACGCACAGGAAATCCGTGAACGCTTCGAACACCAGATCGAGGCCGTCGTCGATGCCGGTGCCTGCGCGCAGGAGCCCACCACGGTGGTCGACCTGACCGGCGGC
>JANLPN010000227.1:0-1812 GCA_031367285.1 Betaproteobacteria bacterium | reverse complement strand
TGGAGTTGGCGTTTGTAGCGGCCGGCATTGCCTTGCTGGTCGGCGTGCCGATGGGGGTTTACGCGGCTTTGCGCCGTGGCAACTTCCTGAGCCAGGCGTTCATGGCGTTCTCCCTGCTGGGTGTGTCGCTGCCGAGTTTTCTGATCGGTATCCTGCTGATCCTGGTGTTTGCGGTCTGGCTCGGCTGGTTCCCCAGCTTCGGCCGCGGCGACGTGCTGAAGTTCGGCTGGTGGACCAGTGGCCTGCTGACGGCCCAGGGTTGGCAGCACATCGTGCTCCCTGCCGTGACGCTGGCGATCTTCCAGCTCACGCTCATCATGCGCCTGGTACGGGCCGAAATGCTGGAGGTATTGCGCACTGACTACGTCAGGTTTGCGCGCGCACGTGGCTTGAGCGACCGCGCCATCCACTTCGGGCACGCGCTAAAGAACACGCTGGTGCCGGTGATGACGATTACCGGGCTGCAAATCGGCGGCCTGATAGCGTTTGCCATAGTTACCGAAACCGTATTCCAGTGGCCCGGTATGGGCCTGCTGTTCATCCAGGCCGTGAACTTCGCCGACATACCAGTCATGGCCGCCTACCTGTGCCTGATATCGCTGATCTTCGTGCTGATCAACCTGGTGGTTGACCTGCTTTATTTTGTGGTGGATCCGCGTCTGCGCGTGAATGTGAGAGGTCATTGATGGTTACCAATGAACAGGCGGTACCCTTGCGTGCCAGTGGCCGGGCTTTTGCGCATATTGCGCAATTCCATCCGGAGTTGACGGCGCTGCGGCGCGATCTGCATGCACACCCCGAGCTGGGTTTCGAGGAGCGCTATACCGCAGGCCGGGTAACGCAGGCACTGCAGCTGTGCGGGGTGGACGAAGTACACACCGGCATCGGCAAGACCGGCGTGGTGGCCGTCATCCGCGGCCGGCAGACCGCCAGCGGCCGGATGACCGGCCTGCGTGCTGACATGGATGCCTTGCCGATGGCCGAGCACAACGACTTTGCCTGGCGCTCCCAGACGACCGGGCTGATGCACGGCTGCGGCCACGACGGCCACACGGCCATGCTGGTTGGAGCGGCCCGTTACCTGGCCGAGACGCGCAACTTCGACGGCACGGCCGTGCTGATTTTTCAACCCGGCGAGGAGGGTTACGCGGGCGCCAAGGCAATGATCAACGACGGCTTGTTCGCGCGTTTCCCGGTGGATGCCGTGTACGGCATGCACAACTGGCCGGCGATGCGGCCGGGCACCGTGGGCATCAATGCCGGGCCCATGATGGCGGCTGCCGACCGGGTCACCATCACCATCACCGGCAAGGGCGGCCACGGCGCCCACGCCTATACGACCATCGACCCGGTGCTGGTGGCGGCGCACATCATCACCGCGGTGCAGAGCATTGTGTCGCGCAATGTGCGCCCGGTGGAGAGTGCCGTGATCAGCCTGTGCGCCATGCGGGCCGGCGAACTCAATGCCATGAGTGTGATCCCGGATACCGCGACCCTGGTTGGCACGGTGCGTACCTTTTCCCCCGCGGTGCAGATGCTGGTGGAGCGGCGCCTGAGCGAGATGTGTGCCGCCGTGGCCATGGGTTTCGGCGCCAGCGCCACGGTGAGTTACGAGCGCATGTACCCGGCCACCATCAACACCGGGCCCGAGGCGATTTTTGCCGGCGATGTGGCCACCAGTTTGCTCGGGCCGGACAAGGTGGTGCGGGATCTGGAGCCCAGCATGGGCGCGGAAGATTTTTCATTCATGCTGCAGGTCAAGCCCGGCGCCTACTTTCGTATTGGCCAGGGCGCGGAAAACGGCGTGGGGTG
>JANLPN010000210.1:0-5144 GCA_031367285.1 Betaproteobacteria bacterium | reverse complement strand
GTAATTCTTGTCGCCTTTGCGGGTGGTCCTGGTCAGCAGTGCCTGAATCCGCACTTTCTCCTGCTCCCACAGTTGCAGCAAGGGGCGCTGCACCACCGGCTCCACGATGCGCAGGATGGTGGCCGGGTCGGTGTAGTGGGCGCCAAGCTGGCTGCGTTTGGCCGGGTCCAGGCCACGCTCGAACAAGGTGCCGAAGATGGATACGTCGATGGCGCTCCAGTTCAGCGCGGCGGCATTGCGCAGCTCGGTCACGTCCAGAATTTGCAGACGCGGCACGTCAATCGTTTTGAACAGACCACCGTTGAACCACGGGATATGGTCTACGCCAAACATGCCGCCGCTCTGCATGGCGGTGAACAGGCTGGACAGGCCCTCTGTGAGCCGCTCGCTGGTGATCTGCCGGTTGTTGACCAGCCTCTCGAACATGCGCCCCGGCAGCAAGCCCACGTCTTCGGCAAAAAAGCAGAACAGGCACTGCGTCAGAAAGTGCGCCACCTGGTTGGCGCGTTGTGGTGAGACCGGCGCAGCGGTGCCGGATGCCTTCCCCAAAGCACTGGCCGCGGCGTCTGCCGCCGCGGAGCGCCTGCGCAGCCCATCCGCTAGCGTGGCAAAACTGCGCGCGGCGGCTTCGGTGATGTCGCGGTTGGTCTCGCGTGGCTTGAAGCTCTCGGGTGCGCTCCATATGCGGCGCAGCAGGGCCAGTTTGTCGGGCTGGTCCAGTTCATCCAGCCGCACCTCGTGTGTCTGGCTTGGGTGGGCGGTGAACTGGGTGTGGATACGCGTGGTGAGCCGGTCCGACACCACCAGAATCGGCGGGTTGGAAAGCGCCAGGCTGTAGGTCAGCAACTGCTTGAGCGCGGCATCCAGGTTCTTGCCGGGGGCCTTGTTCTCCCAGGCAAACACGCCGCGCTTGAACACGTCGGCGTAGCCGGTACGGCCTCCGATGACGCTGCTTTTTTCTTCAAACCGGTAGTCCGCAGTGCTGCCCGGTTTGGGCACAGCCAGCAACTCGCACAGGTCCAGAAAATGGCTTTGCGCGCCTTGTTCTTCATTCAGCCCATAGGCCGGGCCAGGCACGCCGCCGGGGGCGCCCCATTTGGCGATGAAGTCTTGCGGGGTCATGGGGCGTGCGGTACCGGTCGTGTTGTTATTGCCTTGATTGTGGCGCCATCCCCAGCGCGTCACGGCGTTACGTAGAAGCCCCGATCTTCTTTAGCTGGTAAATCGCCTCCAGCGCTTCACGTGGACTCAGGGCATCGGGGTTCAAGGCTTCCAGGGCTTTCTCGACCGCGCTGGGGCCGGCCGACTCTTTTGCGGGCGGAGCGGCGAACAAGTCCACCTGCGCCTGGCTCGCCATGGCACTGTGTTCGAGCGTCTCCAGCGCGTGCCGGGCATGGTTGAGCACGGCCGCCGGCATGCCGGCCAGGCGGGCTACCTGGATGCCGTAGCTGCGGCTGGCCGGGCCGCTTTGCACCTCGTGCAGGAACACGATGTCGCGGCCCGATTCGGCGGCGCTTACATGCACGTTCACGGCGCCGTGGTGGGTGGCGGGGAACTCGGTCAGCTCGAAGTAATGTGTGGCAAACAGCGTATACGCCTGGCTTTTGCCATGCAGGTGGGTGGCGATGGCTGAGGCCAGCGCCAGGCCGTCGAAGGTGGAGGTGCCGCGCCCGATCTCGTCCATCAGCACCAGCGAGTGGGGTGTGGCGGTGTGCAGGATTTGCGCCGCTTCGGTCATCTCCATCATGAAGGTGGACTGCGCGTTGGCCAGGTCGTCGGCCGCGCCGATACGCGTATGGATGGCGTCAATCGGCCCCAGGCGGCAATGGGCCGCCGGCACATAACTGCCCACGCTGGCCAGCAACACAATGATGGCCACCTGGCGCATGTAGGTGGACTTGCCGCCCATATTGGGGCCGGTGATGATTTGCATGCGGGCGCGCGCGCTCAGGCTGGTGTGGTTGGCGATAAACGTGCCGCTGCTGGTCTCGGCCAGCCGTGCCTGCACCACCGGGTGGCGGCCGTCGCGGATGTCGATGCAGGGTTCGTTCACAAACTGCGGTGCGCACCATTCCAGCGTCAGCGAACGTTCACACAGGGCGCACAGGGTATCGAGCGCAGCTAGCGCACGGGCCACCTGCGTGAGTGCGGGCACGTGCGCCTGCAAGTCGTCCTGCAAACGCTCATACAGCCACTTCTCCCGTGCCAGGGCGCGTTCCTGCGCACTGAGTGCCTTGTCTTCAAAGGCCTTCAGTTCGGGCGTGATGAAACGTTCGGCGTTCTTGAGCGTCTGGCGCCTGCGGTAGTCGGGCGGTACCTTGTCGGCCTGGCCCTGCGTCACTTCAATGTAGAAGCCGTGCACCTTGTTGAACTGCACACGCAGGTTGGTGATGCCGGTGCGGGAGCGTTCGCGCTGCTCCAGATCCAGCAGGAAGCCATCGCAGTTGTCCTGGATGGCGCGTAGTTCGTCCAGCTCCGCGTCAAAACCGGTGGCGATGACGCCGCCGTCGCGCACCAGGGCGGCGGGAGCTTCGTCCACGGCGGCTTGCAGCAGCTCGGCACAGCCCGCAGGGGGTTGGAGATGCTTGGCCAATTGCGTCAACCAGCCATCGAGCCCTTGCACCATGGGCTCCAGCAGGGCGGCCTTGCGCAGTGTGAGCTGCAACGCGACCAGCTCGCGCGGACGCACTTGGCGCAGGGCGATACGCGCCGTGATGCGTTCAATATCGGTGCAACCCTTGATCTGCTCGCGCAGGTTCTGCCAGGGGCCACCGCGCAGGGCGGTGATCGCGTCCAGCCGCTGGCGGGCCGCTGCGCGGTCACGCCGCGGCTCCAGCAGCCAGTGGCGCAGCAGCCGGCTGCCCATGCCGGTCATGCAGCTGTCCAGCAGCGAAAGCAGGGTAGGGGAGGCCTCGCCGCGCAGTGTCTGCGTCAGCTCCAGGTTACGCCGCGTGGTTTGCGGCAGGTGGACCAGTTCGTTATTGTGTTGTACGCCTATGCCCTGCACATGGCTGAGCGGCCGGCCCTGCGTGTGTTCGGCGTAGGCCAGCAGCGCGGCGGCGGCGGCATGGGCCTGCGGCAGCTCTTGCGCGTTCCACGCGGCGAGGCTGGCCACCTTGAGCAGCTCCTGCAGCTTGCGTTGCCCCAGCGCAGCGTCAAACTGCCACTGCGCCCGCATCGTCATGGCCACGCCATTGGCGGCACACCAGGTCTTGAGCCGGGCTTCGAACAGCGGTGTAAGCGTGGCGCTGTAGACCAGCTCGCTCGGTGTGGTGCGGGCCAGCCATTCGCCCACTTCATCGGGCGTGCATTGCGCTAGTTGCACTTCGCCATGGGTGACGCTGATCCAGGCCAGCCCACACTGGTTGCGCGGGCCCTGGTGGATGGCTATCAGCACCGATTCAAGCTTGTCGGACAGCAACTCCGCGTCGGTCAGCGTGCCCGGCGTGATGACGCGTACCACCTTGCGTTCGACCGGCCCCTTGCCCGTGACATCTCCCACCTGCTCGCAGATGGCAACCGACTCGCCCAGCTTGATCAGTTTGGCCAGGTAGGACTCGACCGCGTGAAACGGCACACCGGCCATCACCACCGGCACTCCCGCCGACTGGCCGCGTTGGGTCAGCGTGATGCTGAGCAGCTGGGCGGCCTTCTCGGCATCCGCATAAAACAGCTCGTAGAAATCCCCCATCCGGTAGAGCAGCAGCGTATCGGGGTACCCGGCCTTGAGGCCCAGGTACTGCGCCATCATGGGGGTGTGCTGTTTTTCTGTTTCGGACATTCGGGGAAGTCTACCAATGGCAGTTTCCAGGCCGCATTCAAGCCGGCTGCAGGTGGTGCGCCCCGCGGCCAGGGCACGCCGCAGCCTGCTTGTCCGGGCTGGCAACGGTGCCGGATGGCCATGGTTTGGTCTTTGGACCTGTCGCGTTTGGACAAGCTGGGACTTGTAACAGGGGCCCCGGCTTTGACTAATAGGTTACTATTTGTATCGAATCGCGAAAAAGCCAAATCATGCACACCAGCACTTTTTTTGTGCCTTGCATGTCAGGTCACAGGGGTAACTTTTGCTGCGCTGGTTGAAGAGTCGTTTGCATGGAGAGCCGCCCGAGCTTGGGGCCGGCGGCAGCATGCCTGGCGAACGCAAGGCGCAAGCGCACGGGAAATTTCGGCTGGAACCGCTGGAACCGCGCGTTCTTTTGTCCGGTGATACCCCCCTTGTTTCTGAGGCCTATCGCGCACTTCTGGTAGATGAAGCCAACGGCTCCAGCCTGGCGCGCGATATCAACTTTCAGCAGATCGACGCCGCCACCAGCGCCGAAATTGCGGCGGCACGCGGTGCCGATGATGGTGCGGCACAGGTCCAAACCGGCCTGAGCGTGGCCTGGCCGCAAGGTTGGCAGGTTGCGGATACCACCACCGGTGCGTCCGTTACCAGTTCCGATGGTTCCGCTGGGGACGAGCTTTACGTGGTCCTGCCAGCTTCCAAAAATGCCAACGCGCAAAGCCCGGGGGCGGTTTTGGCCGAGCTGGCTGCGGCGGGCTCGTCGGCTTCCAAAGATGCCGGCGACGGCTCTTCGCGCGTCGGCACGGACCAACAAGATACTTTTGCAAGCGACGTTCCGGTGTCCAATCTGGCGCGCGGACCACCGGTTGAGAGCCAGTCGTCTTCCACCGCGGCTGCGGAAGACACATTGCACGACAACGGGTTAAACCTGTACTACTCTCCCCAGAGGGATGAAGAGCGGCCGTTGGCCACCCAGCAATTGCTGGTTTCCAGGTCTTTTGACGATTATTTGGCGCGCGGGCCACCCGCCGGTGCAGCGCTTTCTGATCAAGTCCTTGCTCCCGTTCTTGCCGAAGCCATTCGGCTGTGGGCCGCCTCCGGATTGACCGGGGATCTCCCGACCCGTCTCTCCCGCCTTGAAGTCCATGTCACCGACCTGCCTGACGGCCAACTCGGTCTGGCTGACGGACTATCGATTTCCGTGGACACCAGCGCCGCCGGCCACGGTTGGTTCGTCGATGCTACGCCAGCCGACTCCGCCGAGTTCGCAATAACCCCAGGCAGTCAAAGATTCCTTGCAGATGCCGGCAGCGGCGCTTTTGATCGGGTTGACCTGCTCAGCGTTTTACTGCACGAAGTC
>JANLPN010000173.1:0-18353 GCA_031367285.1 Betaproteobacteria bacterium | reverse complement strand
CGGCGGCCCAACCAGTGGCTGGACTGGATACCCGGCTTCCGTCCCCAGGTGGAGCAGTTTTCCGCAAGCGTGCGCGCACGCCTTGGCGCAGCTACATCACCCGGTTGATCGCGCTGGACCACTATTTCGAGATCCGCGGCGCTTGGGAGCTCACGCACTCGACCTTCGCCGCCAACCGGGAGGTGGGCTGAAATCGCCGCAAAGACTCCGCTTTTTGACAGCCGTAAAAAAGCCCCGCCGTGCGGGGCTTTTTCTTGTGGCGAGTAGCCGGATTAGCGGATTACCGCCAGATCAACCATCTTGCCGCCCTTGTAGGTATGCAAGGTCAGGGCACCATTCTTGATATCACCCTTTTCATCGAAGGCGATAGTTCCGGTGACACCCTTGTAATCGGCAGTTGCAGCCAGAACCGGAAGGTATTTGGCAGGATCAATCGAGTCCGCCTTCACCATGGCCGCAACCATCACGTTGAGGGCGTCATAGGTGTAGGGTGCATACACTTGCACATCGGCGTTGTACTTGGCCTTGAAGTCGGCCTTGAACTTGTCCATGCCGACTTTTTGTTCGCCTTCAACACCGCCAGCTTCGGCGCAATAGACCATGTTGTCCTTCATTGCGTCGCCAGCCAGCTTGGGCAGTTCGCTGGAACAGATGCCATCGCCGCCCATGAACTTGGCCTTGATGCCGAGTTGCGCCATCTGCTTGATCATCGGGCCGGCAACCGCGTCCATGCCGCCGAAGAAAACGATATCGACCTTTTTGCCTTTGAGGGTGGTCAAAATGGCATTGAAGTCGGTTGCCTTGTCAGTCGTGAATTCATGCCCGGCGACCTTGCCGCCCGCAGCGGTAACCGCCTTTTCGAACTCTTCAGCGACGCCCTGGCCATACGCGGTACGGTCGTCGATGACGCCGATAGACTTGCCTTTAAGCGTGGTGACGGCGTATTTGCCCAGTGTGCTGCCGAGTTGCGTATCGTCGGCCACCATGCGGAAGGTGGTCTTGAAGCCCTGGCGGGTGTATTTGGGGTTAGTGGCGGAAGGAGAAATCTGGGGAATGCCGGCTGCACTATAAATGGCGGAGGCGGGAATGGTGGTACCGGAATTCAGGTGGCCGATTATGCCGACGACCTTGGCATCGACCAGCTTGGTGGCGACGGCGGTACCTTGCTTCGGGTCACCCGCATCATCTTCGGCAAGCAACTCGATCGTCATTTTCGTGCCGCCGATGGTGATGCCTTTGGCGTTCAATTCCTCCACAGCCATGCGGGCACCGTTTTCGTTGTCCTTGCCTAAGTGCGCGATCGCGCCGCTGGTCGGGCCAACGTGACCGATTTTTATGACGTTGGAAGGCGCGGCAGGAGCCGGGGCGGCAGCGGCGGACGCTGGTGCAGCCGCTGGAGCAGCAGCAGCGGGAGCCGGCTCTTCCTTCTTGCCGCAAGCCACCATCAAAACGGCAGCCGCGCAAAGTGTCAGGCTGGTACGAAATGTCATTTGCATAGATACTCCAAGGGGATTTTTTGAAAAGTTGAAAGATAGTAATTTATCTCAACAGCGCGGGAGGATACCCCATTTTTGACCGCCACACCATAGGGCAGGCCCGTGCAACACGGCCCCGAGCGGCAAGCTGTCACCAGTCCACTGACGCATTGAAATGGGTCGCGGGGGACGAACGAGCGCGGCTGCGGGGCTAGGCGCAAAGCACCCGCTGGACAGTGTCATTTGTGGTTTCTGGCCGCGATCTCGTTAGCCACCATGTCGGCCACGGCCTGCCGCAAAATCGGCTCAATCTCCTCCCGGAGTCGCGCGGCTATGGCATCGACCTGCTCCAGCATGGCGGCGGCAACGGCGTCCCGCAGGAGTTCACCCATCTCCGCGTCTACCTGACCGCGCACGCTTGCCTCTATGGCCACCCGGTCCGCGCCGCCAGGCGTTACCACGTCCTCGGCTTGCGCCCGGGGTGCCGGCGCTGGCGCCTGCACAATCTCCGTCAGAGTCGGCAGAAACCGGGGCACATTTCTCGATGTCAAGGCCATCAAAGGGCTTCTTTCAGCGCAAGGTCGTGGCCCGCGACTTTATAGCCGCGGTCACGGTAGTGCTTCCAGCGCCGTCGAGAATCGAGACGGTCCGCCCCGTCCGTACCGACCACTTCAATCAACCGCTCAAACCGCTCAAATCCGGCCGGCACCGCAGCGCCGATATTGACCAGGACCTGTTGGTGCGGCGAACTGTCGAGCGAGGGGCACAAGACAAGCGGCGACGCGGCCAGCATATCGGCATCACACGGCGTCACGCAATGCGGAATGAAATCGGTATCGGAGAAACTCCACAGCGCGCGGTCAAGCTGCTCCAGCAGCGCCTGCTCACCCGCGACGGCTACGCGCGAACCCTTGAGTACGGCTTTGCGCAACAAGCGGCAGGCGTAACTCCATTTGTCGGCGGCATTGAAATGAAAAGCAACTTCGGTCATGGCAGGCAAATCCCGACTGTCATCAAGCCGCCTTGCGCCTGCTGGTGGCGGCCGCCTTCTTGGCAACCAGCGGCGCGGGCGCTGCCTGCTTCAAAAGGTAGTTCAACAACAGTGCAACGGGCCTTCCCGTGGCACCTTTGGCAGCGCCACTTTTCCAGGCGGTTCCGGCGATGTCGAGATGCGCCCAGGGGAATTTGGTTGCAAAACGCTGCAAGAACTTCGCTGCGGTAATCGCGCCACCGGCGCGACCAGCCACATTGGCAACATCGGCAAAATTGGTCTTCAAGCCATCGGCATAGTCGTCATCCAGTGGCATTCTCCAGCACGGATCCTGCACGGCTTCGCCCGCCGCCTGCAATTCTCCAGCCAAGTCATCGGCACTTGCAAACATGCCGCTGCGTACTCCGCCGAGCGCAATAACACATGCCCCGGTAAGTGTGGCGATGTCGATCACCGCATGCGGCCGGAAACGCTCGGCGTAGGTCAGGGCATCACACAGGACCAAGCGCCCTTCGGCGTCGGTATTCAGTATCTCTATGGTTTGACCACTCATGCTGGTCACGACGTCGCCCGGCTTGACTGCCCGTCCGTCAGGCATGTTTTCACAAGTGGGTATGAGGCCAACAACGTTGATGGCCGGCTTGAGTTCGGCCAGCGCCCGAAAAACACCGAGCACACTGGCGGCACCACACATGTCGAATTTCATTTCGTCCATCTCGGGCGCCGGCTTGATTGAAATCCCTCCCGTATCGAAAGTAATCCCCTTGCCAATCAGCACGCAAGGAGCTTGCGTAGCGACCGCACCGGCGTACCGCAGGACGACAAACCGCAACTCCTCCTCGGAGCCGCGCGACACCGCCATGAATGCGCCCATGCCGAGCTTGGCAACCTGTTTGGGGCCCAACACCTCGCATTTGATGCGCGGCATTTTGGCCAGGCTTTTGGCTGCCAGCGCCAACATCGTCGGCGTCGCGTGGTTCGCCGGCCGGTTGGCCCACTCCTTGGCCAGTTCCACGCCGTGGACCGCTGCCACCGCATGGTCAAAGGACGATCGCACGGCGGCGGGGTCTGGCACCCCGATGGCCACCAGGACGATGGACCGCCCTTCCGGTTTGGATTTGGTGGTGGTGTACACATAGGTGGCGTCGGCTACCGCCATCACGGCGGCGTGGACAGCGTCCGCGCTTACCGGCCCGCCAAAGCAAACCAGCAACCGCTTCACCGTGCCAGACTTGACCATGCCGACAGCCGCGGCCAGCGCCAGGCGAACCTGCCGCGCCGACCCCTCTTCGCACCCCACCAGAACCAGCCGGGTACACGACACACCGGAAGCCCGGTAGAGATGCAGCGTCTTGCCAGCCTTGGTGTCGAGATCTCCGGCCTTGATCGCCGCCGCAACAAGTTCGGCCACGACGCCACCGGGGGATTTGAATGTTTTGGGCACCAAGACGATCAAAGCGTCGCCATTTTGTGTTGCGGCTTCGGCCAAATCGATCCGGTTCAGTTCAAAGTTCATAATTGCGCTTTTTTCCACGACATCACTTGGGTACAAATTAGTCTTCTCTGAAAACCTGCTTTGCCCGGACCCACATGCGAACATGCGCGCTCGATAGTTCCGAGCCAAAAGTCCGTTTTCCTTCAATACGATGTTATTCCATTCTTCGATCCGCAAGGAAATGGGCCGCACCTTCGGTGCCACGGTGGTCGTGCTGGCCACCATCGTCATGACGATGCTCCTGATCCGGACCCTCGGCCTCGCAACACGCGGCAGCGTCAACCCGGCCGAAGTGATGATGGTGCTAGGTTACACGGTGCTGGGCCATGCGCCGACCATACTGACGTTGAGCCTTTTCATCTCCATCGTCGGCACGCTCTCACGCATGTACCGCGACAGCGAAATGGTGATCTGGTTCTCCAGCGGGCAAGGCCTTGGCAGTTTCTTGCGGCCGCTGGTCCGTTTCGTGTGGCCCATACTGCTGGTGATTGCCGTGCTGGCAATTTTTGCCTGGCCTTGGGCTCACCAGCAATCGCAGATGCTGGCCGATCGGTTCGAGCAGCGCGGCGACCTGGAGCGGGTGCTGCCAGGTCAATTTCAGGAGTCGGCGGGCGGTAGCCGGGTATTCTTTGTCGACAAGGACTCCGTTGGCGGCAAAACAGCCGGCGAGGTCTTTATAGCCGCCAACGAGAAGGGCAAACAACTCGTGACTTCGGCCCGCGCCGGGCGAATTGACATGATCGGAGCCGACCAGTTTTTGCTGTTGTCCAACGGGCAGCAACTGGAAAACGTGCTCGCCAATCCAGGGCTCAAACTCAGTGAGTTTGAGGAGTATGGCGTGCTGGTAAACGAAAAAGCCCAGGATGTGGCACGCACCGTACCGCCACGCGCGCTCTCAACCCAGACTCTGATCGCTGTCCGTACGCCGGCTTACCTCGGCGAGCTGTCGTGGCGCCTGGGTCTGGCGCTGGCGGCAGCCAACTTCGTACTGATCGGCCTGGCAGTGTCGCGCGTCAACCCCCGCATCGGGCGCAATGGCAACATGATCTTCTCCCTTTTCACTTTCATCCTGTACTACAACCTGGTCAACCTCGGCCTGAGCCGGATCGGTTCAGGCCGCAGCGGCTTCTGGGCCTACATGATCACCCTGCATGGGACGGTGTTCGTGCTGAGCGTCCTGCTGCTGGTCAAGCTGCACTGGAACTGGACTCTCGCCACCAGCCTGCGCAGGCGCCGTACAACGGCGACGGCGCGCAACTCCGAATCGCCGGGGCCGGACCAATGAAAACGGTGCGTCGCATGATTTATGCGGACGTGCTGGCGTCGGTGGGCTTCGTGACTCTGGGTTTCCTCGCCCTTTTTTCTTTCATTGATTTCGTCGACGAATTGCGATGGGTGGACTCTGCCAATCCGGCCGGTTACCAAGTGCGCCATGCGGTCGCGTTCGTGGCAACCCTGGCAGTCAGCACGCTGTATGAACTGATTCCCATCACCGTACTGATCGGCTCGGTATTCGTCATGGCGCGCCTGGCGCAAAGTTCCGAATTTACCGTGCTCAGAACCAGCGGACTCGGGCCATGGCGCGCCTTGCGCGTAATGCTCGGTCTGGGGCTTCTGTTCTCGCTGTTCACGTTTGCCATCGGCGATTTCGTGGCTCCCGTGGCGGACCGTACCGGGCAACTGCTGCGAGCCAGGTATTTGCGCGAGGTTACGGTAGGTCAAACCGGCGCATGGCTGAGGGAAAAGCAGGCCTACCATTCCTACGCAGTGAATGTGGGGGCGTTGCTGCCGGATGGAAACATGCGCCGGGTGCGGGTGATTGAATTTGACAACCAGGGGCGCCTGGTATCGACCACCGAAGCCAGGACTGGGCGCTTCAGCAATGGCGACGCATGGACTTTGGCCGATGTGGTCAGGACGGAATTCAGCTTTCGCGGCTCAAGCGAAACACAGGCAGCACGTGACAACCTGCCGGAGTTTCGCTGGCCGACCGGGCTGACGGCCGAAATGGTCGCCGTAGCGCTGCTTCGGCCCGAACGTATGCCGATCATCGATTTGTTCCAGTTCATGCGGCATCTGGAAGCCAATGGCCAGTCTTCCCAGCGGTATGAAATTGAGTTCTGGCGCAAGGTCTTCTATCCGCTGAGCTGTTTTGTCATGGTGGTGCTGGCGTTACCTTTTGCCTACCTTCATTTCAGGACCAGCGGCATTTCCACACTTGTTTTTGTCGGCGTCATGTCAGGCATCAGTTTTTTCCTGCTCAATAACCTGTTCGGCCATTTTGGCAATCTGCGCAACTGGTGGCCCTGGCTCACGGCTGCGGCGCCAGGGCTGATTTACTCGCTGCTCTCGCTGTCGGCCTTCGGCTGGCTGGTGCTGCGACGATGACCCTGCGCGCCATCGTACTTTTTGCCCACGGGTCGCGCGACCCGCTTTGGTCTCGTCCGGTCGAAGCAGTGGCAGCGCGTATTCTCGCGCTCGACCCCTCGGTGCTGGTCGCTTGCGCCTACCTTGAAATGATGGAGCCGGATTTGCCTACGGTAACGCGGCGCCTGGTGCAGGCTGGTGCCAACCGGATCAGCATCGTGCCCATGTTTCTAGGGGTGGGTCGGCACGCGCGGGAAGATCTGCCCAAATTGATAGAGGCCCTGGTGCGGGAGCATCACCACATCGGCTTTGACCTGCGGCAGGCTATTGGCGAGGAGCAGCGGGTTGTTGACCTGATGGCTGAAATCGCGCTCTCCTCTTGAGAGCGCCCCCAACCCTGGCTTCGCCAGGCCCCCCGAGGGGGCAGAGGCCCGCGGCACCCAAGCTGCCTGCGCAGCTTGGGACGGGCCGAAGAGCCGTTGCCTCAGGCAACCGGCACGACCAAGAAAACTTGGGAGCGGCCCGACGTTTTCTCATGGAAGACGGCCCATTGAGGACCGTCACAGCACGGATAACTTGCGCGGGCATAATAAACTCGATCATTAGTCAGCAATCGATATGAACCTTCACCAGTTTCGCTTTGCTCAGGAAGCAGTGCGCCGCAACCTGAACCTGACCGAGGCCGCAAAGGCGTTGCACACCTCGCAGCCCGGGGTTTCCAAAGCCATCATCGAACTGGAAGAAGAGTTGGGCATAGAGATTTTTGCGCGCCACGGCAAACGGCTCAAGCGCGTCACGGAGCCCGGCCAACACGTGCTCAAGAGCATAGAAATCATCATGCGCGAGGTCGGCAATCTGAAAAGAATCGGCAACGAATACAGCGCCGAAGACAGCGGCACCCTGTCCATCGCCACCACCCACACGCAGGCGCGTTACGTGCTGCCGGATCCGGTCTCCAGATTGCGCCTCGCCTACCCCAAGGTCAACGTCAGCCTGCACCAGGGTGCGCCCGACCAGGTAGCGCAAATGGTGATTGACGAGATCGCCGAGATCGG
This sequence comes from Betaproteobacteria bacterium, assembly GCA_031367285.1. GTDB lineage: Bacteria > Pseudomonadota > Gammaproteobacteria > Burkholderiales > Burkholderiaceae_C > CAISIP01. Next base: position 10,970 of record JANLPN010000173.1, on the reverse strand, counting down.
CATCGCCACCGAATCGCTGGCCGCCTATAGCGAACTGGTCACCTTGCCCTGTTATGAGTGGCAACACATGCTGGTACTACCCGTCGGCCACCCGCTGTGCCTGAAAGAGCGGGTGACACTGGAGGACATCGCTGTAGAGCCGCTTATTACCTACCACCCTTCGTTCACCGGCCGGACCAAGATCGACCACGCTTTTGCAACGCGCAACCTGCGACCGCGTATTGCGCTGGAAGCCATCGACTCCGACGTCATCACCACCTACGTCAAGCTGGGCATGGGGGTGGGCATCGCAGCCGAAATGGCGGTACGCGACGTGGCCAATGACGGCGGCAAAAGCGGACTGGTGGTCCGCCCCGCCGGTTATCTGTTCGGCCAGAACGTGGCCCGCGTGGCTTTCAAACGCAGTGCCTACCTGCGCAACTTCGTTTTCAAATTTGCCGAACTCCTGAGCGACCGGCTGGACCGGCACCTGGTTGCCCGTGCCATGACCGGACAAGTCAATGACTATGAGTTGTAAACCAGAAATGATTGCCCGCACTCCCGAAATCGTTACCAAGCTGCCCTCCGTTGGCACCACCATCTTCACCGTCATGTCCACCTTGGCGGCGGAAAAAGGCGCTGTCAATCTCGGGCAGGGCTTTCCGGATTTCGATTGCGATCCGCTGCTGGTCAATGCAGTCACCGACGCGATGACACGCGGCCTGAACCAGTACCCGCCGATGACCGGTGTCGCCGTCCTTCGCGAAGCCATTGCGGCCAAGGTCGATGCCTGGCACGGACCGCACGGGGGCCGCGGATACGACGCCACGACGGAGATCACGGTCACCGCCGGCGCCACACAAGCCATCATCACGGCCATACTGGCCGTCGTGCGCCCGGGCGACGAAGTGATTGTGTTGGAGCCCTGCTACGACAGTTACGTGCCCAATATCGAACTGGCCGGGGGCACTGCGGTGCGTGTGCCCTTGACGCCGGGAACTTTCCGCCCGGACTTCGACAAGATCAGCGCCGCGATCGGCCCCAGGACACGAGCGATTCTGATCAACAGCCCGCACAACCCCAGCGCGACCGTCTGGAGCGAGCAGGACATGCGGACGCTGCAGGAGATCCTGGCGCCCACCGACGTATTGCTGATTAGCGATGAAGTCTATGAACACATGGTTTATGACGGCCAGGCACACCAGAGCGCGGCACGTTTTCCGGGCTTGGCGGCACGCGCGTTTATCGTCTCGAGTTTCGGAAAAACCTACCACGTGACGGGCTGGAAGGTGGGTTTTGTGGCGGCACCGGCAACGCTTACCACCGAGTTCCGCAAAGTGCACCAGTTCAACGTTTTCACCGTCAATACGCCGGTGCAATATGGCCTGGCCAGCTACATGGCCGACCCCAGGCCCTATCTGGAATTGCCCGCCTTTTACCAGCGCAAGCGCGACCTGTTCCGTGCCGGCCTGGCCAAGACACGGTTCAAACTGCTGCCCAGCGAAGGCAGTTATTTCCAGTGTGTGGATATCTCGAACCTCACGGTACCGGAACGCAGCCTGGGAGAAGCCGGTTTCTGCAAATGGCTGACCTCCGAAGTCGGCGTGGCGGCGATTCCGCTGTCGGCCTTTTACGGCAATGGCTTCGACCAGAATGTGGTGCGTTTTTGTTTTGCCAAAAAAGACGAAACTCTGGGCAGCGCGCTGGAACGGCTGGCCAGACTGTAGCCGGACGAAATAGCTCGGCGCGCTAACGCCCTCGCCCGCGCGACTCACGGTACGCGATCCAGACCGTCGCGGCGCAAATGACCATGCCACCCACCAAGGTGGACTGGCTCGGAATCTCGCCAAAAACCAGCCAACCCGCAAACGCCGACCACACCAGGTCAAGAAACTTGACCGATTGGGTGGACGAGATGTCCGCTACCGCAAACGAGCGGGTGATGCAGTAGTGGGCCGCCACGCCCAGTATGCCCGTGCACAAAAAGCCAAGCCATTGAAACGTACTGGGTGCCTGCCAGTACCACCATGCCAGTGGCAGACTGAACAGGCTGATGGTGATCGCCTGCCACAACACGATTACTTCCACGCGTTCGTAGCGCGTCAATGCCTTGGTCAACAGAAACGAAGCCGCGAACATAGGGCTCGAAGCCAGCATCAACAGGTTGTAGACACCGCCGCCACCCGAAAGATGGGGCGCCACCACGATCAAAACACCCGAAAAGCCGATCGCTGCCGCAATCCAGCGCTCCCAGCGCATGGCCTCGCGAAAAAACAGGTACGCACCCAGCATGATGAAGATAGGCTGGGTGAAGCCAATTGCCGTGGTGTCTGCCATGGGTATGTGCGGCAAGGCGGAAAACCAGCACATCAGGCCCACGGTATGTGCGGCGCCACGCGTAAACTGGCCGCCCACGCTTTTTGGCCAATAGGCGGCAAGGCCGGCGCGGGCAATCAACGGCAACATGACGACGATGGCCAGCAGGTAGCGCAGGAACTGCGCCTGAAACGGGTTCATCTCCAGGCTAAGTTTTCGCAGCAAGGTGTTAAGCACCACAAACAGGAGGCCCGCGGTCATGAACCACAGCAAGCCTTTTACCGTCGGGTCCAGACGGCTGGCGCGATGGCGCACCAACGCCAGGCGGCGCTGAAGCGGTGTGCGCTGATTGGTTGAAGGTTTGGACACGGTGCGCGCCGTCAGCTGGTGATCTGCTGCCAGGCCTTGTCCAGGCGTTTGATGCTGACCGGCTGCGGCGTGCGCAACTCCTGCGCAAAAAAACTCACGCGCAATTCCTCCAGCAGCCAGCGGAACTCCTGCACCCGCTCGTCGGTGACGCCTTTGCGCTCGGCCACCAGGCGCCAGTAGCGTGTCTCCTGTGGACGCAGCTCGGCCAGCTTGGCGGTATCCCGGGCCGGATCGGCGCGGACCTTTTCCAGCCGCAGGCTGATGGCCTTGAGGTAACGCGCAAAGTGCTGCAACTGGGCCCAGGGCGTCACTGCCAGGAAGCGTTTGGGCATCAGGCGCTGCAACTGCTGGCTGGTGTCCAGCGCGGCTTCGGCCGCCTGCTTGCTGTCCTTGATCTTGCGGTTGCTTGTTGCGTATTCGGCCAGTATCACGGACGCCAACCGCGCCACCTCATTCGCAATCAGGGTCAGGCGCCCCCTGCCCTCGTCCACGCGGCGCTGAAACGCCGCGGCATCGGTCGGCAGCGGCTCCAGCAAAAAAGCGCGCTCCAGCGCAACGTCGATGATTTGGGCACGCAACTCCTCCAGCGTCCCCAGGGACATGAACGCAGCGGCCATGTTCTGCAGGTCCGGAATATTTTTCTCCAGGTATTTGAGCGCGTCCTTGATCTGCAGGGCAAACAGGCGTCGCAGGCCGGCCCGGTGTTTGGTGGCCGCCACATCGGGCTCATCGAATACCTCCACCAGTACCGCATCAGCGGCATCCACCAGCGCGGGGAAACCAACCAGCACCTGGCCGCCTTTGCGAATCTCCAGCAATTCCGGCAGTTCGCCAAACGTCCAGGCCGTATGGCGCTCGCCGCCGGCCGGCAGAGGGCTTGCCTTCGCAACAGGGGCGGCAGTGGCCGGCCCCACCTGCGGAGCCGCTGCAACCGGAGAAACCAGCCGGGCCGGTGCGACCTTCAGGGCCGCCAAGGCCTGGAACGCGCCGCGTGCCTGGACGCCCAACTCGGCCTTGAGACCACCCAGGCTGCGCCCGGTTCCCAGTTGCCGGCCGTGTTCGTCCACCACGCGGAAATTCATGAACAAGTGCGGGCTCAGGCTGTCCTGCTTGAAGTCGGCGCGTTTTACGTCCAGCGATGTCGCGTCGCGTACCAGCTTCAGCAGGGCATCCACCAAGCTGCCCTGCCCAAAGGACTCCGGCGCGCCGAGTTGTGCCGCGATACGCGCCGCGCTCTCCGGCAGCGGCACAAAACGCGAGCGCGGCTTCTGGTGCAGGCTCTTGAGCAACGCGAGTATCTTGTCCCTGAGCATGCCCGGCACCAGCCATTCGCAGCGCTCGTCATTGACCTGGTTCAACACAAACAGCGGCACCGTCACGGTCAGGCCGTCTCTGGTATCGCCGGGCTCGTGCAGATACACCACGCTGCAGTCCACCCCGCCCAGCCGGATGGTGCGCGGAAAGGCGTTGGTGGTGATACCCGCGGCCTCGTGGCGCATCAATTCGTCACGCGTCAGCAGCAGCAACCGCGGCTGCTTTTTGACTTCTTCACGGTACCAGCGCTCGCAGCTGAATCCGCTGCACACATCGGCGGGAAGTTGCTGGTCGTAAAACGCGTAAATCAACTCGTCGTCTACCAGCACGTCCTGCCTTCGCGCCTTGTGTTCCAGGTCTTCAACCTGCGCGACAAGCTTGCGGTTGGCGGCAAGGAACGGCAGATTCGTGTCCCATTCGCCATCCACCAGTGCCTCACGAATGAAAATTTCACGCGCCGCACGCGGGTCCACACGCGAGAAATTGACGCGCCGCCCGCTATAAACCACGATGCCATACAGCGTGGCCCGCTCCAACGCGGTCACTTCGGCGGCCTTCTTTTCCCAGTGCGGGTCGAGCAACTGCTTCTTGAGCAAATGCGCGCCCACCTGTTCTATCCATTGCGGCTCGATGTTGGCAAGGCCGCGGCCAAACAGCCGCGTGGTCTCCACCAGCTCGGCGGCCAGGATCCAGCGCCCCGGTTTCTTTCCCAGGTGAGCGCCGGGATGGCGGTAGAACTTGATGCCGCGTGCACCCAGGTACACCTCCTCGTCCTCCAGCTTGCAACCCACATTGCCCAGCAGGCCGGACAACATCGACAAGTGCAGCTGTTCATACGTGGCCGGTGCCGCATTGATGCGCCATTTGTGCTCGGCCACCACGGTCTGCAACTGCGAATGGATGTCCTTCCACTCGCGCACCCGGCGCACGTTGATGAAGTTCTGCCGCAGTAGCTGCTCGTATTGCCGGTTGGACAGGCGGTGCTCGGCGGAGCCCCCATCGCCGGGCCGCCCCAAGCCGGGGACGGCCCCCCCGGGGCTGAGCCCCGCGGCTCCCAGCCTGCCTGCGCTGGCTGGGACGGGGCGAAGAGCCGCTGCCTCAGGCGGCGGTACATCCAGCGACGACGCGAAGCGCGGAGCCCCGGCCGGTGCGGGAGCACGGGACGCATGGGGGCCCTTTTCTCCGCGTGCGTGGGTTATCCACTTCCAGAGCTTGAGGTAACCCGTGAACTCGCTTTTGTCGTCGTCAAACTTCTGGTGCGCGGTATCCGCCGCGCCCTGCGCATCCATGGGCCGGTCGCGCACGTCCTGCACACTCAGGGCGCTGGCGATCACCAGCACTTCGTCCAGCGCCTGGCGCGCGCGCGCCTCCAGAATCATGCGGCCCACGCGTGGGTCCAGCGGCAATTTGGCCAGCTCTTTGCCAACTCCCGTCAACTCGTTGTTGTCGTCCACCGCGCCAAGCTCGGCCAGCAACTGGTAGCCGTCGGTGATGGCCCGCGCCTGCGGGCTTTCGATAAACGGGAATTCCTCCACCACGCCCAGGTGCAGCGACTTCATGCGCAGGATCACGCCGGCCAGCGAGCTGCGCAGGATTTCCGGCTCTGTGAATCGCGGGCGCTGGTCATAGTCCTGCTGCTCGTACAGGCGGATGCAAATGCCGTTGGCCACGCGCCCGCAACGCCCGGCCCGCTGATTGGCCGAGGACTGGCTGATCGGCTCCACCAGCAACTGCTCCACCTTGCTGCGAAAGCTGTAACGCTTCATGCGCGCCGTGCCGGCGTCAATCACAAAGCGTATGCCCGGCACGGTCAATGATGTCTCCGCCACATTGGTGGCCAGCACTATGCGCCTGCCGGTATGGCCGTCAAAAATACGGTCCTGCTCGGCCTGGCTCAAACGGGCAAACAAAGGCAGCACCTCGGAGTTGCGAAATACCGGCTGGTGGCTAAGGTGTTTGCGCAGGTGGTCCGACGCCTCGCGGATCTCGCGTTCACCGGGCAGGAACACCAGGATGTCGCCGTCATTGGATGAACCTGCCGTAGTTCCGACCGGCCCGGTGCCGCGCCAGATTTCGTCCACGGCATCGGCAATGGCGTCGTTCAGGCCATAGTCGCGCGACTCCTCGAACGGCCGGTAACGCTGCTCCACCGGAAACATGCGGCCCGACACCATGATGACCGGCGCTGGGCCGTTCTTGGAGGCAAAGTGGTCCGCGAAACGCTGGGCGTCGATGGTCGCCGACGTCACAATGATCTTCAGGTCGGGCCGGCGCGGCAGGATCTGGCGCAGGTAACCGAGCAGGAAGTCGATGTTGAGGCTGCGCTCATGGGCCTCGTCGATGATTAGGGTGTCATAGGCCAATAGCCGCGGGTCAGTCTGCGTCTCGGCCAGCAGGATGCCATCGGTCATGAGCTTGACCGACGCATCGCGCGAAAGCCGGTCCTGGAACCGCACCTTGAAACCCACCACCTCACCTAGCGGCGTTTTCAGCTCCTCGGCTATGCGTTTGGCCACCGAGCTGGCTGCAATACGGCGCGGCTGCGTGTGGCCAATCAGCTTGCCCTGGCCCGGTGGGTAATTGAGCTTGCCGCGCCCGAGCGCGAGTGCGATCTTGGGCAACTGGGTGGTCTTGCCGGAGCCGGTCTCTCCGCACACGATGACCACTTGGTGCGTGCGTATGGCCTCCATGATCTCTTGCCGCTTGGCCGATACGGGCAGCGACTCGGGAAACTCGATACGCAAAGGGCTGGTAGGGGGAGCAACGGACACTGACCCATTATCCCTGTGCGCCAGCGACTATCGCCCATAATCAGGCCCTGTCGCACGCCACGGGTTTCTGACCTCCATGTCCGCTGTTTTCAACTTTACCTTTGTGCCCTGGTTCCGGTCCGTGGCGCCGTATATCCACAAGTTCCGCAACCAGACTTTTGTGGTGGGCGTGTGCGGCGAGGCCATCGCGGCCGGCAAGCTGCAAAACCTGGCGCAGGACCTGGCCATGATCCAGAGCATGGGCGTGAAGATCGTGCTGGTGCACGGCTTTCGCCCCCAGGTCAACGAGCAGCTCAAGGCCAAGGGCCACGTGGCCAAATATTCGCATGGCGTGCGTATCACCGACGAGGTGGCGCTGGACTGCGCCCAGGAGGCCGCCGGCCAGCTGCGCTACGAGATTGAGGCCGCCTTCAGCCAGGGCCTGCCCAACACGCCCATGGCCGGCTCCACCGTGCGCGTGTTGTCGGGCAACTTCATCACCGCGCGACCGGTGGGCATTGTGGACGGCGTGGACTTTCAGCACTCGGGCCTGGTGCGCAAGGTCGACGTAGCCGGCATCCGCCGCACGCTCGACATGGGCGCCATGGTGCTGATCTCACCGTTCGGCTTTTCGCCCACCGGTGAAGCCTTCAACCTCACCATGGAAGAAGTGGCCACCAGTGTGGCCATTGCCTTGCAGGCCGACAAGCTGATCTTCCTGACCGAGGTGCCGGGCATACTTACCCAGCCCGGCCAGGCTGAGAGCGAAGACAACCCCATAGACACCGAGTTGCCCCTGGCCAGCGCCGAAAAACTGCTGGCCGAACTGCCGGCCGCGCAACGCCCCACCGACACCGCCTTTTACCTGCAGCACTGCGTCAAGGCCTGCAAAGGCGGCGTGGAACGAAGCCACATCCTGCCGTTTGCGCTCGACGGCTCGCTGCTGCTGGAGATCTACGTGCACGACGGCGTGGGCACCATGGTGATCGACGAAAAGCTCGAGAGCCTGCGCGAGGCCACGTCCGACGACGTGGGCGGCATACTGCAGCTGATCGAGCCGTTCGAAAAAGACGGCACCCTGGTAAAACGCAGCCGCACCGAAATAGAACGCGACGTGGGCAACTACACCATTCTGGAGCACGACGGCGTGATCTTTGCCTGCGCGGCACTGTATCCCTACCCCGAGGCCAAAATCGCCGAGATGGCCGCGCTCACCGTGTCGCCCGAATCGCAGGGCCAGGGCGACGGCGAGCGTGTGCTTAAGCGCATAGAGCAACGCGCCAAGGCCATGGGCCTGGACGGCATTTTTGTGTTGACCACCCGCACCATGCACTGGTTTTTGAAGCGCGGCTTTGTGCAGGCCGACCCGGATCAGCTGCCTGAAGCGCGCCGGCGCATGTACAACTGGGACCGCAAAAGCCAGGTTCTGGTAAAAAAGCTGGCCTGAACAGCGCGCTTGCGCATGGTTCTTGCGGTACCCGCTTGCCAGGCCCAACAGCCCTGCCCCTAACATCGACACCATCGGGAGTAACACCTTGAGTTCACTTAATTTCATCGGCGGCGAAAAAGGCGGCGTGGGCAAGTCCGTAACCGCGCGTCTGCTGGCCCAGTATTTCATCGACAAAGGCCAGCCCTTTGTGGGCTTTGACACCGACCGCTCGCACACCTCGTTCACGCGCTTCTACGCGTCGTACGCCTCACCCGTGATCGTGGACACCTTCGAGGGCCTGGACCGCATCGCGGCCGTGTTTGAGGAGCCGCCGGTGGAGGGCAAGCAGCAAAACGTGATCGTCGATCTGGCCGCGCAAACCGCGGCGCCGCTGGCGCGCTGGGTGCGCGAGTCGGACCTGCTGCCGCTGATGGGCGAGATGGGCATTACCGTCAACTTCTGGCACATGGCCGACGCCGGACGGGACTCGGTGGACCTGCTGGACCGGCTGGTCAACACCTACGGCCCCGGCCCCAACTACATCGTGGTGAAGAATCTGGGCCGCGGGACCGACTTTGCCCTGCTGGACGAATCCGCCGCGCTCAAAAAGGCATTCGCCCTGGGCGGCCGGGTAATCACCCTCACCGCGCTGGCCGAGGCCAGCATGCGCAAGATAGACGGCCAGAACGCCAGCTTCTGGGCCGCCATCCACAGCCGCGGCACGCCCGATGCCCTGGGCATACTGGAGCGCCAGCGCGTAAAGATGTGGCTAAAGACCACCTACGACACGCTGGACCAATTGCCGCTCTGACGCCCCAGCGCTACCACTTTTCGTCGAGCCCGTTGAGGAGGTGTGAGAAGACTTGGGGCGACGCGCCGTTTTTTTGGAGAACCGCGAGCCAGTAGGCGTCTACGGAACGCCAAGGCCATTTTTCAGCGCGCTCAGTGACGGCAGAAAAAAGTAGCCGGCGGCCGTCGCTGTGACAAACTGCGGAAGGTTCTTGAGTGTCTCCCGACGGCTGCCGGCAGGATAGTTGGGGAAAGGTTCGTCCATATCCCGTGATCCTCCCTGGCCGATGATCGGGTCGAGCCCTGGTGTGACACTGCCGCCTGTCGGCTTGGGGTACACCTTGCCGGGGACGAAGTTCTGGTTGTTGGCCCAGTCCTTTTGAACGAATTCAAACTGCTCCGGAATAGACGTCTGGTAGCAAACGAACATGAGGCCGCGTGACTCCGAGGCGTTGTCGGCCTCTTCGTCAAAATCCGGCCCGAACGGGATGCCCGCGCGCCGGATGCGCCGTGTTTGGACGGAAGCTTCGCCAGCCTCACCGCCGAAAATCCCGTTCAAGTCGTCACGCGGATAGGTCTTGCGAATATGCGCCGCGTAGGGGCAACGCCGCTGGTCCGGATCGTCCCGGCCATATTCAAAATCATTATTTTTAAACGGACTGGCAGCCAGCATCGGTGCGTCCTGGAGCGGTGCCATCACCACCGGCGCCCCACTGGGCCAGCGCCCCACCATACGCGACGCGAGCAGCGTCACATCCATCTCCAGCCGCTCGGCTTCTTGCCGTACGGCCGCGTTGAACGCCGGCACATCCTGCTCCAATCGGCGCCAGACCATGAAGGAGCCGTTTTTCATCCACGAAAAAGGCAAGGGTTTGACCGGGTCGGGGTCGTCTTTTGAAACCTGGTCGCCGGGGTTGGCGGGCTTTTGACCGTCGTAGCCGAACACAAACTCTCCCGGCCACAGAAGGTCCTGGCCTGGCAGACCCTGGTTGGGGTCATTCGGATTCTCGCGTGCCGTGAGCCCCCTTATACCGGGCTGCGAAACACCGTCAAGGAATCCAAAATGCTCGTGCCCGCGCTGGCCTGGCCGAGTCGCGCCGCTCTGCCTGAACACCGGCGGATCAATGGCGCTGCCGAACAAACTGAGAATGGCGTTGGCACGCATATCAGCTTCCAACTCGTCGCCCCCGGTGATGAGCATGACGCCATCCAGGGCGCCCTGCTGGAACACTTGCGGCCAAAGGCCGGCAACGTCGCCGAGATCTTGCGCGCGCGCGGGCGCGCCGGCTTGAAAAGAGCTGTCGAAATTCACTTTGCCTACGGCATAGTTTGGATCGCCGAGCATCTTGCCGAGACCTCGGTGCGTGAAGCCGATATTCATGCCAGGGATTGGGATGCGAGTCTTGTCACGCGCGGCTTTCAGGCTGGCAATTTGCTGCTCCCGGCTTTTGCCGATACTGGCCGACGTGACCAAGCCGAGCAGAACGGCCGCATGCAATGCCGCCTTGAACAGCAGCAGGTCGGCAATCGTGAAGAATAAAAAACATTCGCCGTCTTTCTGGAGACCGATCAGGATGTCGCACTGAATGTCATCCAGTGCCAGCACCGGGTCATCGTGCCCAGCCTCGAGTTTCTGAACTGCCATGGCAAACTCCTCAAAGTTGAGAGAGTCTGGTTATATCGGTGGCCTTATGTCCTGGCATCACTCCAATTGGGTACAAGTGGAGAAAGACAGCTGACGCCTGGCTGGCGGTGTTCCGGCTGTCACCCCTACAGCCAGTTGGCGGCAAGCAGCTGGTTCAACTGGCTGGCATAGGCGGGCGACAGGCTGGATTGGCCCATTGCAGGTGGAGAGAATGCCGCCATGGCGCTCACCAGGTTGGCTGGGCACTGGTGGGGTCCAGCTCCACCAGCGGCTGGCCGGCACTGACGTGGTCGCCGTCTTTGACCAGCACGGCCTTGACGACGCTGCGCTCCAGGGGCTGGACCACTTTGGTACGTTCGCTCACCACGATACGGCCCGG
>JANLPN010000172.1:0-15704 GCA_031367285.1 Betaproteobacteria bacterium | reverse complement strand
ACCAGGCGTTTGCCGCGGTAGATCAGGCCCTGCTCGTACAAGCGCACAAAGGTGTCGGTCACGATGGGCGACAACTTCGGATCCATGGTGAAATATTCGCGGCTCCAGTCCACGCTGTCGCCCATGCGGCGCATCTGCGTGGTGATGGTGTTGCCCGATTTTTCCTTCCACTCCCAGACCTTGGCGACGAAGTTCTTGCGCGCCTCAAAAAGCGTGGCGCCCATGCCATGGCGGCTAATGTTCTGGTCCTGCAGCTGGCGCTCCACCACGATCTGGGTGGCGATGCCGGCGTGGTCGGTGCCCGGCACCCAGACCGTGTTGTGGCCCAGCATGCGGTGATACCGCGTGAGCGAGTCCATGATTGTCTGGTTGAACGCATGGCCCATATGCAGGGTGCCGGTCACGTTCGGCGGGGGCAGCTGGATGGCAAACGAGTCGGCGTCTTCCTTGGGCGCCGCAGTACCCCGGTATCCGGCCGCCGCGTAATTTCTGCGCTCCCATTCCGGCCCCCAATGGGCCTCAATGGCGGCGGGCTCGAAAGATTTGGAAAGGCTATTGAGCCCGGGTTGTTGCAATGCTTCGGTCATGAATCGATTTTAGAGGACGCGTTTTTCTTGACCACAGATTTTTCATGCGGCATGATGACATGAACGTTTTCTGGAAAAACCCATCATGCTAAAAGAAGTCGAGCGCAAGGCTTGTTGACCGTCCAGGGCATCAGCTACGTTGTCGACACCCCTAATATCCTGGCAGTTCCGTCCGCATTGTTGCGGAACCCCTTTGACCGCGCCGGGTCGCCGGACCAACCGATGATCGAAGCATCAATTGAATTCATGCTGCGAGGGTATTGAGCCGATCACGGCCTGCGTCGGCCAAGGCCACCCGATGGCCAATCTCATCCGGCTGGCCGCGGCTCCGGCAAGCGCGCTGCCAGCAGGCATTCCTGCAATACACGCGCATCGCCGATCTGGTTGGCCAGCAGCAGGATCAGGCGTGCATTGAGCAACTCGGACTGCTCGCGGCCCAGGCCGGCGTGGGCGTCCAGCAGGTGTTCGTAAAACGTGTCGGCGTCCTGCAAGTGCATGGTGGTTTTCATGGCGACTCCTTGTGGTCCAGGCCCAGCGCGTGTTCGATGGCGTTGACCAGCGAGCCATCCACCGCTTCGCCGGTGGCGGCCAGGTAGGCGTCGGGCCGCACCAGCGCCCAGGCGTGGCCAAATACGTGGCAGGCACCCTGCAGATGGCCCGGCTGGTCGCGTACAAACTCCTGCGCCCGTTGCCGTCCGTCCGCACCCAGCACCTGCACGCAACGCACCGGCACATGGCTGCTCAGCTTGGCCAGCCGCTGGCAGGCCTGGGCGGACAGATCACCAAACACCAGCAGCAGCAGGCGGCCTTCGGCCCAGCGCAGCAGGTCGTTGACACAACCCGTGCTGCCGTCGGCCCAGCGGAAGGTGACGTTTTGCACCGACTGGCCGCCCGAGCCGGTACACACGCCGGAGCGGCTGTACGGGTTGGCCACCGCCATCCGGCCGGTGTTGACCAGTTGGCGCGCAAACGGATACTGCCGCGCCAGCCCGATAACCGCGCTGCGGAAGACACGTTCCGCGCCGTCGGCAGGCCGCAGAAAACGCGCCGTGCGGTTGGTCACCAGCACATTTTGCTGCGCTGCCTCCAGGCGTTCTTCGTTGTAGCTGTCGAGCAGCGAAACCGGCGCACGGCCCTGCAACACGGCAGCCAGTTTCCAGGCCAGGTTGTCGGCGTCCGCCACGCCGGTGTTGCCGCCGCGCGCGCCGAACGGGCTCACGATCTTGGCCGTGTCGCCGATAAAAAACACGCTGCCGATACGCAGCTGGTCCAGGCACTGGCTGCGGTAGGCATAGGGGCCGACCCAGACAATCTCGCACTGCAAATCGTCGCCAAACTGGCGTTGCAGACGTTCGCGCACCTGGCGCTCGCTGCTCACGAAAGCCGGGTCGGCGTCGGGTTCCATCTGGTAGTCGATGCGCCATACGTCGTCGGCCATCAGGTGTTGCCACACCGCGCGGTTGTCGTTGAAGGGCGCTTCTATCCAGGTGTGGCGTTCCGTGGGTGGTCGCTTGGAGAACCGTACATCGGCAATACACCAGCGGTCGTCGCCGTGTTTGGCCTGCATGGTGGCGCCGCACCATTGGTGGAACGGTGTGTGCGAGCCGCTGGCGTCGATCACATGGTCGGCCTCCAGCGCGTAGCTGCCGGCCGGCGTTTGCACGCGCAGGGTGGCAAAACCATCCTCCTGCGTGAAGCCGACCACGCGCGACCCCCAGCGCAGGTCCACGTCGGGCGTCTCCCGGCCCAGCGCATAGATGCGCTCGACCAGAAAACCCTCGATGTAAAACTGCTGGATGTTGATGAACGGCGGCTGGGCCGAGAGCTGGAAATTGCTTTGTTGGCGCAGGTCGAACGAATACACCTCGTCGTGGCCGGCGAAGGTGCGCCCCACGCTCCACTGTATGCCCTTGCGCGCAATCCGCTCGTAGATGCCCAGACGCTGGAAAATCTCAAGCGACTTCTGCGTGTAGCAAATGCCGCGTGACGACGCACCCTTGACACCTACCGAATTGTCTTCATCCAGCACGATGGCCGGTACACCCTGCTGCGCCAGGGCACAGGCCAACGTGAGCCCGGTGATGCCGGCACCGACAATCACCACCGGATGGCGCACCTGCAGGCCGGTCTGCAGTTCCAGCGGCTCGACAAACGGGTATTCGGGCAACACGTAGCCGCTGCCCTGGGCAAATTCATAACCGTTGGTGAACGCCGTGTCGCGGTAGTCCTGGGTCGCCATGCCTGTCTCCTCGTCTTGGAATTTTGTGGATGCGCACTCGATTCACTATAGCGTGACCGCGCTGCGGCCCCGTCATTCTCAAACAGGGCCGGCGCGCGCTTCGACGCGACGCTGCTTGATCACGGCGCGCCAGTCCTCCGGTTGAGAATAATTATCAATTGGCGTTGGTTCATAGGCATACTGAATGCCCTGCATTGAATGTCCCAATTAGACGGCGCAGCCAGACGCGATTAGGCTACTGCTCTCTTCGAACAACAGGCGGCAGATGCGCCGGGGCTTAAACACGGGCCACGGCCTTGCTGACACCTGGTTGCCGAAGCAGACCAGTTCCCTATCTTTAACCCTAAGGAGATTTCCATGGCAGCACTCAAAGGCTCCACAACGGAAGAAAACCTGAAAGCCGCCTTCGCGGGCGAGTCCCAGGCCAACCGCCGCTACCTGTATTTCGCGAACAAGGCCGACATCGAAGGCCAGAACGACGTGGCAGCCCTGTTCCGCTCCACGGCTGAAGGGGAAACCGGGCACGCCCATGGCCACCTTGAGTGGCTGGAGCAGTGTGGCGACCCGGCCACCGGCCTGCCCATCGGCCCGACGCGTGACAACCTCAAGGCCGCCGTGGCCGGCGAGACCCACGAGTACACCGACATGTACCCCGGCATGGCCAAGACCGCCCGGACCGAAGGCCATGACGAAATCGCCGACTGGTTCGAGACGCTGGCCAAGGCGGAACGCAGCCACGCGAACCGTTATGCCAAGGCGCTCAACGAGCTCGTAGATTAAGTCCGTCCCCGGCCACACGATGTGGCCGGTTTATGCAATAGGTCGCCGACTTCTTGCATAAACCCCCAAACAGCCAACACAAGAGGACCACATGTCGCGCGAAGGCAACCTGGAAGCTCCCACCCGCCACCCCATAGACTGGAAGGGCCCGGACTACTACAACGAAGAAGCCACCTTCCACGAGTTGGAGCGCATCTTTGACATCTGCCATGGTTGCCGCCGCTGTGTGAGCCTGTGCGGCTCCTTCCCCACGCTGTTCGACCTGGTGGACGAAAGCAAGACCATGGAGGTCGATGGCGTGGACAAAAAGGACTACTGGAAAGTGGTGGACCAGTGTTACCTGTGTGACCTGTGTTACATGACCAAGTGCCCTTACGTTCCGCCGCATGCATGGAACCTGGACTTCCCGCACACCATGCTGCGCGCCAAAGCGATCAAGTTCAAAAAGGGCGACGTGGGTCTTGGTGAAAAGTTGCTCGCCTCTACCGACGTACATGGCCAGCTGGCCGGTATTCCCATCGTGGTTCAGACGGTCAACGCGGCCAACAAAACCAAAATTGCGCGTGGCCTGCTTGAAGGCGCACTGGGCGTGGACAAGGACGCCTGGCTGCCCGACCTGGCGACGAAGAAGTTCCGCTCCGGCACCCCCAAAAGCAAGGACTACCCGGTGCGTGATGGCGCCAAGACACCCGGCAAGGTGGTGATCTATGCCACCTGCTACGTCAACTACAACGAACCCGGCATCGGCCTGGACCTGCTCAAGCTGCTGGACCACAACGAAGTACCGTATGTGTTGGTCGAGAAGGAAAAATGTTGCGGCATGCCCAAGCTGGAGCTGGGCGACCTGGAGTCGGTCAACAGCAGCAAGGAGGCCAACATCCCGGTGCTGGCCCGCTACGCCAAGGACGGTTACGCCATCCTGAGCGCGGTGCCGAGCTGCACGCTGATGTTCAAACAGGAGATACCGCTCATGTACCCCGGTGAGGCCGACGTGGCCCTGGTGCAGGAAGCGATGTGGGACCCGTTTGAGTACTTCATGGCGCGCAAACGCGACGGCCTGCTCAAGACCGAGTTCCCGCAGACCCTGGGCAAGATCAGCTACCAGATTCCGTGCCACGGCCGGGTGCAGAACATCGGCAAGAAAACCGAAGAGATGCTAAAGATGGTGCCCGGCACCAGCGTACATACCCACGAGCGTTGTTCGGGCCACGCCGGGACTTTTGGCGTCAAGAAAGCCACGCACCAGCAGGCCATGAAAATCGGCAAACCGCTGTTCAAGGCCATGGCCAACCACAAGGACGGTGGTCTGCCGGACGTGATCAGCTCCGACTGCCCGCTCGGCGGCCACCATATCGCACAGGGCTTCGACGTGAACAAACTCGGCGAGGTGCCGCAAAAACACCCGCTCACGTTGATCCGTGAAGCCTACGGCTTGAAATAGGAACAGCCATGCAACTCACTGGCCATATCACCCCCGACAACCTCATGAGCCTGGAGGCTTACAGCAAATTCCGCAAGGCACACAAGGCGGACGTGATTGCGCACCGCAAGCTGCGTTCGGTGCTGCTGGGTGAACACATCAACCTGCAGTTCGAAAGCGAGACCACCATCCGCTACCAGATCCAGGAGATGCTGCGCATCGAGAAAATCTTCGAGGAAGAAGGCATCCAGCAGGAGATCGAGGCCTATGCGCCGTTGATGCCCGACGGCAGCAACTGGAAGGCCACGATGCTGATCGAGTACCCCGACGTGAACGAACGCAAACGCGAGCTGGCGCGCCTGATCGGCGTGGAAGACCGCATGTTTGTCGAGGTCGAAGGCCAGCCGCGTGTGTATGCGATCGCCGACGAAGACCTGGACCGCGAGAACGACGAAAAAACCTCAGCCGTGCATTTTGTGCGCTTCGAGCTCACGCCTGCCATGTGTGCCGCCGTGAAGGCCGGGGCCAGCGTCAAGCTGGGTTGCGACCATACCCATTACCCGGCGCATGTGACCATTGCGCCCGAGGCGCTGGCCTCGCTGGCCGGCGATCTGAAATAGACTCGCTTGCATGTTGTTCCTGCTGTCCCCCGCCAAATCACTCGATTTCGAAACACCACTTCCTGAGCTACCCCACACCGAGCCGCTGTTCGTCAAGCAGTCAGCGCAGCTAATTGGCCTGATGCGCAAGAGAAGCGTGGCGCAGGTGGCCGAGATGATGGACATCAGCGACGACCTGGCCAAACTCAATGTGGCGCGTTACAAGGCCTGGCGGCGCAGCTTTACCGCCGACAACTCGCGCCAGGCGGTGCTGGCCTTTGACGGCGACGTGTATGGCGGCCTGGGCGGCAAGACGCTTAAGCCTGCCGAGCTGGCCTGGGCGCAAGAGCACCTGTGTATCCTGAGCGGCCTGTACGGCGTGTTGCGCCCGCTGGACCGCATGCAGCCCTACCGGCTGGAGATG
Source organism: Betaproteobacteria bacterium (assembly GCA_031367285.1). Taxonomy (GTDB): domain Bacteria; phylum Pseudomonadota; class Gammaproteobacteria; order Burkholderiales; family Burkholderiaceae_C; genus CAISIP01. The sequence continues at coordinate 9,655 of JANLPN010000172.1, read as the reverse complement.
TCGATCCGCGTGGCCAACCCGCAAGGCAGCAATCTCTACAAGTTCTGGGGCACACGTATTTCGGATTACCTCAACCAGCGGCTGGCGGCGGAAAAAACGCCTGTGGTGGTGAACCTGGCCTCGCAGGAGTATTTCAAGGCGGTGGACCTCAAGGCGCTCAAGGCGCGCGTGGTGGAGTGCGTGTTCGAGGAGCAGCGTGCTGATGGCCAGTACAAAGTCATCAGTTTCATGGCCAAACGCGCACGCGGGCTGATGGCGCGCTACGCCATTACACACCGGATTGCCAGCCCCAAAAAGCTCGAACGTTTCAACACCGAGGGTTATGCGTTCGAGGGAGCCGTCTCTACACCTGTGCGGCTGGTCTTTCGCCGCGCCGCCCCCAAGTCAAGCACATGAAAATCAAAGCCAACGGAATCGATATCGAGGTGGAAGACACCGGTGCAGGCAAGGGCGCCAAGCGCCCCGTGGTGCTGCTAATCATGGGGCTGGGCATGCAGCTGGTGGCCTGGCCGCCGGCGCTGGTGCAGGCGCTGGTCGATGCGGGTTACCGCGTGGTCCGGCACGACAACCGCGACATCGGCCTGTCGCAGCATTTCGACCACCTGGGCAAGCCCAATATGGTCTGGGCCATGCTCAAGTTCAAGCTGGGCCTGGCGGTGAACGCACCCTACAGTCTGGCCGACATGGCGGCCGACTCCATCGGTGTGCTGGATGCCTTGCACATTGACAAGGCGCATGTAGTGGGCGTAAGCATGGGCGGCATGATTGCGCAACGCGTTGCGCTGGCCGCTCCAGACCGGGTTGCCAGCCTGACCAGCATCATGAGCTCCAGCGGCGCACGCGGCCTGCCCGAGGCCACACCCAAGGTCATGCGGGCGCTGTTCAGCCGCCCGGCCAGCAGTGCGCTGGACGACATCGTGGCGCATTACGTCAGGCTCTACAAGGCGATTGGCAGCCCGGGTTTCCCGATTCCCGAGGCTGACATGAAGGAGCGCATCCTAAAAGGCATCACACGCAGCTTTCACCCCGTGGGTACGTTGCGCCAGATGGCCGCCATCGCGGCGGATTCACGCCGAGCCGCGGAGTTGGCGCGTATCACCAAACCTACCCTGGTGCTGCATGGACATGCCGATCCGTTGGTGCCCTTTCCCTGCGGGCAGGACACGGCGCGCCGCATCCCCGGTGCCAAGCTGGTGGGCATAGAAGGCATGGGGCACGACCTGGCTCCGGGTGTCGTGGAGCGGCTGCTGCCGCAGATGTTTCCGTTTCTTCAAGCGCATGCATGAGGACACTGGTGCCGCGTAGCTGTGTCCCATGAACCTGCCTGAGCAATCACAGCTGGGCAAGACCTCGGTCTATGCCGACCGCTACGACGCGTCCTTGCTGTTCCCCATACCGCGGGCAGATAACCGAGGCGAAATAGGTGCCAGTGGCACGCCGCCGTTTTTTGGTGCCGACCTGTGGACCGCATTTGAGCTGGGCTGGCTAAATACACGTGGCAAGCCGCAGGTGGCGCTGGCGCATTTCACGGTGCCGTGCGAGTCGCACAACATCATAGAGAGCAAGTCGCTCAAGCTGTACCTGGGCAGTTTCAACAACAACCGGTTTGCCGACGTGGCGCAAGTGCAGGCGCACCTGCGCGCCGACCTGAACGAGGCCTTGTGGCGCGGTGCCCCGGTGGCGCAGTCCGGCGTGGGTGTCAAGATCCTGCTGCCCGAGAGGTTCGACCGTGAGCCGGTGCAAGAGCTCGATGGCCTCTGCCTGGACCGCTTGGACATTGAATGCACACGCTACACCCCGGCGCCCGATTTGCTGGCCACGGTGGTGGGCGAGCCGCCGGTGAGCGAGGTACTGACCAGCAACCTGCTCAAGAGCAATTGCCTGGTGACCGGCCAGCCCGACTGGGGCAGCGTACAAATCGCCTACTCGGGCGCGCAGATCGTGCAGGAAGGGCTGCTGCAGTATCTGGTGAGTTTTCGCAACCACAACGAGTTTCACGAGCAGTGCGTGGAGCGTATCTTCATGGACATCTGGACGCGCTGCAGGCCCATCAAGCTCGCCGTCTACGCGCGTTACACGCGCCGCGGCGGGCTGGACATCAATCCGTTTCGCACCAGTTATCCGCAGGCCTTGCCGCGCAATATCCGCACGGCGCGCCAGTAAGACTTATTTTGTGATGATGTCGCGGTTCATGGGCGCGAGCAGGGCCAGCAGCCGGTTCTGATCGCGGAACGCTACACCCGTGCCGTCCATGGCCAGCTGCAGGTGCTCGACTGCCATGTTGAAGTTGGCCTTGGTAATGCCCAGGTCCTTGTGCGAGGCTTTCATGGAGTCGCCCTCGTATTTGCAGGGGCCGCCCGACAACACGCAAAACTGGTCGGTCAGCTGCTCCTTGAGGTTGGGCAGCTTGGTGTTCTTGAACATGGGGCTGATACGCGGGTCGGCCACCATGCGGCCTACAAAGTTGTCCACTATTTGCGTGATGCCGGTCTTTTCGCCGAGCGCCTTGTAAAGTGTGTTGCCACCGGCCGCGTCTTGTGCAAAAGCGGGGCCCGGCAACAGGCTGGCGGCAAGCAGGGCCAGCGCGATCAGAAGTTTTGTCATGGTGGTGTGTCCCAGGTGAAATCAGGTGGCCGTGGGGTGGCTGAGGGCGGGCTTAAAACGCCACCTGGCCCGACAGGTAAAAGCCGCTTTGTTTGCGGAAGCCGGTAATGCCGGGCACGATCTGGCCCAGATCGACCCAGGCCAGCGTCAGGGATGTGTTCTTGTTGGGTGCCCAGGCCACGAAGATGTCTTTCCAGTCCTGCTCGCGCAGCGCGGGGCCCAGGCCTGCCGCGGCGCCCAGCGCTTCCAGGTTGTTGGGCTTGAAGCGGTATTCGGCACCCACAGCCCAGCTTTTACTCAGCAGCAACGCTACCGAAAATTCCGGTTCCCAGCTGCGACTGTTGCGGCCAGGAGCTCCCGAGCCAAAACCCAGCAAGCCGTTTTGGTTGGCATTGGTGGAGCGCAAGGTGCCGTTGACCAACACGCTTTGCGCCAGCAGAAGCTTGGTGGCGCTCACGTAAAAATCGGTGCCATGGGTTTTGGTGCCCAGGAAGTTGAGTACCGAGCGCAGGGAGCCCGGGCGCACGTCCTTGTATTCCAGCCCCAGCGCGATCTGCGGCATCCAGGAATCGCTGTCGAGCACGGCGTCGCCGGCCACGCGCAGCTTGAGGCCCAGCACGTCCATCTTGATATGCTGGTGCGGCGCCACGCCAAACGGTGCAATGGCATTCAGCCCCACGGCTGGCGAGGCGTTGAAATCCTGCTGCGCCAGTGACACCTCAAGCCGGTTGTGCAGGCCCACTGCGGCGCCATAACCGGTGAGCGCGTAGTCCTTTGTGCTGGTGCGCGCGAGGTAGGCCGAGGCGCCCAGCTCGCCGTCGGTGGCATTCGAGCCAATCATGGCCCAGGGTGTCAGGCCGCCGCCGGCCGCGCCGTCCATGCTGCTGACGCCGCCAGTCAGCAGCAGCTTGCCGGTCTCGGCCCAGGTGGGGCTGCAGGCCAGGCTGCCCAGCACCGAAGCGAGCAAAAGTGCGCCGGTGCGCAGGCGGACCGAAATGAATTTGGTGTGAACCATGAAGATGGGAACCTTATTATGGGCGCAGTAAGCCGGCTGTCGGCGAACCGCACCTTCCTGTTACGGAGTATGCCGAAATTTCTTGAATCCAGTGCGACCGCTGCCGCGTATCCGAAACACAGCATGTGCTGTGCCCATCAATCAGGAGATCCAGCGTGAACAAGAAATTTCGCACCTTATCCAGGGCCTGCCTGCTGCTCGCCGCAGCCGGTGGCGCACTCGCGTCCAGCCACCGCGAAGCCCCCTTTATCACCACCGCGCCCAAGGTCGATGGCACCGACTTCTACATGTTCCGGAGTTACGAGGGCATTGCGCCCAACGGCACCGGCGGCCGGTCCGACTATGTAACCCTGCTGGCCAACTACCAGCCATTGCAGGGCCCCTACGGCGGCCCCAACTACTTCTCGCTCGACCCCGATGCGCTGTACGAAATCCATATTGACAACAATGGCGACGCGAAGGAAGACCTGACATTCCAGTTCCGTTTCAAGAACGCGCTCAAGAGCATTCCGCTCACTATAGGCGGCACCAGCGTCCCTATCCCGCTGATCCAGGCCGGGGCTGTCAGCGCCCTGAACGACGCCAACCTCAACGTGAACGAAACCTACACCGTGAACCTGGTGCGGGGCGACCGGCGCAAGGGAACATCGGCGGCCGTCGTCAAAACCTCCGGAGGCAGCGCCACGTTCGAGAAACCGGTGGACAATATCGGCACCAAAACCATTGCCAATTACGCTAACTACGCGGGGCAGCATATCCATACCGTCACCATACCTGGCTGCCCCTCCGGCAAGGACCAGGGCCGCGTCTTTGTGGGCCAGCGCCAGGAAGGCTTTGCGGTCAACCTGGGAACCATCTTCGACCTGGTCAACGCACCCGCTTCGTTTCTGCTGAATCCGGCCAATATTGACGCGGCAGGTATGGGCGGCCAGCATTACATGCAAAAGCTCAACATCACCACGCTGGCGCTGGAGGTGCACAAGGACTGTTTGACGGCCGGCGGCGAACCCGTGATCGGCGGCTGGACAACCGCCAGCCTGCGCCAGGTGCGCCTGATCAATGGCAAACCCGGCGCGGGCAACGACAAGGCCGAAAAATCCGGCGGCGCCTGGGCCCAGGTGTCGCGCCTGGGTAACCCGCTGGTCAACGAGGTCGTGATAGGTTTGCCCGACAAGGACAAATTCAACGCTTCGGCGCCAGTGGATGACGCGCAGTTCCTGAACTACGTCATCAACCCGACGCTGCCAGCCTTGCTGGGCGTGGTGCTGGGTGCCAACGTGGCGCCTACCAACCTGCCGCGCACCGACCTGGCCACGACCTTCCTGACCGGCATCACCGGAGTCAACAAACCGGCGACCAACCCCAAGCCTTCGGAGATGCTGCGCCTGAACACGTCCATCGCGCCGGTGCAGTTTGCCAGCCAGAACCGGCTCGGCGTGGCAGGCAACGCGCTGGCCGGTGGCACCGACAACGCCGGTTTCCCGAACGGCCGCCGGCCCAAGGACGACGTAGTGGATATCGCGCTGGTGGCCATGGTGGGCGGCCTGTGCGTGATCAACGGGGACAGCAATGCGCTGGGGCTCAACACCATTCCGGGTGTGGCCGGGGTCAGCTCCATGTGCAAGCCTTCCAGCGTGCCGCTGGGAGCCGACTCCGCAAAGATCCACGATGCGGTGGACCAGGCAACCGTGCCGTTCCTGGCTACCTTCCCGTACCTGAATACGCCTAACCCCGGGGCCCAGTGAGCCCACTTACCAAGGAACGACCATGAACCCTATCAAACCTAAAGTAAAGTGGCTGTTGGCTGCGGCTCTTGGTGCAGCGCTCGTCGTGGGCTGCGGCGGCGGTGGCGGTGGCGGCGGGGCCGTGTCCGCCGACATTTCGCAAAGCGTGTCGGCCTTGCTGGCATATGCGAACGACCTGATCGCTGGCACCAGCGAGAACGGGGAGTTGGTGGACGTCAATGCGTTGAGCCTCGCGGCCGATGACGGTGGCGAGCCGGCGGCGTTCTAGGCTGCGCGCCGGCTGGGTGGCGCTGTTGCTCGCAGCGGCCCAGTTCGGCGCACTGGCGGTGACGCCGCTCACGCCACAGCGCGACGACGAAGTGCTGGAGGTCCTTCCGGCCGTTACACGCAGCCGCCCGGCGCGCTCGGTGGCACCCCAGGCTACGGCGGACCCGGTAGCCTCAGCATCGCAGGCGCGGGCTGACATTGCCGTGGCCCGGCAAACCGGTGACACGCGTTACTGGGGCCGTGCACAGGCGCTGCTGGCGCCCTGGTGGGACAAGGCGAACGCGCCGGTGGACCTGGCGGTGCTGCAGGCTACCGTGCAGCAGGGCCGGCATGAATTCGATGCGTCGCGCAAGGTGCTGGTGGCGGCACTTGCGCGTGCGCCGGGCCACGCCCAGGGCTGGCTCAACCTGGCGGCACTGGAACGCCTGTCGGGGCGGTACCCCGAGGCTTTGCTTGCCTGCGAAGCCGTGGCGCGCGCCGGGCAGGCCTTGTATGCCGCGGCATGCCGGCTTGAAACACTGTCGCTGCAAGGTCAACAGGCGCAGGCAGCGCAAGGCTTGCAGGCACTGCTGGCCCAGACCACGGATGCCTCGCAAGGCAGCTGGCTGTGGTCGCTGCTGGCCGAGAGCGAGGAGCGCGCAGGCCGCGACAGCGCCGCCGGCCAGGCCTATACGCGCAGCCTGGCACTGGAACATGATTTGTACACTGCCATCGCCTACAGCGACCTGCTGCTGCGCACTGGCAAAACCGCGCAGGCGCTGCGGGTGCTGGAACCCTTGCCCGAGACCGATGCCGTGTTGCTGCGCCGTGCCGCGGCCTGGCGCACTGTGGGCGAGCCACGCTGGACAGAAACACGGGCATTGCTCAAGGAGCGCGCCGCCGAGCTTGTGCGCCGCGGCGACGACCCGGCCCTGCATGGCCGCGAACTGGCCCTGGCCGCGCTGTGGCTGGACGGCGATGCGCCGGCCGCGCTGCAACTTGCGCGGCGCAACCTGCTGCTGCAGCGCGAACCGCTGGACTGGTGGGTGGCGCTACAGAGTGCCCGGCGCGCCAATGACCCGGCGGCGGTGGCCGACATCACGGCTGCGGTCCGGTCCGCCGGTTTGCACGATACCCGGCTGCGCCTGCCCGCAGTGCCTAAATGATGCACTGGTGGCGCGCCGTGTTGTGGCTGGCCGGTGCCGGCCTGTTGGGTACGCCGGCACTGGCCCACAAGGGCAGTGACGCTTACCTGGACGTGCAGCAGATCAGCGAGCCGGCGCAGCCCAGCGGAAGCGACCCGCTGGCAAACGCCGACTACCGCCTCACGTTGGCGGTGGCAATCAAGGATCTGGACCTGCTGCTGCCCATGGATGCCAACGCCGACGGCAAGGTCACCTGGGGCGAGGTGCGGGCTGCCATGCCACTGGTGCTGGCGCTGGCCAACGACGTGGCCCGCATCGAGCCGCCGGCCGGGCCACAGGCAGGCGGGGCGGCGGCCGCGTCTGGCTGCCGGCTGGACTGGCAGCTGGACGGCCTGGACCGCCGTGGCGACGGCGCCTACGTGCGACTGGTGGCGCAGGCCCATTGCCCGGCTGCGCAGGGGCTGGCCCTGCGCTACACCCTGCTGCGCGAGCAGGACGCCAACCACCGCCTGCTGGTGGCCGGCCACGTGGACGGACGGGACCTGCTCACCACGGCGTCGCCGCTGCAGCCCGGGAGCCTGGTGCTGGCAATTGCCCGGACGGCCGGCGCCAGCCAGGGCTCGCCTGTGGCAGGCGCAGCACAGCCGTCCGGGCGGTGGCAGGTGCTGCGCGATTACCTGATGCTGGGGGTGCAGCATCTGCTCAAGGGCTACGACCACCTCGCGTTCTTGCTGGCGCTGGTACTGCCGCTGCGGCTGGTTTTATTTGGCGCCTTGCCGGCGGCGGTGAAGGACCGCGCAGCGCAAGGCGCGTCGCACGAACCTGGCCCGGCCAAAGCCGCTTGGTGGGCCTTGCTGCGCACCGTTACCGCGTTCACGGTGGGCCATTCGATCACGCTGATGCTGGCCACCTTCGGCTGGACGGACGCCGCGCCGCGCTGGGTGGAGCCGGCCATCGCCTTGACCATTGTGTTCACCGCCTTGCTGAACCTGCGCCCGCTGCCCTGGGTGCGCACCGACGTGCTGGCGCTGCTGTTTGGCATGGTGCACGGCATAGGTTTTGCGGGCCTGTTGCAAGAGGCCGCCGCGCCCAGTGGCCTGCTGCCCTGGGCGCTGGCCGGCTTTAACCTGGGCGTGGAGGCCGGGCAACTGATAGCCGTGGGTGCCTGGGTGCTGCTGTCGCAGCCGCTGGTGGTCCAGTCCTGGTACCACAAGGTGGTGGTGCAGGGGGGCTCGGTGCTGCTGGTCGTGCTGGCTGCCTGGTGGTTCTGGCAGCGCGTGCAGTGAAAAATGCTTCGAACTGCACAATACCTTTGCGGCGTCAAAACAATTGCCCGGTGCGCGCCATGTCATCTGATTTTTCGCGTGCCAGCACCGGCCCAGCCGATGCCGCCGCAGCAGGGTAAACATCGAGCTCGGCCAGCTTGACCAGCGAGCCCACGCGCACGCCCAGCAGGCGCAAGCGCTGCTGCAAGGGCACACGTTTCAGGCATTGGCCGGCGGCATCGCGGATGGTTTTGGCGTCGGCCGTGTAGTGGGGCAGCGTGTGGTCGCGCGTAACGCTCTTGAAGTTGTCGTAACGCAGCTTGATGCCTATCGTCTTGCCCACATAGGCCTTGCGCTGCAGGTCGCCGGCCACCTGCTCGCACAGGCGCGTGAAGATGGCACCGAGCTCGGCGCGGTCGCGCACGGCGTGCAGGTCGCGCTCGAAGGTGGTCTCGCGGCTCATCGACACCGGCTCGCTTTCGGTCACCACGGGGCGTTCGTCGCGGCCCCAGGCGGCGCGGTGCATCCAGGCGCCGGTGGCCTGGCCAAAATGGTCGATCAGCCACGGCTCGTCTTTGGCTGCCAGATCGCCGATGGTGTGGATGCCCAGCGCCTTCAATTTCTCGTCCGCCTTGGGGCCGATGCCGTTCAGCTTGCGGCAGGCCAGCGGCCAGACCATGGCCTGCAAATCAGCTTCATACAAGACAGAAATACCGTTGGGTTTGTTGAACTCACTGGCCAGCTTCGCAAGCAGTTTGTTGGGTGCCACACCCACCGAACAGGTCAAACCGGTCGCGTCGAAGATGGCTTGCTGGATGCGCCGCGCCAAAACACGCCCGCCTTCAAGCTGCCCGCCGGGCACGTCGGTGAAAGCTATGTACACCTCGTCCACGCCGCGGTCTTCCATCTGCGGCGCAAGGCCCAGGATGGTGGCCTTGAACAGGCGCGAGTAGCGCCGGTATTCGTCAAAGTCCACCGGCAGCAAAATTGCCTGCGGGCACAACTTGGCCGCCTTCATCAGGCCCATGGCCGACCCCACACCGAACTGGCGCGCCGCATAGGTGGCCGTGGTGATGACTCCGCGGCCCACATAACCGCTGAGCCGCGCGAACGCATCCACCGGGATAAAGGCGCGCAGCTTGCCGGCGTCTTGGTGCGCCGAATGCTCGCTGCTGCCGCGCAAGGCATCCAGCGCCTCGTCCACCGCGCGCCGCCCGCCGCCAATGACCACCGGCAGGCCCTTGAGCTGCGGGTAACGCAGCAGCTCGACCGACGCGTAAAAAGCGTCCATGTCGAGGTGGGCGATGCGGCGCTGGCGGGAATCGTTCACTATGAATAAAATTTGAAATGCTTTATGCGCCGCGTATCAACACAGTGGCTGCCATGTGTTCAGGCCAGAGTGAGAGAAGACAACATGGCCCGGATATCTTGCAGGGTCTGGGCCGCTGCATCTGATGCCTTGTCGCGGGGGAGCAGCGTGTCCAACGGGCTCATGGTGCCACCGGCCGCGAACTTGAGCACATGGGTGTAGATCATGGTGGTGCTTACGTCGCTATGGCCCAGCAGCTCCTGGACGGTACGGATGTCGGTGCCGGCCTGCAACAGGTGGGTGGCGAAACTGTGGCGCAGCGTGTG
>JANLPN010000162.1:0-3728 GCA_031367285.1 Betaproteobacteria bacterium | reverse complement strand
TGGCGGAGTATGTGTCCAGTGCCTGCCGGCCTACCGTGGCTTTTCCGTATGGGGTGTTGCTGCTCTTGAGCGCAGTGCTGGCCTTGCTGGATTGAATCGGTTTTATTACGCCTGGTAGGTGGTGCAAAGCTGCGGGGCTTGCACAGGAATTGTGGATAAGAATATACTGTAATTTCATCCAGTATTTATGTCTTTCTCCATTCCACCATGTCCAGGCTCTCCTCCGTCGCTCTTGCCGAAAGTGGGCTTGTCTGGCATGCCGATGAGCTCGCCAGCCCGGTCGCTGCCGTGCTTGCCACCGGCCATGCCGCGCTGGATGCCCAGCTGCCCGGCGGTGGCTGGCAGGTGGGGGACATGGTGGAAATCCTGCAGGCCCAAAGCGGCCAGAACGAGTGGCGTTTGCTGTTGCCCGCGCTGGCCACCTCGAAACCCGGTCCCGTGGTACTGGTGGGCGCGCCGCATATGCCTTTCGGGCCCGGGCTCGCAGCCCAGGGGCTGGCATTGGAACGCTTGTTGTGGATCACCGCAACCGAGCCGGCCCCGCGTATGTGGGCGTGTGAACAGGCCTTGTGTTGTACCGATGTCGTGGCCGTGCTGGCATGGCTGCCCCAGGCCCGCGCCGAACAGTTGCGCCGGCTGCAAATGGCCGCCGGCAAACACGCCAAACTGCTGTTCGTGATGCGTCCGGCCCATGCCCGGACCGAGTCTTCTCCGGCTGCCTTGCGCTTGCTGGTGTCGTTAAAAGCCGGCAATGACGGTGTGCAACTGGAAGTCCTCAAGCGGCGTGGCCCCCCTCTGGCACAAGCCATCAATTTGCCGGCCCGCAACCGGCGGATGGCCGCACTTCTGGCACGCAAGCAGGGCCGGGTCCGGAACAAACCGGCCCTGGCTTTGCGGGTGCTGGCCAACGCGGCAGGCGAAGTGGCGGAGGCGGGGAATGCACTGGATCGCATTACAAGCGCGCCCTGAAGTGGACGCAGCGTCTTGCGGCGATGGCGCGCTGGTCGACGCCACCGCTGCAATCGGCTGGTGGGCCCTGCAGTTCACGGAAAAAGTGGCGCAAGCGGGGCAGGCCGTGGTGTTAGAAGTGTCCGGCAGTGACCGCCTGTTCGGTGGCAGAGAGCACTTGATCGCGCAGATTCTCGCAACCAGCCTGGGCCTGGGCCCGCTCAGGATGGCGCAGGCCCCTACTTCCCTGGTAGCGCTTGCCCAACTGCAGATAAACCCCGCCGACTTCCATGGGCCCGACGGCTTGCCGCTTGCCACATTGCCCGAGGCCCGGGAGCATCTTGCCACGCTGGAGCGCCTGGGCTGCACGGTCTGGAGCGACTTGCGGGCCTTGCCGCGGGGTGGCGTGGCGCGGCGTTTCGGCGCGGCGCTGCTGGATGCGCTGGACCGGGCCTATGGCCTAAAACCCGAGGTTTACCCCTGGATGGTGCTGCCCGATGTTTTCGATGTGCAACTGGAGCTTTTTGCACAGGTAGAAGCGGCACCCTCTTTGCTGTTTGCCGCGCGCCGCCTGTTGTCCCAATTGCAGGTCTGGCTGCAGGCACGCCAGCACGGGATACTGGCATTTGAACTGGTCTGGCAGATGGATGCCCGGCGCAACACCGCGACCCACGGGCAACTGGTGGTTCGCACCGCGCAGCCGACGCGCGACATGCAGCATATGCAACGCCTGCTGGCGGAAAACCTGGCGCAAGCCAGCTTGCCCGCGCCGGTGCTGTATCTGCGGCTGCGCTCGGTGGAAACAGATGTGCTGCCCGGTACCAGCGGCAGCCTGTTGCCCGATGCCTTGAATGCCGGTGACAACCTGCACCAGTTGCTGGAACGCTTGAGTGCGCGCCTGGGCGCGCAGCAGGTGTTGCATGCCCAGCCGTATGCCGATCACCGGCCGGAACACATGCAGGTCTGGGTGCAAGCCGCGTCAAATGACAAGGCGGCCAAACCTGCCACAGCGCTGAAAAAGCGCAAGGCCAAGCTTGCCGCGCCTGCCTGGCAAACAGAGGTAGATGGCGCGCTGTACCCGACCTGGCTGCTGCCCAGGCCCCTCAAGCTGGCGGTGCACAATGACCGCCCGCTGTACCAGGGGCCGCTGGCCCTGCTGGCCGGCCCGCAGCGGCTGGAGGTCGCGTGGTGGGATGTGGCCGGCATGGAGCCGGAGCTGCTCAGGTCTGGCAAGCCCCTGGCCACCTTGCGCGACTATTTCCTGGCGCGCAGCGAACAAGCCGGCCTGTTGTGGGTTTACCGCGAGCGGCTGACGGGCAGCCAGCACGAAACCGAGCTTGCAAAAGCGCAGGCACAAGGGAGATCCAGGCCAGAGGCAAGAGATCCCGCAACCAGCCATTGGTTTTTGCATGGCCTGTTTGGGTAAGAGCGCCCCCAGCCCTGGCTTCGCCAGGCCCCCCGAGGGGGTGCAAGAAAACTTGGGAGCGGCCCGGCGTTTTCTTGAGAGCGTGAGAGGCAATCCAAAGCTGGTTCTGCATGCCCCATGGCTGATGGTGGATGCAGGCTGACATGCAGCTTGTCCTTCCGGCTTATGCCGAGCTGCATTGCCTCTCCAATTTCAGTTTCCAGCGCGGGGCCTCGCGTCCGGAAGAACTGGTGCAACGTGCGGCGGAATTGCAGTACACGGCCCTGGCCATCACCGACGAGTGTTCGGTGGCCGGTGTGGTGCGCGCCCATGTCCAGGCCAGGGAACTGGGCTTCAAGCTGCTGCTGGGCGCCGAGTTCGCCATCAAGAGCCTGGAAGGCGAACCAGAGGTAAAACTGGTCGTGCTGGTGCATGACATGGAGGGTTGGGGCAACCTGTGTGAGTTCATCACCGCGGCGCGCGGCAAGGCGGCCAAAGGCAGCTACGAGGTGTCGTGGGATAGCAGCGATTTCGCGTCGCTGCAGCACTGCGAGGTATTGCTGGTGCCGCCGCGCGGCATGACGTTCGATACCCTGTGCGCGTACTGCAAGCGTGCCAAACAACTGTTTGACGACCGGCTCTGGCTGGCACTGGAGTTGTGGCGCAGCATGGACGACGACTTGTGGCAACAGACGCTGGGTGAGGTCTGCGCCGCCACGGGTGTGCCGCTGGTGGCGGCCGGCAACGTGCACATGCATGTGCGCTCGCGCAAACCGCTGCACGACGTCATCACCGCCGTGCGGCTGGGCAAACCGGTGTCGGAGTGCGGCTTCGGACTGCAGCCCAACGCGGAAGCGCATCTGCGGTCACGCATGGGCCTGGCCAGCCTCTATTCCGAAGCGGCCTTGAAGGCGACGCAGACGATCGCTGCGCGCTGCAACTTCTGCCTGGACACGCTGCGGGAGCATTACCGGTACCCGGTGGAGTCGGTATTGCCGGCCCTGACGCCCGCCCAGACCTTGCGCCATTACACCTTGGAGGGAGCGCGTAAACGTTATCCAAAAGGCATCCCCGAACAGGTACAGACGCAGGTAAATAAAGAGCTGGCATTGATTGCCGAACTCCGGTACGAGATGTATTTTTTGACCGTGCACGACATTGTCCGGTTTGCGCGTTCGGAAAATATCCTGTGCCAGGGCCGCGGTTCGGCCGCCAATTCAGCGGTTTGTTATTGCCTGCATGTGACCGAGATCGATCCTGAACGCGTGAACCTGCTGTTCGAGCGTTTCATCAGCCGCGAACGCCGGGAACCCCCCGATATCGATGTAGATTTCGAACACCAGCGGCGCGAAGAGGTGATCCAGTACATCTATAA
>JANLPN010000160.1:0-4431 GCA_031367285.1 Betaproteobacteria bacterium | reverse complement strand
GCTTGCGGCCCCTGGCGTCGGTACAGCTATAGATGCCGGAAACCGATGGCGAGTTCGGATCCTGCGCAAACACGGGGACGCAGCCAAGCACTGACGCCAGAGCCAGGCTCCACCGTACCCATTTCAAATCCCGCACTATTTGGCCTCCCTTCTGTCTGCTCACGGAGCGGAGTCGTCCGCGCCGTACTTTTCCCGGTAGGCTATCACACGCTGGTGGTCGGCGGCCATTCCCGCATCGCTGCGCGCCTCCAGGAATTGCAGCAGGTCAGACAATTTCGCAATACTGCATACCTGCAAACCGAGCTGGCGCCGGACGTACTGCACCGCGCTATGGCTGCTGTCACGCCCATTCTCGATGGCCTTTTCCTGCCGGTCCAGCGCGATCACCACCGCATGCGGCGTGGCGCCTGCCGCCTGGATGATGGCAATCGATTCACGCGCCGCCGTGCCGGCCGACATGACATCGTCCACGATCAGCACCCGGCCCTTGAGCGGTGCGCCCACCAGCGTGCCGCCTTCACCGTGGTCCTTGGCCTCCTTGCGGTTGTAGGCAAAAGGCACATTGCGGCCCAGTCGCGCCAGTTCGACCGACAACGCGGCGCCGAGCGGAATGCCCTTGTAGGCCGGGCCAAAAATCATGTCGAACGCCATGCCACTGGCGAGCAGCCGCTGCGCATAAAATTGCGCCAGCCGGCCCAGTCTCGCGCCGTCATCGAACAGGCCGGCATTGAAAAAATACGGGCTCATGCGCCCCGCCTTGGTCTTGAATTCGCCAAACCGCAGCACACCACAATCGACCGCAAACTGCACAAAATCCTGAGCCAGCTGGTCTTGTGCCCCGCCTTGCGCAAAAGCCCGGCCGGCATGCTCGCCAATACCATCCGACATGGAGACTCCCTTGTTCAAATTGACCAGCCTGAACCTAAACGGCATCCGCTCCGCCACCAGCAAAGGGCTGGAAACCTGGCTGCAGGAGGCCCGGCCCGATTGTATTTGCGTGCAGGAAGTCAAGGCCCAGGCGCCGGACGTGGCGGGCAAGTTCGAGGCGCTGGCCGGTCTAAAAGGCTATTTTCATTTTGCCGAGAAGAAGGGTTATTCGGGCGTCGGCGTTTATGCCCATACCGAACCCAGCGACGTGGTGGTGGGATTCGGCTCACCCGAGTTCGATGCGGAGGGCCGCTACCTGGAACTGCGCTTTGACACGCCGACGCGAAAGATGTCCGTCATCAGTTGCTACTTCCCCAGCGGCTCATCGGGCGAGCACCGCCAACTGGCGAAGTACCGCTTTCTCGACCTGTTCTACCCCTATCTGGTGCAACTCAAGAAGAAGCGCGAAGTCATCCTGTGCGGGGACGTGAATATCGCGCACAAGGAAATCGACCTGAAGAACTGGAGGAGCAACCAGAAGAATTCCGGCTTCCTGCCCGAGGAGCGGGCCTGGATGACCAGGCTGCTGGACGAGGCCAAGCTGGTGGACGTATACCGCCAGCTGCAGCCCACCGCCACCGACACCGCCTACACCTGGTGGAGCAACCGCGGCCAGGCGTATGCCAACAACGTGGGGTGGCGGCTCGACTACCACCTGGCGACACCCGCCATGGCCGCGCTGGCGCGCAGTGAGTCGATCTACAAAGACCGGAAGTTTTCCGACCACGCACCGATCACGATCAGATACGACTGGAACCTCTGAAGGCACCAGTTGGTATTGGTTGGCGAATAGCTATCGACAGTTCCCGGTCATGTAATTCCACTCGATGCACGGCCTTTCTCTTTGGTTACGGAAGCGGTGTGAACTTGAGCTCGGTCAGCGGCACCACCTTGTCCTCGCGGACCATTTTGTATTCGGTGTTGGGGCCTAACCACTTGTTCCAGATCTGGTTTATCTCGCCGGCTTTGTCCATGGCAAGCAGCGTCATGTTGATCTTGGCCAGCAACGCCGGTTCGTCCTTCTTCAGGCCCACACCGATAGGCTGGAAGGCCATCGGTTCGGCGATCATCTTCAGCTCGACGCCGCTTGTTTTCGATTGGTTGACGAGCTTGGTGATGGTCATCGTGTTGGCGACCATACCCAGGGCCTTGTTCTGCTGCACCGCCATGTAGACCGAGCCGGTGTCCTGGAAGGTCACCGGTTCCGAGCCGTTCATCTTGATTGAGAGTTCCGAGGTCGAGCCACTGGTCGATGCCAGGCGTTTGCCCTTGTAGTCGGCCTTGCTGGTGCTGGAGTCGCTGGCCTTCACGGCGAGCATTTCCTTGGCCAGGTAGTACGGGTCGCTGAACTGGATCTGCTCGGCGCGGCCAAGTGTATAGGCCAGGTTGGCCACCGTGATGTCCACCCGGCCAAGTTTGACCTCGGGCACGCGGGCGGCGACCGACAGCGGCGTGATCTTGGCCGCCACGCCCAGGCGTTTGGCGATTGCCGAGCACATGTCAACGTCGAAGCCGACCATCTCGCGCGTCTTCGGGTCCGGGGCGGCGAACGGTGGTACGTCGGCAAAGGTGCCGCAGTTCAGTTCCTTGCGTTGCATGATGTCCTGCAACTGGTCGGCGTTGGCGGCGAGGGGCAGGCTGCTGAGTCCGGCCATGAACAAGCTTAGGGAAAGCACGGAAATACGAACGGTCATATCAGACTCCTGGGGTAGTGGTGGGGTGGGGTGATCAGTGGTTGCGCAGGTCGGACAGGAAGCGCTGCGCACGCGGGTGCTGGGGATTGCGGAAGAAGGACTCGGGGTCGTTGGACTCGAGGATGCAGCCCGCATCCATGAACCACACACGATCAGCAACTTCGCGCGCGAAGCCCATCTCGTGGGTCACGCACATCATGGTCATGCCATCGGCGGCCAGGCTGCGCATCACGGTCAGCACCTCGCCCACCATCTCGGGGTCGAGCGCGCTGGTCGGCTCGTCGAACAGCATTGCCGGTGGCTCCATCGCCAGCGCGCGGGCAATCGCCACGCGTTGCTGCTGGCCGCCCGAGAGCTGGGCCGGATAAGACATGGCTTTTGCCGCCAGCCCGACGCGGTCAAGCAATTGCATCGCCTTGTCGCGCGCCTCGGTGCGATGGGTGCCGCGCACACGCATCGGCGACAGCATCACGTTGTCGAGAGCCGACAGGTGCGGGAACAGGTTGAAGCTCTGGAACACGAACCCGATGCGGCTGCGCAGCTGGTTGAGTTCGCCGCTGCTCATGGGCGCGTGCACGTTGCGGCCATCGAAGTGCAACTCACCCGATTTGATCTCCTCGAGCCGGTTGACGGTGCGTATCAGCGTGGACTTGCCGGACCCGGACGGCCCGCAGACCACCACCACCTCACCCTTCTTGACTTCGGCGTTGATGTCGTTCAAGGCGTGGTAGTCGCCGTACCACTTGTTGAGTTTCGAGAACACGATCATGTGGGACTCCCAGGTGGTTCTCAGGGCTCGGCCGCAAGTGGCGCCGCCACGCCGACTGCCGCCGCCGCGGTTCGGCGCGGGCCGGCGCGCCGCGTCTCGATACGTTTCTCCAGCGCCTTGGCCGCCCGTGTCAGGCTCCAGCAGACCACGTAGTAGATGACCGCGAGGATGGCGAAGACCTCGAACGGCTTGGTCAGCAGCTGGTTATTGATCTGGCTGGCCGCGAACGTGAGTTCGGGCACGTTGATGACATACCCCAGCGTCGTTTCCTTGATCGTCGAGACGAACTGGCTCAGCATGCTGGGAAGCATATTGAACAGCGCCTGCGGCAGGATCACCAGGCGCATGGCGCCGAGGTAGCCGTGGCCAAGCGATCGGGCAGCTTCCATCTGGCCTTTGGGCAGTGCCTGGATGCCGGCGCGCACCACTTCGCCCAGATACGCGGCCTCGTAGAACACCAGCGTGACCAGCATGGTCACGAAACCCGAGACGTTATGGCCGATGAGCAAGGGCACCAGGAAGTAAACCCACAGGATCAGCATCAGCAGCGGCACGCCGCGCACGACGAACACCAGGGCGGTTGCCGGCCAGTTGAGCAGCCGCCAGGGCGACAGCCGGGCCAGGGCCACGAGCACGCTCAATGGGAAGGCCAGCACGATACCCAGCACCGACAGGATCAGCGTGCAGGCAATGCCGCCGAGTGGCCCGTTCGGGTACTGGCCGATCAGCAGCAGCAGCCAGTTGTCTTGCAGGATCTGGAGGATGGTGTTCATCGCGGCTCAGGGCCCTATCGCGCCAGGCTGACCCGTGCGCGCCGTTCCAGCCACGCACCGCAAGTCATGAGCACCAGCGAAAAGATCAGGTACAGCAGCGTCGCCAGCAGGTAGGACTCGAAGGAACGAAAACTCAGGTTCTCAACCTCCTTGACGGCATGTGTCAGCTCGGCCACGCCGATGGCCATCGCCAGGCTGCTGTTCTTGAACAGCGACACCGTGTGGTTGACCAATGCCGGCAAGGCATTGCGGATCGCCTGCGGCATCA
>JANLPN010000148.1:0-11499 GCA_031367285.1 Betaproteobacteria bacterium | reverse complement strand
AGCCGTTTCCAGGTTGCCCCGTTGCCTTTGGACTTGCACGAAGAAACGCTTGTCATACACGGGGAACACGATGACACCGTGCCTTTGATCGATGTGCTGGATTGGGCACGGCCCCAGGTTTTGCCGGTTACGGTGGTGCCGGGGGGCTCACATTTTTTTCACGGACAATTGCCCCTGCTGCGCAGTCTGGTGGTGCGCCACCTTGGCCGCGTTTCCTGACCTGCCCTTTTTTGCAACGGGCAGCCCGTTGGCATAGCCTGGACCGACGGCATGTTGCGCCCCTTTACCCATCCCCTTGCATGAAAGACCTAATCTTTGCCATTGCAGCGGCCTGGTCGTTTGCTGTGGCGGCCCAAGTGCCGCAGCCGCCCGAGATTGCGGCGCGCTCCTACCTGTTGATCGACGTCACAGCCAACCAGATGCTGGCCCAAAAGGACATCGATACCGCCGTCGAGCCCGCATCGTTGACGAAACTGATGAGTGCTTATCTGGTATTCGGGGCATTGCACAGCAAAAAGATTGACCTTAAACAGACGTTCGCGGTGAGTGTGCGGGCCTGGAAGATGGAGGGCTCCCGCATGTTCATCGACCCCAAAATGGTGGTGCCGGTGGAGGACCTGATCAAAGGCATGATTGTCCAGTCCGGCAATGACGCAACTGTGGCGCTGGCCGAAGGCGTAGGCGGTACGGTGGAGCATTTCGTGGAACTGATGAACGAGCAGGCCAAGGCCCTGGGCATGAAGTCCACCGCTTACAAGAATCCTGAAGGATTGACACAGGCCGGGCACAGCACCACGGCGCGCGACCTCGGCGTTCTCGCCACCCGGTTAGTGCGCGACTTTCCCGAATACGTCGGCTACTACGCCATCAAGAAATACCGGTATGCGGGCACTCCGGCGACCAACGACAGCAATCGCAATCTGTTGTTGTTCCGGGATCCGTCGGTAGACGGCCTGAAAACCGGGTTTACCGATGCCGCTGGGTATTGCATGATTGCCACCGCCAAACGTGATTTCCCCAACCTGGCTCAGGCGGGCGCCGCGGCGGGTTCGCTGGAAGCGGCTGGCGGCCGACGGTTGCTGTCAATCGTGCTCGGAACCGCGAGCGAGAATGCGCGTGCCAACGAATCACAGAAACTCTTGAACTGGGGGTACACGGCGTTTGAGGCGGTGAAGTTGTTTGACGCCAACCAGGCAATTGCCACGCCGGCGGTCTGGAAGGGCAAAGAGCCGACGCTCAGAATTGGGCGTGCGCAAGCAGTGGTAGTTGCGGTGCCCGCAGGTTCGGCGGCGAAAATTGCGACCGAAATTGCGCGCCCGGACCCGCTGGTCGCCCCGTTCACCAAAGGGCAGGCGGTTGCGACGTTGAAGGTTTCGGTGGCTGGTCAGCCGTTGATCGAGTTGCCATTGGCTGCGCTGGAAGATCTGCCCCAGGCAGGTATTTTCGGGCGCGCCTGGGACGCCGTTCGCCTCTGGATCAAATGAGATATCGCATGCTGTAATGTTGCCGTGTTGGTCTACAACCGGAGATTTGCCATGAACAGAAAATTGATGGGCGCGGGGCTTGTCGCCACATTTCTCGCCACGACTGCGCTCGCAACAGAGGTCAGGCTGCGCATCCTGGAGACGACCGATGTGCACATGAATCTGCTGAGTTACGACTACTACCAGGACAAGTCGACCGACCAGTACGGCCTGTCCAGGGCGATCACACTCATCAAGGCGGCACGCAGTGAGGTAGTCAACAGCCTGTTGTTTGACAACGGTGACCTGTTGCAGGGCAACCCAATGGGTGACTTGGTGGCCAAGGTTCGCCCGTTGCAGGATGGCCAGGTTCACCCGGCCTACAAGGTGATGAACCAGCTAGCGTATGACGCCGGCAATTTTGGCAACCATGAATTCAACTACGGCTTGCCGTTTTTGCGCCGCGCGGTCCTGGGCGCCAACTTTCCGTATGTCAACGCGAACGTCTATGTCGACGACAAGGACAAGGACACCGCGAATGCCAAACATGCCTTCACACCGTACCTGTTGCTGGATCGTCAACTCAAGGACGCACAGGGCCAGCTGCATGCGATCAAGGTGGGCGTGATCGGCTTCGTACCGCCGCAAATCATGCAATGGGACAAGGCCAACCTGGAGGGACGGGTGGTGGTGCGGGACATGGTTGATGTGGCCAGGAAATACGTGCCCGAAATGCGTGCAAAGGGAGCCAACCTGGTCATTGCCATACCCCATTCGGGGTTCGAGAAGGGGGAGGTTGGCCAGTTTGGCGAAAACGCGGTGTCGCGGCTGGCGGATATCCCCGGTGTGGATGCCATCCTGTTTGGCCATGCCCATGCGGAGTTTCCGAGCCCGGCTTTTGCAGCCTACCCAAAGGTTGACATTGCACGGGGCACGATCAACGGCGTTGCCGCAGTGATGCCGGGACGCTGGGGCGACCATCTTGGGGTGATTGACCTGTCGTTGGACCACAGCGGTAGTAACTGGAAGGTGATCGACAGCAAGTCCAGCATCCGACCGATTTTTGATCGGGTGGCCAAGAAGTCGATGGCCGAAGCGGACCCCATGGTGGAAAAGGCCATTGGCGAGGAGCATGCGCTCACACTTGCTTACGTGCGTGACAAAGTGGCGACCAGCAGTGCACCCATTTACAGCTATTTCGCATTGGTTGCCGATGACCCCTCGGTGCAGATTGTGTCCAATGCCCAGATCGCCTACGTGAAACGGGCCATGCAAGGTACCGAGTACGAGAAGTACCCGGTGTTATCGGCTGCGGCGCCGTTCAAGTCCGGCGGACGACAGGGATGGTCGTATTACACGGACATTCCGGCTGGGCCGCTGGCGATCAAACATACGGCCGATCTCTACATTTACCCCAACACCTTGAAGGCGATGTTGTTGACCGGGGCCGAGGTTCAGGAGTGGATTGAAATGTCGGCGGGCCAGTTCAACCAGATCGATCCCAAGGGCGCGCAACAGCAGGACCTGATAAATAACGCATTTCCATCGTTCAACTTTGACACCATGGATGGTGTTACGTACGAACTCGATTTGACGCAACCAGCCAAATACGCCGTCAACGGCAAGATTGCGGTGGCTACGGCCAACCGGGTAAAGAACCTGCGTTTTGACGGCGCTCCGATCAAGCCGGACGCCAAGTTCCTGGTCGCGACGAATAACTATCGTGCGTTTGGTGGCGGCAATTTCCCCGGCTTGGGCGCTGAAAAAGTTGTCTTCGACGCGCCGGAGGAAAATCGCCAAGCGTTGGTGCAGTATTTGATGATGGTTGAGGCTCTGACAGCGGGCAAGGCTGTAAATCCAACTGCGGACGGAAACTGGCGCATCCTTCCGGTGCCGGGTATCAAGATGGGCTTCCTGTCGGCCAGCGCGGCGGCGAAGTACCTTGCAAATCACCCCGGTATCCGCATGATCAAGGACAACGGCGACGGCTCGGCGCTGTATGAATTGGTGCAATGAAACGATAGTCGCACCATTGCGCCCGGGGTTGCCTCGCAAGCGCCAACGTTTCACAGGCGTCGGGCCGGCATGTTTCGGCGCGTCAATCGCTGTGCGCAGGACCAGTTGAATACTGTTGGATGGAGGCAGCCAAGCAGTGGCGCAATTCGCATCTGTCAGCGCAAAGTCGTAATGTCCCCTTTGATGTTTAGGGGCGGTCATGGTCGAGGTGGTACAGATGAGTTTGAAGGAGGC
The DNA here is from genome assembly GCA_031367285.1 of Betaproteobacteria bacterium. Lineage (GTDB taxonomy): Bacteria > Pseudomonadota > Gammaproteobacteria > Burkholderiales > Burkholderiaceae_C > CAISIP01. Next base: position 7,786 of record JANLPN010000148.1, on the reverse strand, counting down.
GGATCGGTACGCGGTGATCGTGCAGGTCATTGAGCGCACGATGAGCCAGTCGGATGCTGCGCTGTGGCTGGGCATCTCGGTACGCCAGGTCAAACGCCTGACACGCGCGATACGGTTTGACGGTGCCCAAGGGGTGATCTCCAAACGCTGGAGCTTCTTGGCCAGCAACCGGCGCATACCGCAGGCCGTGCGGGAGCGATATGTGGGCCTGGTACGTGAGCGCTACGCCGACTTCGGGCCGACGTTGGCCTGCGAGTACCTGGCAGTTCAGCACGGCGACACGGGCAGCGCCGAGACGCTGCGCGGCTGGATGATTCAAGCGGGCTTGTGGAAGGCCAAGCGAAGCCGGGTGCGACGTATGCACAGCCCCCGCGAGCGGCGCAGCCGGCTGGGCGAAAAGGTGCAAATTGACGGCAGCCCGCACCTGGTTCGAAGACCGAGCGGGCAAATGCTGTCTGATCGCCTTCGTTGACGAGGCCCCCGGCGCGCTGCTGCAGGCGTGTTTCTATCCGGTGGAGAGCACCAACGCCTACCTGCACAGTTTGCAGAGTTACGTGGCTACTCATGGCCGCCCGCTGGCGCTGTACAGCGGCCGGCACAGCATCTTTACCAAACACGACCCCGAGGACCCCGCACCCACCCAGTTCGAGCGTGCCGTGGGCGAACTCAACATCGAGTCCATTCCGGCCTACTCGCCCCAGGCCAAAAGGCGCATGGAGCGGGTATTTCAGACTTTGCAGGATCGTTTGGTCAAGGCATTGCGCCTGGCCAGGATCAGCACGATTAAGGCCGCCAACACGTGGTTGCCCGGCTCCCTGGCCAAGCGCAACGCCCGCTTTGTGCGCTTGGCCGCGGACGGCACCAATGCACACCGGGCTTACGCAGGCCAGGCACACGATTTGGCTCGCATCTGCGCCCATCACTACGAGCGTGTCTTGTCCAAGACGCTGACCGGCCAGTTCAAGGGGCGGCTTCTGGTGATCCTCACACAGAGCGATCAGCCGCGCTGCGCGTCCATGGCGTCAAGGTCATGGAGCATTTGGCCGGCAAACTGGAGTTGCTGTGGGGTGCTGAGGCGTTGCCCTACAAGACGTTCGAACGCCATCAGCACTCAGTGCCTCGCGCGTGGCTGACGACAAGTCGCTCAATGCCCGCGAGGACGCCGTGCTGAGCAAAGAAGCGGCAAGACTGCGCAAACTACAGGCCCAAGTGGCCTTGCACAACAAACATATGCAACTTCGTACCAAGACCGCGCCGGGCTGACTTCAAACATCCCGATGCGGATGAATCCGCTTGCCGTGCCCGCCGTGGATAACTGAGCTGCCCACACCGCAATGGTGTGGACAGCCGGCGAGTACGCCGGTACCTCAGTTACCCACCGCTCCCCGACCCTTCACCTTCGGCCTGACGCGCTGGCGCTTGCCAACAGCCTTTGAAATAAAGATCGGATCAAAAGGGGACATCTCTACTTTGGAAAAAAGGGGACATTTCAACTTTGCGTTGACTGCGCAATTCGCAGCTGTCGGCAGTAAATAGAACTGTCCGGTTTGATAGCAAATAGATTGTCCGCTTTCCATTGATTGGATTTGCAGCCCGCGCGCGATTTGCTTTGCTGGCACTCACGCGGTCAGCTTGAGCACCTCCTTGGCCTTGGCTACCAGGCCAGTTGCGTCGTGGGCAGCCAGCTTGCGTGGACCGTGGAACATCGCCAGGGTGGCGTCCACATACCGATGCACCTTGACCTTGGTGCGAACGTAGTGGTATCGGAACTCGTCGGCCGGAATTTGCAGGCTCAAACCCTCGAACAGCACGCAGTTGTCATTGCCCACCGTGCGCTCGTGCTGCTCGCACAGGATGTCGGGCAGGTTGCCGCTGATGAAAGGCACATACGCCGTGCCCGCCAGCGTGCTGGGTACACCGAACTCCCGGTTGTGGGCAAGCCGGTAAACCTGCTCCAGATACCGGTTGGCGCTGCCCATGTCCTTGATTCCCGCACGGGCCAATTCCTGGGGTAGTCGCCCCTGGTGGGTCTGGAACGCCCGCTCGCTCCTGCCGCGCGCCTCGGGTGAGTAGGCCGCAATGTGCTCGATGCCCAGTTGCCGTAGAGCGCGACCCACCTCGGTCAGGTTGAGCTTGTCCACTTTGCCGCCAGCCTCATTCAATTTCCAATTCATTAGTGAAATAATAGTAGCTTCTCAACCACTTTGTGGAGAAAGCCATGGCCAGACCTGTACGTGGGGCCGAAATATTGGAGATGGCGCAGGAGATGATCCTGCGTGCCAAGACGATTGACGAGTTACGCCAAGCGCAGGCGGTGGTGCTGCCGCTGGCGCACGGATTGAGTCTGGAGGAAGCCGCCAAAGTCATCGGCCGTTCGGTCGTTTGGACTTGCCGTTTGCGCAACCGCTTTCTGGCCGGGGAGACCGTTGGAGACGGGCAACGCCAGCGCCCGGGCGGGAGGCGCCGGCAGAATCTGAGCATTGATCGCGAATCCGAGGTGTTGGCTCCGTTTCTGGAGCGTGCCCGAAGCGGCGGCATTCTGGTGGTTCCCCAGATCAAGGCCGAGGTGGAGTCGGCTCTGGGGCGCCAGATGGCCTTGTCCTCGGTTTATAACCTGCTGCACCGCCACGGCTGGCGCAAGCTGGCGCCGGACAAGCGCCATCCGCAAAGTGACCCTCAAGCGCAGCAGGAGTGGAAAAAAACTCCCCGAAACCCTTGCCCGACTGATGGCCCAGTGGCCGGGCACGGCTCCGGTCAAGCTGATGTTCCAAGACGAAGCGCGCTTCGGGCGCATTTGCGACGTGCGCCGATGCTGGGCACCGCGACCGGTACGCCCAATGTGCCAGGGCATGCTGACCTATGAGTACACCTATGCCTTTGCCGCCGTGGATGTCGTCAGCGGAGAGCTCGACTCGTTGATCCTGCCCCACGTCAACACCCATTGCATGCAGCTGTTTCTGGACGAGATTGCACGGCGCCACCGCACTGAGCGCATCGTCATGGTGCTCGATGGCGCGGGTTGGCATGTTGCTGCCGGGCTTCGGGCACCCCAGAACATACGCTTGCTCAGCCTGCCGCCCTACGCGCCCGAACTCAATCCGGTTGAACATATCTGGGATGAATTGCGCGAGAAGCGCTTCCACAACACCGTCTTTGCCAGTCTAAACGCACTGCAAGACCACCTGGAGGTGTCTCTCAAAGAGTTCGAGCAAGACCCCCAACGTATCCAATCCATTGTGGCTTGGCCTTGAATTATTAATGCTTTATTGAATTAGAAATAGAATCAGGTGTCGTGAAGTAGTGGCTACCCCGGTCGGTGTACAGGCTGGCAAACAGGCCGTAGCCCGCTATCGTCTGGCCGATGCCGTGAAAGCTCGAAGAGGTGCCCTCCTGCTCGCAGAAGAACATGCTGGTGTGATCGCCTGTGGCGTCATCCATGGTCACCGCCAAGTCCCACACCTGCCCGGGCACCCAGCGGTGGGTGCTGGCGTCCTGGTGCACCATCATCCCGGCCAGTGGGGCGCGCTCGCGCTTGATGCGGTGTTTGCCTCGGCGCTTGGAGCTCTTGACCACGCCCGCACCCTGCAACACGGTCTTGAGCCAGCTATAGCTGCGCTGGCCTGCGAACTCGGCCTTGTACTTGGTGTGAAAGTGCGCCACGTTCCACCCCGCAAAGCCGCTCTTGTAAAGTGCAACAACGTGGTCAACTTCCTGCCCACTGGCCCGGCGCTTGGAGATCTGGCTCAGCCGTTTGTCCAGCAGTCCGTCCAGGCCGTCGACCTCGTAGCGTTCAATGTGGCGGCGAAAGCTTCGCTCGCACTGTCCCAGCAACAAGGCCGCCTCGGCCTGTGTCAATCGCCCCTGTGTCCAGCCATCCAAGGCTTCTTTGAATCTCATCTTCCGGTTCTCCTGCACGTAGCGGGCCCGGCTTATGGGAGCGTCTTGCATGCTCCTCCACAAACCGGACAGATTACTTGCTAAGAACCGGACAACCTATTTACTCCCGACACTGCGCAATTCGCAGCTTGCGGTCGTTGCGCCTCACTGCTATACTCGAAAGCTTTTCGGAATTTCCGAACGGTCAGCATTTGTTTCAGTTAACAGGCGTTTGTGACGCTCAATCACAAACGCTGTTGGCGTTTAGTCATTAGGAGGCTTAGATGCCAACCATTAACCAGCTAGTGCGTCAAGGGCGCGAGGTCGAAACGATCAAGTCAAAAAGCCCGGCGATGCAAAACTCCCCGCAGCGCCGTGGCGTGTGCACGCGCGTGTACACGACGACCCCGAAGAAACCAAACTCAGCTCTGCGCAAGGTAGCCAAGGTGCGCCTTACCAATGGGTTTGAGGTTATTTCCTATATCGGTGGTGAAGGACACAATCTGCAAGAGCACTCGGTTGTGCTCGTGCGCGGCGGACGCGTCAAGGACTTGCCGGGTGTGCGTTATCACATCGTGCGTGGCTCGCTTGACTTGCAGGGTGTCAAAGACCGCAAGCAGTCGCGTTCAAAGTACGGCGCGAAGCGGCCGAAAAAGGCCTGATCGGCTTCGTTTGGCCCGGCGATGTTCGCTTGGGCCTTTAGCGTGCCGAGAAAACATTTGCCCCTAAGGGGGCATACCTGATAAATGTCGTGGCTGGCGTTATCGGGTCAGATGGCCCGAAACCCGGTATTGTCCGGATGGGTCGAGTAAGTGAAGGCTTCAATCGCCTTCGAGGTGCTTAGCAAAAGCGCCAACTGAAGCAATGAGAGGTGAAAAATGCCACGTCGTCGCGAAGTTCCCAAGCGTGAAATCCTGCCGGATCCGAAATTCGGCAATGTCGAGTTGTCTAAGTTCATGAATGTGATCATGGAAGGCGGCAAGAAGGCCGTTGCAGAGCGCATTATCTATGGCGCGCTTGAGCAGATCGAGAAAAAGAACCCCGGCAAAGATCCGGTGGAAGCTTTCACGATGGCCATCAATAACGTCAAGCCAATGGTCGAAGTGAAATCTCGACGCGTTGGCGGTGCAAATTACCAGGTGCCTGTTGAGGTTCGTCCAGTGAGGCGTTTGGCGCTCTCCATGCGTTGGATCAAGGAAGCGGCGCGCAAGCGCGGCGAAAAATCCATGGCGATGCGCTTGGCCAATGAGCTGATGGAAGCTACTGAAGGTCGGGGTGGTGCAATGAAGAAGCGGGACGAAGTTCACCGGATGGCCGAGGCCAACAAAGCGTTCTCCCACTTCCGCTTCTAACGGCGGTTCTTGCGTGGTTTGAGGCTGAGATCGGATCCTTGCGGATTCGATGGTTATCCCAAATTGCAGGCCTCCCGCTTGCCAAGCCATATCTCTTCTGTTTCTAATTTCGAGGCAGTTTGGGTGGCGCGGCAATTTGAATTTATCGAGCAACTAAGGATTGATCATGGCTCGTGCAACACCTATCGAACGATATCGCAACATTGGCATTTCGGCACACATTGACGCTGGCAAAACCACGACCACGGAGCGCATTCTTTTCTATACCGGCGTGAACCACAAGATCGGTGAAGTACACGACGGCGCGGCGACCATGGACTGGATGGAGCAGGAACAGGAGCGTGGCATAACGATTACGTCCGCCGCGACGACCTGTTTCTGGAAGGGTATGGATACGTCTTTGCTCGAGCACCGCATCAATATCATCGACACCCCTGGCCACGTCGATTTCACGATCGAGGTGGAGCGCTCCATGCGCGTTCTTGATGGCGCTTGCATGGTGTATTGCGCAGTGGGTGGTGTCCAGCCCCAGTCTGAAACCGTCTGGCGGCAGGCTAACAAGTACAAGGTACCGCGGCTGGCCTTTGTCAATAAGATGGACCGCACTGGTGCCAATTTCTTCAAGGTCTACGACCAGATGAAGCTGCGCCTGAAGGCCAATCCCGTGCCTATCGTCATTCCGATTGGCGCCGAGGAAAACTTCACCGGCGTGGTCGACCTCATCAAAATGAAGGCCATTATTTGGGACGAGGCCACGCAGGGCATGAAGTTCGAATACCGGGAAGTTCCTCCGGAACTGCTGGCGTCCGCGAAAGAGTGGCGCGAGAAGATGGTGGAAGCGGCCGCGGAAGCCAATGAGGAGCTCATGAACAAGTACCTGGAAGAAGGTGACTTGACCGAAGATGAGATCAAATTGGGTATCCGCACACGAACCATCGCCAGCGAGATCCAGCCAATGCTGTGTGGTACAGCTTTCAAGAACAAAGGCGTGCAGCGCATGCTTGATGCCGTGATTGAATTCATGCCTTCACCGATCGACATCCCGCCCGTGAAAGGCATGGATGAAGATGAGGCGCCAGTCACCCGCCGGGCGGACGACAGCGAGAAGTTCTCGGCACTTGCTTTCAAGCTTATGACTGACCCGTTTGTGGGCCAGCTCACATTCGTGCGTGTTTATTCGGGTGTCTTGCAAAAGGGCGATAGTGTCTACAACCCGATTCGCGGCAAGAAGGAACGTATTGGTCGTATTGTGCAAATGCATGCCAATAACCGAGAAGAGGTCAGCGAGATTCGTGCGGGGGACATCGCAGCGTGTGTTGGCCTGAAGGATGTCACTACCGGTGAAACGCTCTGCGACCCGTCGGCCATTGTCCTGCTTGAGCGGATGATTTTCCCTGAGCCGGTGATTACGCAGGCGGTCGAACCCAAGACCAAGGCCGATCAGGAAAAAATGGGCATCGCCTTGCAGCGGCTGGCGCAGGAGGATCCGTCCTTTCGAGTCAAGACCGACGAAGAGTCCGGACAGACGCTGATCGCCGGCATGGGCGAGTTGCATCTGGAAATCATTGTTGACCGGATGAAGCGCGAGTTCGGCGTTGAAGCCAATGTGGGCAAGCCGCAGGTTGCGTACCGGGAGACGATTCGCAAAACGGTAGAAGACTCTGAAGGCAAATTTGTGCGCCAGTCGGGCGGTAAAGGTCAATATGGGCACGTAGTGCTGAAGATTGAACCCAACGTGGCCGGCAAGGGTTTTGAGTTCGTTGACGCGATTAAAGGTGGTGTTGTGCCGCGTGAGTACATTCCGGCGGTGGAAAAAGGCGTGATCGAGGCGTTGAATACAGGTGTTTTGGCGGGTTACCCGGTGGTGGATGTGAAGGTCACGTTGCATTTTGGTTCCTACCACGATGTCGACTCGAATGAAAACGCCTTCAAGATGGCGGCCATTTTTGGCTTCAAGGATGGTTGCCGCAAGGCAAGCCCGGTGATTCTTGAGCCGATGATGGCGGTGGAGGTGGAGACGCCGGAGGACTACGCCGGTAACGTAATGGGTGATCTGGCGTCACGCCGTGGCATGGTGCAGGGTATGGAAGACATGGTAGGTGGCGGCAAGGCCATCAAGGCCGAAGTGCCGCTGTCTGAGATGTTCGGTTATTCCACCACACTGCGTTCGATGTCGCAGGGCCGTGCCACTTACACCATGGAATTCAAGCATTACAGCGAGGCACCGCGCAACGTCTCGGAGGCGATCATGGCTGCGCGCGCCAAGTAGAGATGAGTTATTCGGGTTGGCGTGCGGGACGGGTTTCCTGTTCCGCATGTCGCCCCGAGATCTGTCTTCGATCATTGCCTCTCTCGTGTCAGTGCGAGCAGATTCAAGGCGGGTTGGAAACATTAAATCGTAATCACTGACGTCGCTCTTTGGAGAACATAGAAAATGGGAAAAGAGAAATTTGCACGAACCAAGCCGCACGTGAACGTGGGCACGATTGGGCACGTGGACCATGGCAAGACCACCTTGACGGCGGCGATAACGATCGTATTGGCGGCCAAATTTGGCG
>JANLPN010000115.1:0-1619 GCA_031367285.1 Betaproteobacteria bacterium | reverse complement strand
TTTCCCCGTTTTGGCTGCCTTAATGGCTGCAAGCGTTTTGACGTTTGGGCGTGGTACAGCGATAGGCAAGCCACCGGTCTCCACTACGCTGCGCAAAAACAAACGAATCGCAGTACTCAAATCCAATCCAGCCGCACTCAGTACGGCTGCGGCATCACGCTTTAGTTCTGGCTCCACCCGGGAACGCACATCAACGGTCATCATGGCTTACCTCGTCAAACTCATGCAAAGTGTAGCTACATTGTAGCCCTCACGATAAAAGTAAAAGCGTCGAATGAAACCGGTGTATTCAGCGCCTGACCGGTGACCTGTTCCATGCGCGGGCTACGGATGACGAGCTGCTGGTTCTGCACCAAAGCACCGCGTTCACTGTCGCACACGCTTGCCTTGCGAAACACCTGAAGTACATCATGGCGCTGCGGTCAAGGTACCGGCCCATACCAGGCCTGTGCCACCGACTGGGTATTGTCGGTGTCGGTCATGATGCCGATCGCCACCAGGGCGCCTGGCGGCTCGCCGAAGGCCTTGATGAAGTCGGCGCGGATATCGCGCTCGTAGTCCAGCCACTGGCCCAGGTTGCGGGGACCGGACTCCATGACCAGTTTGCGGATACGCGATGTCCGCGGGTTCATCAGCACGCTGCCAGGCTCCTGCTTGTTGCACCATACGTACATCAAGGTGGCATAAGGCATGGGTTCACCGGTCAACGCGTGCGCCAGCTCCGACAGCATCGCGTCCTTGGCCGAGAAGCTGGAGCGGTCGCCCTCAAAAGCCAGCACCACCCGCACCGGCGAATCCGCCAGTTCGCGCACCGTCAGATCGGCCGATTCGATCAGGGCCGGCACTTTCCAGGAAAACCGCAGACGGCTCAAATCGGCGGGCTCCACCCGTACCACCTGGCGCAACATGCTGGCTGACGATGTGGCGCGGACCATCATGGCGTCGCGCCCGTCCAGGCGCGCGTAACGGTACTCGCTGGGCCGCTTGCCCGGAAACTCCTGGTGTTGCCACTGCACCGCCTCGGCAACCGACGACGAGGCCATGGCCCAGGGGCTGGAGGCAAACCCTGCGGCGCCTGGCTCCGGCATATGCGTGGCACAACCCGACAATACGCCGGCCAATGCCAGCACCAGCCAGACTCTGGCAATACCCGTCACACGAGGTATCTTCATTTTTACGCTTCACATCCACAGGCGGCCTTGAGACAGGCCTTCAAAAAAAGCCCCGCTGTGTTGCCACAGCGGGGCTTTTAAAGAAATCAAACTCTCACACTGGCGCTAAGGCCAGCGCGGGAATTAGAAGTCGTGGCGCATGCCAACACCGACGATGGTGTTCTTCGTCGTGGGCGCACCAGCAGCAGCAGAAGCAGCCCGTGTCCGTCCGCTCAGGAAATCGGTATACACATTGGTACGCTTGCTCAACGGGTACACCAGTTGGCCGCCGAACGCAGTGTTGCGGCCATCGAATGCCGAACCAGTTACGTGGTCGTTTTCACGAGCGTACCCGAGGTTCAGGGTCATCGCGCCGATTGGCACGGCTGCACCGAACATCCAGCCCTTGTCGTCAGAGCCGCCGGTCATCTTGGCGCGCTGGTAGCCGCCGTACAGGGTGGCTACACC
>JANLPN010000088.1:0-43023 GCA_031367285.1 Betaproteobacteria bacterium | reverse complement strand
CCAGACGGTTGGGGTAGCGCTCCCAACGGGATAACCGACACAACCCGCCTCACGGACGCCGCTCAACGGGGCGCAGGCTTCGACCCGGAGTACCCTGTCAGTCGCGGCAACGCTGTTTCTGCCGCCACCTTTTACAAAATTCGCTGGGTTGCTGCCGATACCTTGGGCAACATCAGCCGAGGCCCAGGTCCAGATGCGTTCGGTGGTCTGGTCCGCATCCGTGATGTAGCGCAAAACCGGCGCGTAGGCGGTGGTCAGGAAATTACCGTAATTGTTACCCGCGCCATCTTTGACGACCACGAATAGATGCTGCTTGGTCAACAAATTGCTGGGCGGGTTCAGCGGCGTGTACTGGTCGATCTTGTATTTGTCTCGGGTCGGCCGGTACTCCTTGCCCCACACGTGGCTGTCCTTGGGAATATAGGCGGCCTGCAACACGGTAGAGCTATTGGACGGAGCAACGGCGGTGGTAGCGCTATCGACCTGGCGATAACCGCCATACAACACGCGGCGCAACGCATCAATGCGCGAAGTTGCCGCCCAGTTGAGCCAATTGCCATGCCAGTATTTCGATGCACCCTGTTTGCAGCCGCCATCACTCGCCAAAGGGTCCGCCGATATGGGAATCGCCATGGCCACAGGCCTAAACACGAAACTGGCACCGGAGCTTACGTAGTCGTAACACCGGTCGGAAACAAAGTTGCCGTAGTAGAGGATGTTGGGCTTGAACCCGACGTCCACCACCCCATCGCCGTCCACGTCGCTGGTGTCGTTGTACGCCGCATAAAAAAGCCGGTGGTCGCGGCTCATCGTGAGCATTACCAGGCCAGGCGCAGGCTTGAGCGCGAGCAAAGGGGTCTGGGCGATATTCACCGTAGTCTGCGCCAGCGCCGCCGGAGCAAACAGCATATGGAGGCCCGCCAGCATGGCCAAGGCCCCCATCTGCGCCAGCCGCAACCATCGCCGTGACGCAGGCAAACTTGCTGCGTCAAAAAAACCAGACTGCTTGTTCATCGCAAGACTCCCTGAATAACCGCCTAAGGCGTGTTGTAATTACAGTTGCTGCACTGGGCATCTCCCAATGGGGGACAGGTGTAAATGGTTTGCAAGACAACATCCGCGTTGCCCGATCCGCCGGTGCTGCGGGACGTCACCCGAAAAGTCGACATCGTGCCGGCGGCGTTGGAGCCCTGCTTGAGACGCTCGATGGTGAATTTGGCATTGCTGGCGTTGTTGGCGTATTTGGTGCCCACCGAGGCCGCGCAACTCCGCCAGCTAAACGGTGTGGTAGTCGGGCAATTGGCTGCGCTGACCGCAGCCGCTCCGTCACCCTGCGTCCAGTAGTTGGATGTGCCACCCTGGGCAATCGGCACGCTATAGTGGCCAGCGGTTGCCGCGTTGAACTGGTTGCTGCAAATAGCCTGCAAGGCCTCCTTGCCCGCGCTCTCGGCCGACTGGAACGACACATTGCGGTCCAGGGAATTGCCCGTCATGCGTTCGGACAAGGTGGTATTCCTGAACCCTATCGTGCTCAGGACGCTGAGCATCAGCAGCAGGATCAGGCCTACCAGCAATGTCATGCCGCGCTGCCGGGCCCGAAAGCCACGCTGGGGTATCTGTCGCTGGATCATAGGTATCTCCGGGCCTACCTGGCGGCGACTCGGTTGCGCAACACCACCGTCGTGGAAAACTCCTTGCGCAGCCTGGTCATCGAAGCGCCAGCAGGAGGGGTATAGGCCTGACCCAACAAGGTCGGTACGGCGGTGGTTACGTCGCGATTGGCCGTGTTGTCCTCGCTCACCATCATCAAGCCGACACGCACCGCCACCACGCGCGACCAGTCCGTTACCGCAGCGGCCGTGGTGCGCCAGATGTCGGCATGCATGGTCGGCGCACCTGTTGTGACGTCATTGGTGGTGTTTTCACCGTAATTCAATTTCATGCTTTCCACATTGGCAACAAGCTCTTGGGCCGCCCCTCGTGCGGTGCCGTTGAAAAATACGCGGTACAGGCTTGGCGTGGAGGCGCCGGCGCGGGTGGCCACGTAATAGAAATTCCACTCCAGCGGCATCACAATGGCATCAACCCCGTAAACCGGGCTCAAAGGAAAGTTGCTGGCGGCATTGGTGCCCGTGCTAGCGGAGGTGATCGCAGTGGTGTGGGCGATCTGTGTCCCACCACCCGCGACCTGACCGGCAAAAAGACTGGAAGACGTACAGTCCGCCACCACCATGTTGTAGACATCCGCGCCCCACCCGAACGGGTCGGACGCAATGGTGAGCGGGTCACTTGCCGCCGCCATCGCTGCCGAAAGAGACACGGCGTTGGAGCTTGCACCCGAGAAAAACAGGCTGTCGGTGGTGCTTGAAACAGGCGCTGTGGCAAACATCGCCGCCGGCACGGCGTCAAAACCACGCAGGAAATTTTGCGGCGCCAGTGGCTGGACCAGTACCGCCGCATTGGTGGACTCGACAACCGCCAACGGATTAGGCCCACTGATACCACCGGGAGAACCGGCCGACATGCCCAGGCTGGGGTAGTAAGTGATGGCGGGGGCGGTGCCGCTCGTGTCCACGCCGCGGCAACCCGCAAAGCCGGCCATGCGCAAATCCCGTGCGATGGTCTCCAATGCATATGCCCCGTCTTCCTGCAGCCGGCCCGCTGTTTCCTGGAACTTGAAGGACTGCTTGGACGCAACGTACACCGCCGACAGGCCTACCAGCACGGCCAGGCTGAGCGCCAGCGCAATCAGCAGTTCGACCAGGGTCACGCCGCGCTGGAGGCCCGGAAATCGCGGTATTGCAGGCAGGGCCTTCATGGGAAAACGCCGGGTCGCCCCAAGTTTTCGGCACCCCCTTGGGGGGCCAGACGCGAAGCGGCTGGGCTGGGGGCTCATTAGAAAACGCCGGGCCGCTCCCAAGTTTTCTTGCACCCCCTGGGGGGGCCTGGCGGAGCCAGGGCTGGGGGCACTCATAACCGCAACTCAAAGTTCACGGTGCGAAAAGCCGTCGCCGAATTGTCCCGGCAAGCCGTTGTCGCCGCGTCGCTGAGCGTGCCCAGGCAGTTTGCCCAGCGCACCTCGATGTTGAACTGGCGAGCGCCGCCACCCACAGTGTTGTAGATACGGCCCTTGCCTTGCGGCAACTGAGCTGCCAGCGCATCCATCCAGGCTTTTTTGTCCTGCATGGCTATGGTCGTCGGGTTGGTTGGCGATGCATCCGTATAGGTCGTGATGTATTCACTGGTTGCCGACAAGGCAACCGTGGGGTTGGCGCGCATGCGGTCCGCCATGTCGGCCGCAAGTTGATTGGCCTTGGCCAAAGCCTCGGACGCCGCCGCGTTTGAAATGCCGTTGACCAGCAGCCCTGCCACGCCGATCAAGCCAAATGCCAGGATAAGCATCGTGACCAGGACTTCGATCAGGCTGAACCCGGCCTGACGGCGCGGCGAATGGCCGAGGGGCAAATCCGGCGCTGCAGCGAATTGGAAGAGATATTTCATAAAAGCCTACGCTGCCGGGCAGGCAACGCCGCTCCCTACACGGGTTACACGCACACGGCCGGAACTGCTGATTACCAAGCAATAGTTATCACTGGTCCCGCTGAAAAAATAAAGCGAGCCGAACGCATTTACCCGACCCTGCCCGTTGTAGGTCAAATAATTTGCCGCGAAGTTCTTGGAAAACGAAACCGCGTTGGGGGCTGCAGCCACCTCCAGTGTCGAAGCGTCCACCGCAGGAGCCACGCCACCGTTGCCATTGCCCGTGCTGTCTACAAAAACGACCCATCCATTCTCAAAATGGCCCGCCGTCCCTTTGGCCACAACCGTCACGCGGGCATCGGCACCGCGCTTGATGGCTTCCGAGCGCGCCAAGCTCAGCGACACCTGAAGCGCGGACGAAGCGGCAGAGAGCCGGGTATTGCGGATCATGTCGGAGAACTGAGGGCCTGCAATCGCAGCCAGGATGCCCACAATCGCCACCACCATCATCAACTCTATCAAGGTAAAGCCTTGATGCCGCGCAGATGCCCGCACACATCCGGTGGACCGCCCGTGCCAAGCGCTGGACGCAACGGAATCAAATGAAAACTCACGCATGCAGCAGTGTTAGGCAAGGCCTTGTACAGCGCCACCTAAATGCGGACGAACGGTCAGACCGGGGGGCCAGGCGGTAAAGTCCAGACATGACAGCCAGCCATTTACAACCGGAAAGCGCTATGGCAGCCGCGTTGCGCCTGGCCACGGAGAACCGCCTCCTGACGCCACCGAACCCCAGCGTTGGTTGTGTTATCACGTCCGAACAAGGCTTGTTGCTGGGCCAGGGCTGCACACAGCGTACGGGTGGCCTCCATGCGGAAATCATGGCGCTGCGCGACGCTGCGACGCGCGGCCATTCAGTTGCCGGCGCCACCGCCTACGTCACACTGGAGCCTTGCTCCCACCACGGCCGTACCGGGCCATGTTGTGACGCACTGGCCACGGCGGGCATACGCAAGGTCGTTGCATCGCTTGCCGACCCCAATCCGCTGGTATCCGGCCAGGGTTTTGCCCGCCTTCGTGCGGCGGGGGTGGAAGTCGTCGTCGGGCCCGGTGCACAGGCCTCGCGTGAATTGAACATCGGCTTTTTCAGCCGTATGGTCCGAAAAACTCCATGGCTGAGAATGAAAGTTGCCGCGTCTTTGGATGGAAAAACGGCGTTGGAGAACGGTACCAGTCAATGGATTACGTCGGAGCCAGCGCGTGCTGACGGCCACGCCTGGCGCGCACGTGCGTCCGTCGTGTTGACAGGCATCGGCACGGTGCTCGAAGACGATCCGAGGCTCGATGTGCGTCTGGCACCCACACCCCGGCAACCCGGTCTGGTGGTAGTGGACAGTCGTCTGGAAACCCCTTTGAACGCAAAGCTGTTCATGGATGGCCGATCAGTCACCATCTACGCGGCCGAGCTCAACGGCGCCAGGGAGACCGCGCTTGCCGCCCGCGGTGCCAACGTCATTTATTTGCCAGGCAATTCAACGGGCACCGGACAGAAGGTAGATCTGCAAGCCATGTTGACCGACCTTGCGGGGCGCGAGGTCAACGAGTTGCATGTCGAGGCCGGGCACAAGCTCAATGGCTCGCTGGTACGTGCCGGCCTGGTTGACGAGTTTCTGGTCTACCTGGCACCCAAACTGGTAGGACGAGGGCGCGACATGGCAAACTTCGGCCCGCTTGCGTCTCTGGACCAGGCCGTGCCACTGGAGTTCAAGTCAAGCGTCATGGTTGGTCCTGACCTGCGGCTACTGGCGCGTGTTGCCGGACGTGATCGCTTCTGACCTCTGGCTAGAATAGAGCGATGTTCACCGGCATCATTACCGGCGTTGGGCGCATCGCCGCCATACACGCCCTGGGAAGCTCTTCAGCGTTTGGCAAACACCTGTTGGTGGAATGCCCGAGCGGTTATCTCGATGACATCACACTGGGCGACAGCATTGCGCTCAATGGTGCCTGCATGACGGCCACCAGCATCGACCTCAGCAGCCGGACCCTGGGCTTCGACGTGTCGGCGGAGTCTCTGGACAAGACGGCCGGGCTGGACCGGGCGGGCGCAATCAATCTCGAAAAGGCCCTGCGTGCCCACGACAGGCTGGGGGGGCATATTGTTGCCGGCCATGTGGACGGTGTAGGAACCGTCACCCATTTTGAACCGGTGGGAGAGAGCTGGGAGTTGCGCCTGTTGAGCCCGCGCCCGCTGGGCAAATACCTGGCCGTCAAGGGCTCGATCACGGTCAACGGGGTCAGCCTTACGGTTAACCGCGTGCGCGACCTGGAGCAGGATTGCGAAATCAGCATTAACCTGATTCCGCACACGGTGCAGAACACCGCCCTCGGTACGCTGGCTGCGGGCTCCAGGGTCAATCTTGAAATTGATCTGATCGCGCGGTATGTGGAACGCATGCTGGGGACAAGCATGCAAGAGACGAAAGAATAGCCATGAGCGCCGCGCAGAACCGCTTCAAGCAAGCGCAACCCCCTTGGGGGGTAGCGACGGACATGAAATGCCTAGCTCGGGGGCTCACATGACCTTTACCCGTGCCGCGGCGGTGGCGCCGGTTGAGGACATCGTGGCCGAGCTGCAGGCCGGCCGCATGGTGATCCTGGTCGATGAAGAAGACCGCGAAAACGAAGGCGATCTGGTGCTGGCGGCCGACCACGTGAGCGCCGCAGCCATCAACTTCATGGCGCGTTTTGGCCGCGGACTGATTTGCCTGACCCTGACACGCGCCACTTGCGAACGCCTGCAGTTGCCGCCCATGGCCGTACGCAATGGCACCAAGCTCGGCACCGCCTTCACGGTCTCCATCGAAGCCGCCGAGGGTGTAACCACCGGCATCTCGGCGGCTGATCGCGCACGCACGGTGCAGGCGGCCGTGGACGGCAAGGCCGGGCCCAGGGACCTGGTGCAGCCCGGCCACATCTTTCCGCTGCAGGCCGTGGACGGCGGCGTGCTGATGCGCGCCGGGCACACCGAGGCCGGCTGCGACCTGGCGGCCATGGCAGGCTGCAGCCCGGCAGCAGTGATCTGCGAGATCATGAAAGATGACGGCACGATGGCCCGCCTGCCCGACCTGCAGGTTTTTGCCGCCGAACACGGGCTAAAAATAGGTACCATCGCCAGCCTGATTGAACACCGCAGCCGCATGGAGTCGCTGATCAGCAAGCTCGGCTCACGCCCCCTCCTCACGGCGGCCGGTGAATTTACCGCCCATGCGTTCCGCGATGGCCCGGGCCGGGGCATCCATCTGGCGCTGGTAAGAGGCCAGTGGACCGGCGACGATACGGTGCTGGTGCGGGTGCATGAACCGCTGTCCGTGCTGGACGCGCTCGAGGTCAACCGGGACATGCATTCCTGGAGCCTGGATGCCTGCCTGGCGCGTATTGCGGCCGAAGGCAAGGGGGTGGTGGTATTGCTCAATTGCGGCGAAACAGCCGACCAGTTGCTGTCGCAGTTTGAAGGCACGGCGGTCGCCAGCCACGGGCCGGAGCGCGGCCGTATCGATTTGCGCACCTACGGCATCGGGGCGCAGATTTTGCGCGAGTGCGGCGTGCAGAAAATGAATCTCATGGGCAATCCAAGGCGTATGCCCAGCATGGCGGGTTATGGCCTGGAGATCGTCGGCTACGTCAGCCATTGAAATTACGGGGAACAACGGATGTTTGGTGCAGACAAGGGAAAACTGGAGAGCGGGGACAAGCGGCTCGAAGGCCGGAAACTCCGCATCGCGCTGGTACAGGCACGTTTCAACGAAGCCGTTACCAACGCGCTGGCGGCTGCCTGCAAAACTGAGTTGCTGGCGCTGGGGGTGGCAGAGGAGCGTATCGACCATATCCTGGTGCCCGGCGCGCTCGAAGTGCCGGTAGCCTTGCAGGCGCTGGCCGAGACAGCGAATTACGATGCACTGGTGGCGCTGGGCTGCATCATCCGGGGCGAAACCTACCACTTCGAACTGGTGGCCAATGAATCGGGGGCCGGCGTCAGCCGCGTCGCGCTGGACTACCAGTTGCCGATTGCCAACGCCATCCTGACCACCGAAAACCTGGAGCAGGCCGTGGCGCGCCAGGTTGACAAAGGCCGCGACGCGGCCCGCGTGGCCGTGGAAATGGCCAACCTGATGGAAGACATCGGATGAGCGCCGCCGGGCCGCCCCCAAGGCGTTCGCTCCCCCTCGGGGGGACCGGCGCGCAGCGTCGTAGGGGGCACCAATGAGCGAATTAGAATCCGCGCCCCCCGGCACACGCCCGCCCCGGCAATCCCGCACCGGGCTCACAAGCACCGGTGCACGCAAGGCGGGCAGCAAATCGGCGCGCAGCCGTGCGCGCGAGTTTGCGTTGCAAGGCCTCTACCAGCATCTGGTGGGCCGCAACCCGGTGGCGGAGATCGACGTCTTCACGCGCGACCTGGCCGGCTTCAATAAATGCGACGCGGTGCATTTTGACGCGCTGCTGGGTGGCTGCGTGGCCGAGGCCGCGGCGCTGGACGCGCTGATCGTGCCGTTGCTGGACCGCAAACTCACGGAGATTTCGCCCATAGAACACGCCACCATGTGGATCGGCGCCTACGAGTTGCAGCATTGCCTGGACGTGCCGTGGCGCGTGGTGCTCAATGAATGTATTGAACTGGCCAAGGAGTTTGGTGGAACCGACGGCCACAAATACGTCAACGCGGTGCTCAACGGCATCGCTCCGGGATTGCGTGCCGCCGAAGTTGCCAACGACCGCGGCAACTCCAGAGTTCGCTCCTGATCTGAGAGCCTGACAGCCCCGCCATGAGGATTTCCAGCCGCGCCCGGCGTATCGAACCCTTCTATGTGATGGAGGTGGCCAAGGCGGCTGCGGCACTTGGCCAGGCAGCCGCCGATACCGACCGGCCGATGATCTACCTCAATATTGGCGAGCCCGATTTCACCGCGCCGGAGCTGGTGCGCGCGGCAGCCCAAAAGGCCATCCACGACGGGGCCACCCAGTACACCCAGGCAACCGGATTACCGGCCTTGCGCGAACGCATCAGCGCCTGGTACCGCCAGCGTTTCGGCGTGGACGTCGTGCCGGGTCGCATCGTGGTTACCGCCGGTGCGTCGGCTGCCTTGCAACTGGCCTGCCTGGCGCTGATCGAAGCGGGCGACGAGATCCTGATGCCGGACCCAAGTTACCCCTGCAACCGGCATTTCGTGAGTGCCGCGGATGGCACCGCGGTACTGGTACCCACCACGGCCACCGAGCGCTTCCAGCTCAGTGCGGACAAGGTGGAGCAGGCCTGGCGCGACGGCAGGACGCGCGGCGTTTTGCTGGCCTCGCCGTCCAACCCGACCGGCACTTCCATCCACCCGGATGAACTGCGCCGCATCCACGCCTTTGTTGCAGGCAAGGGCGGCATCACGCTGGTGGACGAAATCTACCTGGGCCTCAGTTACGACACCCGGTACGGCCAGACGGCACTCGCGCTGGACGACAACATCATCAGCATCAACAGCTTCAGCAAGTACTTCAGCATGACCGGTTGGCGCCTGGGCTGGCTCGTGTTGCCACCCGCCCTGGTGCCGGTGATAGAGCGGCTGGCGCAAAACCTGTTCATATGTCCCAGCACGGTGGCGCAGCACGCGGCGATGGCCTGTTTTGAGGCGTCCAGTATTGCCGAGTTTGAGCGCCGCCGCGACGAGTTCCAGGCCCGGCGCGACTATTTTGTGCCTGCCCTCAATCAATTGGGCCTGACGGTGCCGGTAACACCCGACGGTGCTTTTTACGCCTGGGCCGATTGCTCGGCCGCCTGCGCGCGACTGGGTGTCAAAGGCAGCTGGGACTTTGCCTTCGAGGTGATGAAACGCGCGCACGTGGCCGTCACGCCGGGCCGCGATTTCGGCACTGCGCAGACCGCCAATTTCATACGCTTCTCCAGTGCCAGTTCCATGGACCACCTGCAAGGCGCGGTCGCGCGCCTGAAAGCCCTGCTGGCATGAGCACCCAAAGCACGGTAAATGCGGCGACGCGCGCAGGGGACAGGGTTTTGCCGCCGGGCCGCCCCAAGGCAAACTGCGCCCCCTCGGGGCTGGAGCCTGCGGCTCCGAGCCTGCTTGAGCAGGCTTGGACAGGCGACGGAGGCGAAGTGTCTCGCGAGCTGCGGCCTGCAAGGCCTCGCGTAGTACACGCAGTGACAAGCGTGGGGGCAACATTCTCCTGGCCCGTGCGCGTCTACTGGGAAGATACGGATGCGGGTGGCGTTGTCTTCTATGCCAATTACCTGAAGTTTTTCGAACGCGCGCGCACCGAATGGCTGAGGGCGCGGGGCATCGAACAGCAGGCCCTGCGTGCCTCGACCGGTGGCATGTTCGTGGTCAGCGACACCCACGTCAAATACCATGCACCGGCACGCCTGGATGATGAACTCATTGTTACAGCTCGTGCGCTGGAGATCGGGCGCGCGTGCCTGACAATCGGCCAGGATGCCCGCATTGGGGCCTCACCCGCGGGCCGGTTGTTGTGTGAAGCGACGATCCGCATCGGCTGGGTCACGGGGAACCCGTTCAAGCCCGCGAGAATTCCGCCAACCGTTCTGGAGGCCCTTCAATGAGCCAAGACCTGTCGATACTGCACCTGGTACTGAACGCCAGCCTTGTGGTTCAACTGGTCATGTTGCTGCTGGTTGTTGTGTCGGTGTCCAGCTGGGCCGCGATCTTCCGCAAACTTTTTGCGCTCAGAAGGGTCAAGACACTCAACGAAACCTTCGAGCGCGATTTCTGGTCTGGCACCAGCCTGAACGACCTGTTTGCGGCAGCGGTCAAGAACGCCGGCAAGTCCGGCGCCATGGAACGCATTTTCGCCAGTGGCCTGCGCGAATACCAGAAGCTGCGTGAGCGCCGCATCACCGATACCGGCACCTTGATGGACGGCGCGCGCCGCGCCATGCGGGCCAGTTTCCAGCGCGAAATGGATGAGGTTGAATCCAACCTGTCGTTTCTTGCGTCGGTCGGCTCGGTATCGCCGTATGTCGGCCTGTTTGGTACGGTGTGGGGCATCATGCATGCGTTCACCGGCCTGGCCAATCTGCAGCAGGTCACGCTGGCCACCGTAGCCCCCGGTATCGCCGAGGCGCTGGTGGCGACCGCCATCGGTCTTTTTGCCGCCATTCCCGCCGTAGTGGCGTACAACCGTTTTGCGCGCGACATAGATCGCATCGCGATCCGGCTGGAAACCTTTATCGAAGAGTTCTCCAACATCCTGCAACGCAATGTCGGCGCGCAGCCGGCCTCGGTCAAATAACCGGCGGCGCGTATGCCAAGCCTCATCAACCGCGGCCGGGGCCGGCGCACCATCAGTGAAATCAACATGGTGCCCTTCATCGACGTGATGCTGGTGCTGCTCATCATCTTCATGGTCACCGCGCCGCTCATCGCGCCCAGCATGATCGACCTGCCGAGTGTTGGCCGCGCCGCCAAACAACCCGACCAGGTGCTTCAGATCGTGATTGGCAAGGACGAATCACTGAGCCTCAAAGTCCAGGACAAGACCAGCCGCCTGGCGCTGCGGGACGTCGTCGGTGCCGTCAAAACAGCCCAGGCCGGCGCTTCCAATCCGGCCGTGGTCATCAGTGCCGACCGCAGCGTCAAATACGAGGTGGTGGTCAAGGTCATGGACACCCTGCAGCGCGCCGGTGTACAGCGCGTCGGCCTGTCGGTGCAGTTGGCGAACTAAGAGACGCGAAGATGCACGTCGGCACCGACCGTCTGGAATTCGCACCGCCACCCACCGCCGGGCTGCTGCGTGCGATGGGCCTGGCCATCCTGGCACATGCTGCGTTGTTGGCGGCTCTGACCTGGGGCGTCCAGTGGAAACGTGATGCCCCTGTCGTGACGGTACAGGCCGAGTTGTGGTCTGCCCTGCCCCATGTCGCCGCACCCAAGCTGGTGGAACTACCGCCTGCGCCACCGCTGCCCGTGGCACCGGCCCCGCCGCCACCCGCTCCGGCGGCCGCCAAGCTGGCAGATGCCGACATAGCGCTGGAACGCGACAAACAACGCCAGAAAAAGGAAAAACAGCAGGCGGCGGCAAAGCAGGAACAAGCGGAACGACTGGAGAAACTGCAGAAGCTGGAGCGGGACAAACGCGAACAGCAGAAAGCGGTACTCGCCAAACAGCGTGAACTGGAGGAAAAACTCGCGCTGGACAAAAAGAAGAGCGAACAGGACGCCAAACGCAAGGACGCACTCAAGGCGCAACAGGAGGCGCAGAAACTCGAAGCGCAGCGCCAGGCCAACCTGCAGCGTATGGCCGGCCTGGCGGGCAGCGCGGGTGCGCCCACGGCCGGCGGTACGGCGTTGCAGAGCTCGGGGCCTTCGGCGAGTTACGGCGGACGGGTATCGGCCAAAGTCAAACCGAATATCGTCTTTACCGAGGACCCGGCAGGCAACCCGACCGCAGTGGTGGAGGTCCGGGCGGCGGCCGACGGCACCATCGTCGGGAAAAAATTGCTGAAGACCAGCGGCAACAAATCCTGGGACGAGGCCGTGCTCAAGGCCATCGACAAGACAGAAACCATGCCGCGTGACGTGGACGGGCGCGTTCCCCCTGTTCTGGAAATAAGCTTCCGGCCGCGCGATTGAAGCGTCCGCGGCCTACTCGTAGACGATCACTGCCTGACCCTGGTCAGCCTGCGCGCGCCACTGCGCCAATGCCGCGTCGGTGGGGAAAAACCGCATGTCGTCGGCCAGTTGCAACTCGGCCCGGGCGGCGCCTGCGTCACCGATCCTTGTAACCACCAAACGCACGCCCAGTCCACGTACCAGTTCCCCCCGCTCGGTCTGCTCCCGTACGGCCGGAAAGGACTTGAGCAAACGCGCCACGTCAGGCGCATGGCCGTTGACGGCAACGCGTAAAAACTTGCCGAAGCGGCAGCGCGCCTGGTCCAGGTCCCATACCTGGTTGACGGTCAGCTGCATGCCGCCGGCAAAGCGGTCCGGTTGCAGCTTGCCCATCACGATGATCAGCTGGTCGTCCTTGAGCAGATGGCGGTGCGCATTGATCAGCGCCTCATCGGCGCGGGCCTCGATCACACCCGACTTGTCGTCGAGTTTGAACAGCGCGAGTTTGCCGCGTTGCCCGTTGATGACGCGGAAATCGCTCACGATGCCGGCCAGCAGCTGCGGCTCGCGGGTGTCGATCAAGTCTTCTATTTTCCGTTTGGCGAAACGCCGCACTTCCAGCGCCACCTCGTCAAAAAGATGCCCGGACAGGTAGAAACCAACCGCCGTCTTCACCAGCGTCAAGCGCTCCATGACGCCCCAGGGCAGCGCATCGACCAGGTCCGGCTGTTGTGCGCTGGAACCATGGTCGTCTTCGCCTCCCATATCGAACAGGCCGCCCTGGTTGGCATTGGCCTGGACGGCGTCGGCAAAAGCAAACGCGCGGTCAATCGACGCAACCAGCGCCGCGCGGTTGAGCTGCAAGGCATCAAAAGCGCCGGCCTTGACGAGGGCCTCCAGGCAACGTTTGTTCAGGCGTGTGCGGTCCACCCGCACGCAAAAATCAAACAGGCTGGTAAAGGCACCGCCCTGTTCGCGCGCCGTAACAATGGCTTCTATCGCTTGCTGGCCCGTGCCTTTGATGGCACCCAGCCCGTAACGGACAACCTGGTCAGACACCGGCTCAAACCGATGCCCGCCGCGGTTCACATCCGGAGGCTCAAACACCAGGCCCATCTTGACGGCGTCTTCGAACAACAGCTTGAGTTTGTCGGTGTTGTCCATTTCCACCGTCATGTTGGCGCAGAAGAACTCGGCCGTGTAATGCACCTTGAGCCAGGCCGTGTGGTAGGCCAGCAGCGAGTAGGCCGCGGCATGCGACTTGTTGAAGCCGTAGCCGGCGAACTTCTCCATCAGGTCGAACACTTCATCGGCCTTGGCCTGGTCAATGCCCTTAGCCGCAGCGCCATCGCGGAATATCTGGCGCTGTTCGGCCATTTCCTCGGGCTTCTTCTTGCCCATGGCCCGGCGCAACATGTCGGCGCCGCCGAGCGAATAACCGCCCAGGATTTGCGCCGTCTGCATTACCTGCTCCTGGTAGACCATGATGCCGTAGGTCTCGGACAACATCTCGGCCACCATGGGGTGCGGATACTCCACCTCCTCGCGCCCGTTCTTGCGTGCCACAAAGGTCGGTATCAGGTCCATCGGGCCGGGCCGGTACAGCGCGTTGAGCGCAATCAGGTCTTCCAGCCGGGTCGGCCTGGCATCGCGCAACATGCCTTGCATGCCGCGCGATTCAAACTGGAACACCGCCTCGGTCAAGCCGTCGGCAAACAGCTTGTAGACCTTGGGGTCGTCCAGCGGCAGGTTCTCGAACGCAAAATTTTCCTGGCCCTTGTGCCGGCGCACGATCAGCTCCTTGGCAATTTCCAGGATGGTGAGCGTGGCCAGGCCCAGGAAGTCGAACTTGACCAGCCCCACCGCCTCCACGTCGTCCTTGTCGTACTGGCTCACGGCCGCATCGCTGCCGGGCTGCTGGTACAAGGGGCAGAAGTCGGTGAGTTTGCCGGGCGCGATCAACACACCGCCGGCATGCATGCCCACGTTGCGCGTCAGACCTTCGAGTTTTTGCGCCAGCGCCACCAGGGTCCTTACGTCTTCTTCCTTCTCAAGACGTTCGGCGAGCAGAGGTTCGGCCTTGATGGCACCGGCAATGGTAATGTGGGTGCCCGGCTTGTTGGGAATCAGTTTGCTGATGCTGTCGCAAAAGGTATAACTCATGTCCAGCACGCGGCCCACGTCGCGGATCGCGGCACGGGCCGCCATGGTGCCGAAGGTGACGATCTGGCTCACCGCCTCCTTGCCGTATTTAAGCTTGACGTAATCGATCACCCGGTCGCGGTTGGCCTGGCAGAAGTCGATGTCGAAGTCGGGCATGGACACCCGCTCGGGGTTCAGGAAACGTTCAAACAGCAGCTTGTATTGCAGCGGGTCCAGGTCGGTAATACCCAGCGAATACGCCACCAGCGAGCCGGCACCGGACCCTCGCCCGGGCCCGACCGGGCAGGCATTTTTCTTGGCCCAGTTGATAAAGTCGCCGACGATCAGGAAGTAGCCCGGGAATCCCATCTTCAGGATGGTTGCGATCTCGAACTCCAGCCGCTCCACATAACGCGCCTTCTCCTTTTCGCGTTGTATTGCATTGGGGTACAGGTGCAGCAGCCGCGTCGCGAGCCCCTCGTGCGAGGCGTGGCGAAAGTATTCCTCCGGCGTCATTTGCTGGCCATTGACGGTGGGGGTCGGAAAGTCCGGCAATTGCGGTTTGCCCAGCACCAGCGTCAGGTTGCAGCGTTTGGCAATCTCCACCGAATTCGCCAGTGCCGACGGCAGGTCGGC
Organism: Betaproteobacteria bacterium; assembly: GCA_031367285.1. GTDB lineage: Bacteria > Pseudomonadota > Gammaproteobacteria > Burkholderiales > Burkholderiaceae_C > CAISIP01. Next base: position 28,132 of record JANLPN010000088.1, on the reverse strand, counting down.
GAACAGCTGCTGCATTTGCGCCGACGACTTGAAGTACTGCTCACGCGTAAAACGCCGCACACGGCGCGGGTTGCCCAGGATTTCGCCGTCGGCAATACACACCCGCGCCTCGTGGGCCTCGTAATCGTCCGGCCCGGTGAACTGCACCGGGTGCGTCGCCACCACCGGCAAGCGCAAACGCGCGGCAAGCTGCACCGCGGCCGCCACATGGCGCTCGTCGTCCACACGCGCCGCGCGCTGCAACTCCACGTAAAAGCGGTGCGGAAAAACGGCCGCCAGCTGCAGCGCAATTTCACCCGCCCGCGTGTTGTCGCCCTGCACCAGCGCCTGCCCCAGCGCGCCGCTCTGCGCACCCGACAGCGCGATCAGGCCCTCAGCCAGTTCGGCCATCCAGGCCCACTTCACTACCGGTTGGGCGCGCGACACGTTCTGGGTATAAGCCCGCGCAATAAGCTCTGACAGATTCAGGTAACCCTGGTTGTTTTGCACCAGCAAAACCATGCGCGACAGTGCCTGGCCATCCTTGCCCAGGCCCTCGAACACTACTTCGGCGCCGATCAGCGGTTTGAGACCACCGGCACGCGCTGACCGGTAAAACTTGATCGCGCCAAAAAGATTGTTGAGGTCGGTAATCGCCAGCGCGGGTTGTGCGTCGCTTATCGCGGCATTGACGATTTCATCGATACGGTTGGTTCCGTCGACGACGGAAAATTCAGTGTGCAGGCGCAGGTGGACAAACATGGCTGCATTGTAGTTTTGCGTCAGAGGGGCAGCTTCAGCTCCGGCAGTTCTATCCATTCGGTTTCACCCGGCACATGGCCGAATTTCCGCGCCTGCCAGTCGCCCGCCGCCTGCACGATAGTTTGCTTGCTGCTGGACACAAAGTTCCACCACATAAAGCGCGGCCCGACCGGCGCACCGCCGAGGACCAACAGCCGCGTGCCGGTCGCCGCAACAAGCTGGGTCACGGCGTCCGCTTGCAGCACGGCCAGAGTCCGCGCGGCTACCACCTGCCCGTCAACCACCAGGTCCGCATCCACGGCATACACCGCGAGTTCCTGCGCCAGCGCGGGCAACGCCAACCGGCCATTGGCAGGCATGGACACGTCAAGGTATATCGTAGGGCTGAACGTGGCCACCGGCGAGGTGGCGCCGAACGCCTGGCCAATCAGCACACGGACCCGGGCACCCTGCACCTGCAGATCCGGAATGGCCGATGCCGGCGTGTGCACAAAACCGGGCTCCGCTTCCTCGAACCCGTGCGGCAACGCCGCCCATAGCTGGAAACCGTGGTTAACGAAGCTTGCACCCTTGAGACGCTCCGGCCGGCGTTCGGAATGCACAATACCGCGCCCCGCCGTCATCCAGTTGATCGCGCCCGGTTCTATTTCCTGCGCAAAACCCAGGCTGTCGCGGTGCATGATGCCGCCTTCGAACAGGTAGGTCACCGTGGCCAGGCCGATATGCGGATGGGGGCGCACATCGTGTCCGGCATCCGGCTGCACCGTCACCGGCCCGAAGTGGTCGAAGAAGAGGAAGGGGCCTATGGCCTGGCGCTGTAGCGACGGCAACACGCGCCGGACCACAAAACCACCACCCAGATCCTTGGGGTATCCATTCAGGACAAGCTGCACGGGCATGGACAGACCTTTCCAGTTGCTTGACAAGGTCACCATGGTACGCTTGCACTGCTGCGCCTCCCCGAGGGATTAGCGCGCCGTTGGAGCGCCTGCCGTGCGCAGCGCGTAGTTCAGATCAAGCGTTAAATTTCGCCGCTGTTTCAGCCACCCGTTTGCCAAATAGTTTGGCCGTGTCCAGATCGCCCTGCACCATTTCCGCGGGGGAGGAATCGGAGGGCGATTGGGCCATGGCACCGCTGAACGAACCCACGTAGTTGATGTCGTTGCGAACGGCCGCCTTGCTGTTGCTGGGCATGATGGCCGTGCCAACCCAGACGCCGCCGTGTTGCATGGCCAGCGTAAACAGGTAATGCAGCGTGGACAACTTGTCGCCGTTCATGGTGGCGCTGTTGGTAAAGCCGGCAAACACCTTGTCTTTCCAGGCCTGGCTGAACCACGGCTTGGACGATGCGTCGGCAAATTTCTTGAATTGCCAGCTTACTGAACCCATGTAGGTCGGTGAACCCATGATGACGGCGTCCGCCGCATTCAGCGTGTCCCACGCGCCGTCGGGCAGATTGCCCTCGGCGTCAATGGCCAGCAATTCCGCGCCGGCACCTTCGGCCACCGCCTGCGCCATGCGCAAGGTGTGCCCGTAACCCGAATGAAAAACCACTGCTACTTTTGCCATTTCAAATCTCCTTGAATCAGGCGGGGTGAAAAGACCGGAAAAGACCGGCCTCCGGATAAAGGGAACGATTGGCTGATGCGCTCAGGGTGCAAGGTCAAACACCAGCACCTCGGCGTCCTTGCCGTCGGAAAGGGATAACTTGCTCTCCCCTTCCAGCAGGGCCGCGTCGCCGGCGGCCAGCGTTTTGCCATTGACCTGCAACTGGCCGCGCACCAGGTGCACGTAGGCCTTGCGTTTTGGATTCAAGTCCAGCGTGGCCGACTCGGTGCCATCCAGCAGACCGGCGTAAACAGCGGCATCGGCGTTTACCGTCACCGAGCCCTTGGCCCCGTCAGCCGAAGCCACCAGGCGCAACACGCCGCGTTTTTCCGTGTCGGTAAAGCTCTTCTGCTCATAACCCGGCTTGATCCCGGTCACCTTGGGCTCTATCCATATCTGCAGAAAATGCGTGGTGTCGTTGGGCGCATGGTTGAACTCGCTGTGCTGCACGCCCGTACCCGCGCTCATGCGCTGCACGTCACCGGGTGGTATGCCCTTGACGTTGCCCAAGGTGTCCTTGTGCGCCAGATTGCCCTCCAGCACGTAGCTGATGATCTCCATGTCGCGGTGGCCGTGGGTGCCAAAACCCGTACCCGGCGCAATCCGGTCCTCATTGATCACCCGCAGGTTGCCCCAAGCCATGTGCTCCGGGTCGTGGTAACCGGCAAATGAAAAACTGTGAAACGACTTGAGCCAACCATGGTCGGCATAACCGCGCTCACCTGATTTGCGTAACGTCAACATGAACACTCCTTGCTTGCTGTTGCCCCAACTGTAGGCCAAGGACATACAAATCCAGTGCGTCGAGTTTGCTGGCATCATTCGAATTATTTGAATGAAAGACCGCCCATGCCAAGCGCGCGCGATGTGCTGACCCCGGATGCACTGTCGATGCTGGAATCGATCGCCCGGGCCGGCAGTTTTGCCGCGGCGGCGCGCACCATCGGCCTCGTGCCCAGTGCACTGACCTACCGGGTGCGCCAGATCGAGGACGCACTGGACGTGCTGCTGTTCGACCGCAGTTCGCGCCAGGCAAAACTTACCCCTTCGGGCACTGAGCTGCTGCGTGAAGGCGGGCGTATCCTGGAAGAGATTGATGCCATGGCGAACCGCGTCAAACGTGTCGCCACCGGATGGGAGCCGCAATTCACCGTCGCCCTGGACGGCATCATTTCCAGGACAGCCATCATGGAGCTGTGCGAAAGCTTTCTGGTCCAGGCACCGCCAACGCGCCTGCGCCTGCGCGACGAGACCCTGTCCGGCACGCTGGAAGCGCTGACCTCCGGCCAGGCCGACCTTGCAATAGGCGTGGTTGACCCGACCAACAATACCGATATCCATGGCAAAGTGCTTGGAGAAATCGACTTTGTGTATGCCGTTGCGCCGCACCATCCGCTGGCAAGCGCACCCGAGCCACTCACCGACACCATGATCCGGCAACACCGCGCAGTGGCCGTGGCCGATTCGGTCCAGCGCGGCCGCGGCGTGACGGTAGGCCTCTTGGGCGGGCAGGATGTTTTTACCGTGGCCACCATGCAGGCCAAACTCGACGCCCAGCTGCGCGGCCTCGGCGGCGGATTTATTCCCCGCTGCATGGCCAGCGGCTACATCGACGCCGGGCGGCTGGTGGTCAAGAAAACCGAGCGCTCCCAGCGTGTCACACGGGTCCACTACGCCTGGCGCGGCGCCAACCGCTCGCAGCAAGGCCGTGCGCTGCAATGGTGGCTCAAGCAGCTCGACGGCCCCGCTACCCGCCTGGCCTTGCTGGCACAACAGGGGCGCCCATGAGCCGCCGGGCCGCTCCCAAGGCTCGTAGCACCGCAGCCTATTGGGCGAAGGTTGCATGATGAGCCGCCGGGCCGTTCCCAAGGCGAATACCGCAATGCGAAGCATGGGAAGTCCAGTCTCCTTGGCTTGCGCACGGTGCGTGTAAAGTGCAAGGGAACCAACAATTAGAGGAGTCAACCCCATGCCACAGTCCCGCCTCATTGCCGTCATAGGCGCCGGTATCGCTGGCATCACCTGCGCCCGCACGCTGGCCCAGGCCGGCTGCCAGGTCAAGGTGCTTGAAAAAAGTGGCGGTTACGGCGGGCGCATGGCCACACGCAGCACCGCCTTTGGTGGCTTCGACCACGGCGCACAGTACTTCACCGTGCGTGATCCGCGTTTTGCGCTGGCGCTGCAAACCGTGCCCGGCCTGTGTAAACCGTGGAGCGCCAGTACCGTGCGGGTGCTGGACGAACACGGACGGGTGGCTGCAGCCGGCCTGCCGGCGCGCGAAGCCCATTGGGTGCCGACGCCCGGCATGAACGCTCTGGCAGGCGCATGGGCGCAGCCGCTGGCCAAGGCGCAGCGGGTTGCGCTGGAAACCCGCGTCACACGTATTGAGCGCGATGCGCAAAATCCCAAGCGCTGGCAGTTGCACGCCGTCGGGCCGGATACCGAAAACGGCCACACACACGCGGTGTTCGCTGGCTTCGACGCGGTAGTGCTGGCCACCCCCGCCTGGCAGGCGCGCGAGCTGCTGCAAAACTCCGAAATAGCCGCCAAGCTGGTGCAGCGTATTGACACGGTACAGGTCGCGCCATGCTGGACGCTGATGCTGGCCTTTCCGCAGGCCATGCAGCCTGGCTTCAGCACACTCGGACCGCAGTGGAACGCGGCCCGCAGCACCCACCACCGCATCGCCTGGCTGGCGCGTGAATCGTCGAAGCCGGGCCGCGACCCGGTGGAACGCTGGACCGTGCAGGCGAGCGCGGCCTGGTCGAGGGAACACTTTGAGGACGATCCGGCGCGCGTGGCAGCCAAGCTGCTCAAGGCCTTTTCCGAGGTGACCGGCATTCGCGCTGAACCCTCGCATGCCGTGACACACCGCTGGGCCTATGCCCAGACCCTGCGACCGCTGGGCAAGAGCCATCTGTGGGACGCCGGCGCGGGCATTGGTGTGTGTGGCGACTGGTGTATCGGCCACCGTGTGGAGGACGGGTTTGTATCGGGGCTGGAACTGGCGCTGGCGGTAATCTGAAGGCAGGCGCGAGTGGCACAAGCGTGAGGGCACAATTTCCCGCAGGGCCGCCCCGAGGGAAATTAGCCCCCTTGGGAGGCGGCGAAGTACATGCAGTGACGAGCGTGGGGGCCGTGCGCCGCGCCGGGCCGCCCCAAGCAAGCACAGCCCCCTCGGGGGGCAGCGAAGGACACGCAGTGCCGAGCGTGGGGGCCACATACATCGGACGTTTCGCGCCTTCTCCCACCGGGCCACTACATGCCGGCTCCTTGGTGGCGGCACTGGCAAGCTGGCTTGACGCGCGGGCCTGGAACCAGGGACGCGGTGGCAAATGGCTGGTGCGGATAGAAGACCTGGACAACTTGCGCAACGTTCCCGGCGCCGCACACCTGACCCTGCAGCAACTGCAGGCCTGCTCCCTGCTGGCGGACGAGCCACCGGTATTCCAGTCGCAACGCACCGGGCTGTATCAGGACGCAATGGAGCGGCTGGTGGCGGTGGGTATGGTGTACCGCTGCGGCTGCTCACGCAAGGACATCGCCGCGGAGCGCCTGCGCCTGGGGCAGCGGCGACAACGCCGGGGCGAGCTGGTCTACCCGGGCACCTGCCGCACCGGCCTGCATGGCAAACCGGCACTGGCCTGGCGTTTTCGCACGCCGCAGCTGGACCCAGGCCCCGTAAACACGGCCCCCGAAGCGGCGACCATCCACTGGACCGACCGGCGCCTCGGAACGCAGCGCCAGGACGTGGCCGGGGAAGTCGGCGACTTTGTCGTGCGGCGCGCCGACGGGCCGTTCGCTTACCAGCTGGCCGTGGTGGTGGACGACGCGGCGCAACGGGTCAGCCACATAGTGCGCGGCGAGGACCTGGCCGACAACACGGCAAGGCAAATCCTGTTGCAACGGGCGCTGGGTTTTTCGCCACCTCATTACCTGCACACGCCTCTGGTGTTGGCAACGGATGGCGAGAAGTTGTCCAAACAAAATGGCGCAACCGCGCTGGACACCACACAACCGCTACAAGTGCTCAACGCCGCTGCCGTGGTGCTGGGGCTCCCCGAACATGCCGGCCCGGTGGCCGACGCCTTGGCCGCGTGGGTCGCCAGATGGCGCCATATCTACAATCCCGTGTTGTGAATACGCCCGTTGTTGCCCACTCCCCCGACCAGACCGATGGGCCCGACACAAGCCCGTCCGCCCCGATAAGCCATCCAAGAGCAATACGCAGTTTTGTGATGCGTACCGGCCGCACAACCGGCGGGCAGGCGCGTGCCTTTGAAGAACTGGGGCCCGAGTTTCTGGTGCCCTACCAGCCGACGCTTGCGGTTCTGGCAAAACTCTACCCACAGCTCGCCGCACCGCAGGACGGCGCGGGTACAACGCAAGCCAACCCGGCCCCACCAAGCTTCCCGCCGCTGGTGCTGGAGATCGGTTTCGGCATGGGCGAAGCCACGGCGCATATCGCGGCCCTGATGCCCGACACCCGGTTCCTGTGTTGCGAGGTGCATCCGCCCGGTGTTGGCGCCCTGCTCAAGCGCATAGGCGAACAGGGCTTGACCAATATCCGCATCGTCGCGCATGACGCAGTAGAGGTCATCGACCACATGTTGCCGCCCTGGCAAGCCACGGCCCCGGCGCGCGGGCTGGACGGCATACACCTGTTTTTTCCAGACCCCTGGCACAAGAAGCGGCACAACAAGCGCCGCCTGATCCAGCAGGCACTGGTTTCCCGTCTGGTACAGCGCCTCAAGCCCGGTGCCTATATCCACTGCGCCACCGACTGGCAACCGTATGCCGAACAAATGCTGCAGGTGCTGGGAAACGAGCCCCTGCTGCATAACCGCTTCGTGGCGAACAGGCCCGAACTGGGTGCTTACGCGCCCAAGCCTTATTACCGGCCGCTGACCAAGTTCGAGAAGCGCGGCATCGGCCTGGGGCATGGCGTGTGGGACCTGGTATTCCATCGCGTCTGAGCTCTGCTGTGTTGCCGACCCGCGACGGAGTCGGCGCCAGTTGCGTCTCTCTGCCCGACGGGCCGTGGGCCACCATCACCGACTTCCTGGTGCAGCGGTTTGCGCACCAGCCGCGCGAGGTCTGGCTGCAGCGCATTGGCAACGGCGAAGTGGTCGATGAATACGGCGCCGCGGTAACGGCCCGGCGCCCGTACCAAAGCCATATCCGCGTCTTCTACTACCGCGGCCTGGTCGAGGAACCACGCATTCCGTTCGAAGAAGTACTGCTGTTCCGCGATGAACACCTGGCCGTGGTGGACAAGCCGCATTTTCTGCCGGTCGTGCCATCGGGCCGTTATCTGCAGGAGACGGTGCTGGTACGGCTCAAACGCAAACTCGGCCTGGACACCGTAGTGCCCATACATCGCATCGACCGCGACACCGCCGGTATCGTGATGTTCTCGCTGCAACCCGAAACACGTGGTATCTACCACGCACTGTTTCGCCAGCACGCCGTGCACAAGACCTATGAGGCGATTGCGCCCTGGCGCGCCGACCTGCAATTTCCACTCACGCGCGAAAGCCGGTTGAAACCCGCGCCGCACTTCATGCAGCAGCAGGAAGTGCCGGGAGCGGCCAATACAACCACCCATATCCGGCTGCTGGAAATCCAGGGCGCGTTGGCACGCTACGAGTTGCGCCCGGTTACCGGCTACCGGCACCAGCTGCGTGTACACATGGCTGCGCTGGGCTTGCCGATTGTGGGAGACGGCATCTACCCCGAACTCAGCCCAGAGGGGCCGCCCGACTATGATCGGCCACTGCAGTTGCTGGCCAGGTCCCTGACCTTCCGCGATCTAATAACCGGTGCGCCGCGTCGTTTCGACAGCCCGCGCGCACTGGTCTTGCCCGCCATCAATGGTGGTGGGCCAACTGGCTGACCGCAGTCACGAGCACAATGCCCGATAACAACCACGCGATCTGGGCCGCGGTTTGCCAGGCACTCAGGCGGGTCTGCAGTTGCGGAATCAAATCGGCCAGCGCAACGTACATGAAGCTGCTGCTGGCCACCACCAGAAAATACGGCAGGTAGTCCTGCAGGCGCTCCACCAGCCAGAACCCGGCCAGGCCACCGACGGCAGTGACTGCCCCGGCCATGGATACCTTGACCAGGGCAGCGCGCCGATTGTTGGACCCGGCCCGCAGCACCATCAGGTCCCCCATATGGTGCGGCACTTCGTGCGCCAGCACCGCCAGCGAAGCGATAACGCCCAACCGGGTATCGGCAATAAATGCCGAAGCGATCAACATGCCGTCACCAAAGCAGTGGACGCTGTCGCCGGCCAATACCGCCCAGCTTCCGGTCGCCGGCAACTGGTGCGCAGGTCCGTGCCCGCCGGCAGGGGTGTGGTCAGGCCCATGTGCGTGCGCGTGGCCCAAATATTCGCCCTCACCGTTTTCATGGTGGTGTTCGTGTCCGTGGTGCCACAACTCGGCCTTGTCAAGCAGGAAGAAGAACACCAGCCCCACCAGCAGCGCAATAAACAGGTCCTGCGCGCTGGTCTGGCTCTCAAACGCTTCGGGCAACAAATGCATGAACGCTGTCGCCAGAAGCGCGCCGGCAGCAAGACTCAGCATATGCTGCGTATAACGTGCGAGCGCACCAAAACTGAGTAGCGCCGCTATCCACACGCTGCCAATCCCGGCGGCCAGGGTACCCAACAATATTGCAAGCAGTGTCATGTCACGGCGCCCAGTCCATACCCAACTTCCCCCACAACGTCCCCAGAGGCCCCTACATGGGGCCCTGCAACCCGATTGGCAACTCGCCAGTTTCGCAGATTTCGAAACCGGCTCAAGGTAAGCACCCATGCAGCGCCGGTGCACAATGATCGAAATTGATGACCAAGGTCCTTCGCCCGTGCCGGGCCAGCACGCACAATAGCCGCTGAAACAATCCTGCACGACCTCTCTATCCGCAACATGGCAAGTACCCACGCTGCACTACGACCGCGGACTTTGATTCTGGTGGCACTTGCCGCCTTGCTGTGCGAAGCCACGGCCTGGTGGTGGGTGGCCGGCGGAGCCGGCAGACCAGCGCTGTTGCCGGGCCTGCTGGGCATGGCGCTGGCGCTGCTTGCCGCCTGGTTGATGCTGCGCATGAGCCGCCAGACCCTTTCCGAATTGCGGCGCGCAAGGACCGCTGCCGCGCGCGCCGTCGAACACGAGCGCGCCACCGAACGGGCGCAGCAGGAGGCCGAGCGCGCAACGGAGTTGCTGGTGACGGCGCTCGATGCACTGCCGATTGGTATCGCGATCTTTGACCAGCATGACCGGCAGGTAATCCGCAACCAGTGCCTGGATGAGCTTTTCCAGGGGCTGTTTGCACCCGACACGGCGCACGAAACCTTTGAGACCATGCTGCGCCGCGAGCTCAAGATGGGTCTGGTGCCCGAGGCCGTTGGCCAGGAGGATGCATGGATTGCCAAGCGGCTGAAGGAGCGCGGCACCCACGCCCAGCCGATCTTGCAGAAACACGCCAACGACCGCTGGATCCACACCTACGAGGTACGTACCCGGCAGGGGTTTACCGTGGTGGCCAGGGCCGAGGTCACCGACCTGGTGCGCAAGGAGCAGTTGCTGGCGCAGGCCAACGCCCAGCTTTCGCGCCAGTCCGCGACCGACGGCCTGACCGGTATCGCCAACCGCAGAAGGTTCGACGAGACGCTGGCCACCGAGTGGCTGCGGGCGGCCCGCGGCGGCAATACCCTGAGCCTGCTGATGGTCGATATCGACCACTTCAAACGTTACAACGACCACTACGGCCACGTGGCGGGGGACGAGTGCCTGCGCCGCGTCACCCACGTGTTGTCGTCCTGCGTTCGGCGCGCCGGGGAGTTGCTGGCACGTTACGGCGGCGAGGAGTTCGTGATGCTGCTGCCGGGTGCCGACCGGGCGCAGGCGGAGGACATGGCCCATCGCTGCCTGGAGCGTATTGAGCGCGAAGCCCTGCCGCACGGTTCCTCCCCCACGGAGGCACACGTTACGTTCAGCATAGGCGTTGCCTACGTCACCCCGAATTCGGCCCAGGGCCCGGAGTCGCTGGTCAACGCCGCTGACACCGCCATGTACCGCGCCAAAATGGCCGGCCGCGCGCGTTACGCTGTTGCCGATATGGCCGACTGGGAAATCGACAAGGACGCCCCTCGTTCCCGTACCGGCGACCTCATCTGAGACTTTGCTCAGTGGGCCTTGTCCCAGTTGGGCCCCACACCAATCTCCGCCAGTAACGGTACCCTAAGCTCGGCCACCGAGGCCATGATGCGCGGTATCTCCACGCGCACCCACTCCACCTCGGTCCGCGGCACCTCGAACACCAGTTCGTCGTGCACCTGCATGATCATTTTGGTGGCGCGGTGCTGTGCATCCAGCACCTGCTGCACCTTGACCATGCTGAGTTTTATCAGGTCGGCCGCCGTGCCCTGCATGGGCGCATTGATGGCCTGGCGCTCCGCGCCGCTGCGTCGCGGGCCATTGGGCGAGCGGATCTCGGGCAGGTACAGGCGCCGGCCAAACACGGTTTCGACGTAGCCGGTCTGCCTGGCGCTTTCGCGCGTTTCATCCATATAACGTTTGACACCGGGATAACGCTGGAAATAACGCTCAATGTAATTTTTGGCCGCCGTGTTGTCGATCGCCAGGCTGCGCGCCAGGCCATACGCACTCATGCCATAGATCAGGCCGAAGTTGATCACCTTGGCGTAGCGGCGCTGCTCACTGCTGACCTGCTCGGGTGGTACGCTGAACACTTCGGCGGCGGTGGCGCGGTGCACGTCCATGCCCTCGGTGAAGGCGCGCAACAGGGCCTCGTCGCCGCTGATATGGGCCATGATGCGCAGCTCGATCTGGCTGTAGTCGGCGCTGGCGATTTCGCTGCCGGCCGGCGCTACAAAGGCCTCGCGTACCCGCCGGCCCTCCGGTGTGCGTATCGGTATGTTCTGCAGGTTCGGGTCGTTGCTGGAAAGCCGCCCGGTGACGGCCACCGCCTGCGCGTAATGGGTGTGCACGCGTCCGGTGCGCGGATTGGCCAGCTGGGCCAGCTTGTCGGTGTAGGTACCCTTGAGTTTGGCCAGCCCGCGGTGCGCCAGAATCTTGGCCGGCAGCGGAAAGTCCTCGGCCAGTTTCTCCAGCACTTCTTCATCGGTGCTGGGTGCGCCGGTGGCGGTCTTCTTGACTACCGGCAGGCCCAGCTTGACGAAAAATATCTCGCCAATCTGTTTCGGGCTGCTGAGGTTGAACGGCTGCCCGGCAAGCGTGTGTGCTTCGCCCTCCAGCTGCATGATGCGCTGACCCAGATCATGGCTTTGGGCGGCCAGGGTGGGGGCGTCGATCAACACCCCGTTGCGCTCGACCCGGTACAGCGCCTCGCTGCTGTCCATCTCCAGCTGGTAGATGAACAGCAGGCGCGGATTGGCCTGCAGTTGCGGCCACAGGGCCAGGTGCACATCGAGGGTCTGGTCCGAGTCTTCACACGAATACTCGGCGGCCTTGGCGATATCGACCTGGTCAAACGGAATCTGGTGCGCGCCTTTGCCGCACAGGTCCTCGTAGCTGATACCTTTGCGGCCCACATGGCGTTCGGCCAGGCTGGACAGACCATGGGGCTTGTGCACCTCCAGCACATAACTCTGCAACATGGTGTCGTGGGTATACCCCTGCACCTCGATGCCGTGGTTGGCAAACACATGGCGGTCGTATTTGACGTGCTGGCCGAGTTTCTGGCGGCTCCCGTCTTCCAGCCAGGGTTTTAGCCTGGACAGCACCGCGTCGCGTGGCAACTGGTCGGGTGCGCCGGGGTAGGCATGCGCCAGCGGCACATAGGCGGCTTCGCCCGGCACCACACTGAAACTCACACCCACGATCTCGGCGCGCATCTCATCCAGCGACGTGGTCTCGGTGTCCAGCGCCACCAGTTCCGCCACCTCGAGTTTTTGCAGCCATGCGTCCAGGCTGTCCCAGGTCAATACCATGTCGTATTTCAGGACCCCGGCCCTGGACACGACCGGCGCACCAGTGCCCGGCATTCCGTCTGCACCCGTCTGCGCGGTCTGCGCAGCCCCGGCCTGCGGCGCCAGCAGGCTCGCCTGCTCTTCCCGGGTCTGCGCGGACGCCACCGCTCCGTCACCCATCGCCCTGGCCAGGCCCTTGAAGCCGTACACCTCGTAAAAGCTCTTCAGGCCCGCCGAGTTTTGTGCTTCCAGCGCGATGGCATCCAGCTTTGGCAGGCCGTCAATCCAGCCGGCCAAATCGCAATCGGTCTTGATGGTGAGCAAGGCGCGTCCGGTCGGCAGCCATTCCAGCGCCTTGCGCAGGTTCTCCCCCGCCACACCCCTGATCGCGTCCGCGTGTGCCACCACGTTCTCCAGCGAGCCATATTCCTGCAACCACCGGGCAGCCGTTTTTGGACCGACTTTTTCAACACCCGGCACATTATCGACCGTGTCGCCCACCAGGGTCTGGTAGTCCACCATCAGACGCGCCGGCACGCCGAACTCTGCCTCCACACCGGCCAGGTCGCGCCGCTTGCCGTTCATGGTGTCGACAATCGTGATGTGTTCGTTCACCAGTTGCGCCAGGTCCTTGTCGCCGCTGGAAACGATTACCGTGATGCCCTGCGCGGCTGCTGTCACGGCCAGCGTGCCGATCACGTCATCGGCCTCCACGCCCGGCACGTCCAGCACCTTCCAGCCCAACAGGCGCACCACCTCGTGGATGGGCGCGATCTGGGCCCGCAAGTCGTCGGGCATCGGAGAACGCTGGGCCTTGTACTGGGGATAAATCGCATCGCGAAAGGTCGGGCCTTTGGCGTCGAAGACACAGGCCGCGTAGTCGCAGCGGATTTCCTTGCGCAGGCTCTGCATCATGTTGACCATGCCGCGGATCGCTCCGGTGGCAGCGCTGCCGGGGTCGCCCGGCACGGCACGCAGGTCGGGCATGGCATGGTAGGCCCGGTACAGGTAGCTGGAGCCATCAACCAGCAGCAAGGTGCGCGGCTGCGCCAATGCCTCAAACGGAGGGGTAGTTTCGCTCATGCGTGCATTTTGCCTCTCGCCGCGGCGTGGGCGGTGGTTCTACAATCGCGTTATGGCCCAACTGCAGCATCTCACCCCCGTATTCCTGGCTCTTTACCTTGGCCTGAGCGGCCTGGCCGCGGCGCAGACCCCGCCGGTCGGCGACAAGCCGGCGGCAACTGCCGCAGCGGCTGAATCCGCCAGCCGCACCGACCAGCGCATCGAACGCATTCATATCGAAGACGCGGGTTCGCGTATCGACGAGTTGCGCGTCGGCGGAGAAACCCAGAGCATCACGGTTGCCCCAAAGGGTGGCATGCCGGCCTATGAGGTGCTGCCGGCCAATACCAGCCAGGGGCTGACCACGGGTCAGCGCGGCAACTCCACCGCCACAGGCGGCACCAGAGTCTGGAAAATCCTGGGTTTCTGAGTTTTCTTCATGGCGGTGTATACCGAGGTCTCGTTTGACGAAGCCAGCAATCTGTTAGACGAGCTTGACCTGGGGCCACTGACGTCCATCGAAGGTTGTCTGGGCGGCATCGAGAACACCAATTACTTTGTCAGCACGCAGCGCGGCGAGTTCGTGCTGACCCTGTTCGAGCGCCTGAGTTTTGCGCAGTTGCCGTTTTACCTGGCACTGATGAAACACCTGGCGGCACGCGGCATTCCGGTGCCCGACCCGGCCCAGAACAGCAAAGGTGTCTATCTGCACACGGTGCAGGGAAAACCAGCGACGGTGGTGAACCGCCTGCCCGGCAGCTACGCACTGTCGCCGTCTGCGGCCCATTGTGCCCAGGTGGGCGCCATGTTGGCACGTATGCACCTGGGAGCGCTGGACTTCGAGCTGCAGCAACCCAATCTGCGTGGCCTGCAGTGGTGGAACGAGACCGTTCCGGCGGTCATGCCGCACCTGGACACCCTGCAGGCGGCGCTGATTCAAAGCGAGCTGGCGTACCAGAACCACATCGCCGCTACGGCGCTGTACGCCGCCTTGCCACGGGGCGCGGTGCACGCTGACCTGTTTCGCGACAACGTGCTGTTTGCCTCAACCGGCGGTGGAACCCAGGCCGCCGGCGCGCCGCGACTTACCGGGTTTTTCGACTTCTACTTTGCCGGCGTGGACTGCTGGTTATTTGACATTGCGGTCTGCCTGAATGACTGGTGTGTTGACCTGGAAACCGGTGTCACCGATGCTGCGCGCACCCGGGCGCTGTTATCGGCATACGCAGCGGTGCGCCCGCTCAGCGGGCCGGAACGCGCCCTGTTGCCGGCGATGGCGCGCGCCGCAGCCCTGCGGTTCTGGATTTCGCGTTTGTGGGACCTGCATCTGCCGCGTGTTGCCTCCATGCTCAAGGCCCACGACCCCGGCCACTTCGAGCGCGTATTACGCCAGCGCGTCGCCGCGCCCGTAACAATCGGCTGGTAACGCCGACTAATCCGGTGACGGCTTTGCCTGCAGCTGTTTCGGGGGGCATGGACTTTCGCACACAATCGGGTATGGCCGAACCAAATTGGCGCATTTACTGAAACCATGACAGTCGGCTCCGCTCCACCATGAAACTGAAAATCGTTCCCGCGCGTATTGGCATTCAATGGGTCAAACTGGGCATCACCACCTTCTTCCGGCAACCGCTTGCCTTGTCAGGCCTGTTTTTCATGTCGCTGGCACTGACCTCGCTGGCCGGCATGGTACCGGTGGTGGGTCTGGCACTGGCGCTGGCCCTGGTGCCGGCCTGCACACTCGGCCTGATGGCCGCCAGCAAGGAGGCCGCCAAGGGGACCTTCCCCATGCCCATGGTTTTTTTCAGCGCCTTTCGTGCCGGCAAGCAGCAACTGCGCGCCATGCTGGTGTTGGGTGCTTTGTACGGCCTGGGCCTGTGGTTGATCACGGGTGTCACCGCATTGTTCGACAACGGCAACTTCGCCAGCCGCCACCTTGCCGGGCAGTTGCCCACCTTCGAAATGGCGCAGGACCCCGCCACGCAAACCGCAGTGCTGGTGTTCCTTGCCTTGCAGCTGCCCCTGTCGCTGATGTTCTGGCACGCGCCGGCACTGGTGCATTGGCACCAGGTGCCGCCGGTCAAGAGCATGTTTTTCAGCCTGGTGGCCTGCATGCGCAATTTCTGGGCGTATACGCTGTTCAGTCTGGCGTGGATGGTGATAGTTTTTGCCGCGATCCTGTGCGTCGTATTGATCGCCAGCGCCATCGGCAACCCGCAACTGATGGCGGTAGTCTTGCTGCCCATCCTGATGTTGATCGCGGCCATGTTTTTTACCTCGACCTATTTCACCTTTCGCGACTGTTTTGACACCAGTACAGGAGAAACCGAATGACAACCCAACACATTCTTCGTGGCCGTTCCGAAAAAGAACTGCTGTGGTACCAGCGCCGCACCTTCCTGAGCGCGGCCGCAGCGTGGACGGCGACCGGCGGATTTGCCGCGGCGCAGGCGCAGCAACGCAGCAACATCGTGGAGTTCGTAGGTGATGCGCAACTCAATGGCGTGCGGCTGCGGCCCGACCAAACCATACAGACCGGTGACAACATCGCCACCGGGCCGGACACCACCCTGATCTTCGTGGTGGGCAACTCTTCGTTCAAGGTGCGGCAAAACTCGCGCATGTCGGTCGAACGTGGCGACTCGCTGAACACGGTAAGTATCCTGCGGCTGCTCGGTGGCGCCGTGGCCAGCGTCTGGAGCAAGGGCTCGCGGCGCCAGATCGTGACGCCCACGCTGACGGCGGGAATCCGTGGCACCGGGGTCTATACCGAGATATTCGCCAGCCAGAACAACCGTGCTTATTTCTGCAACTGCTACGGCACGGTCGAGATGGCCAGCGGGTCGGATGCGGTCACCAGCCAAACCGACTACCACCAGGCATTCTGGGGCGAAGTCCAGCCCCGTGAAGGCCGCTTGCTGACCCCTGCCCCGGCGATCAATCACGGCGACGAGGAACTGGAAAATCTTGCGCGCCTGGTGGACCAGCGCACGGCCTGGCAGCTACTGGGTAGAAAAGGCGTCAAGGACGGCAAAGGCTACATGGAAGACAAAGCGGGCCAGATGCATCCCGCCCAGATGATCGGCAAATAGTCAGCTTTTCGCCTTGTAGTCGGCAATGGCCTTGAACAGATCGGCGTATTCCTCGCAGCTCTTGTTGCCGCAGATTTTCTCCAGCTCGCCCAGATGCTTCTCGGCCTCGGCCGGTTTCTTGTCCATCAAATAGGCCTCACCGATGTATTCGTGCGCGCCTTTGTGTTTGGGATTCAGGCTCAGCGCGGTCTTGTAGTGCTCAAACGCCTTCACGAGATCGGGCGTTGCCTGCTTGCGGTAGCTGTACCCCAGCAGGTTGTGCACGTCGGCATTGCGCGGATCGGCCTTGACCGCCGCGTTGAGTTCCGTCAGCGACTTCTGCCAGTCCTTGTTCTTGATCGCATCACGCGCGCGGGACAGGCGATCATTGGTGCTGGGCTGTGCGGCAACCGTGGTGCCGATGTCGGCGGCGAAAGCACCCGCGCTGCAAAAACTCGCGGCGACGCAAATCAGGATGGCTGCGGTCTTTTTCATGAATGGTTCCTTGGGTTAAAAGCGATGTGAGGCGCCAGGCGCAATTTGGTTCGATTGGGCCTGGCTAAAAATCCGTGAAACGTTGAATTATCCCGCTTGCACGGCGCGCCGCCGCTCAAGGCACGGGAGTGAGTTTTGCCACCGACAAGGCCAGCCATTTGGTGCCATGGCGCGGGAAGTTTATCTGGGCCCGGGCATCGTCGCCCGCGCCCTCCAGGGTCAACACGGTACCCTCTCCAAACTTGGCGTGAAACACCTTCATGTTAACGCGCAACCCATGTGCGGTCGGCGCCTTCTGGACTGGCATCGCGTCGATGCCGCGCGCCGAAAAGTCGCGCCCTGGCGCGGATGAACGCTGGTAGGTGTGCTGGGCGCCAAAGCCACCCGCGTTGCCCGCATACGTGCCAAAGCCAGACTGTTTGGGTGTGATCCATTTCAGCGCCGCTTCGGGCAACTCGTCGAAGAAACGGCTCTTGACGTTGTAGCGCGTCTGGCCGTGCAGCATACGGGTCTGGGAATGGCTCAGGTACAGGCGCTTGCGTGCCCGCGTGATGGCCACATACATCAGGCGGCGCTCCTCCTCCAGCCCGTCATGGTCGCTCATGGAGTTCTCGTGCGGGAACAGCCCCTCTTCCATGCCCGTGATAAACACGCAGTCGAACTCCAGCCCCTTGCTGGAGTGCACCGTCATGAGCTGAATCGCGTCCTGCCCGGTCTTGGCCTGGTTGTCGCCCGCCTCCAACGCCGCATGGGTCAGGAACGCGGCCAGCGGCGACAGGGTCTCCCCGGTCTCCGCGTCGGGCGGCGCAGCGAGTTCATCCACCGGCAAGGCCACGGCGTCGCGCCCGAAGCCCTCTTGCGTGACGAAGCTCTCCGCTGCGTTGACCAGCTCTTCCAGATTCTCGATCCGGTCCGCGCCTTCGCGCTCGGCCTTGTAGTGCTCGATCAAACCGCTGTGGTCCAGCACCAGCTCGATGATCTCGCGCAGAGACAGCCCCTGGGTTTGGGTGCGCAGCGTGTCTATGCCCGCCACGAAAGCCGCCATGTTCGTGCCCGCCTTGCCGGAGACGCCGCGTACCGCGTCATTCAGCGATCCGCCCAGGCTGCGCGCGGCATCCTGCACCTGTTCCAGGCTGCGCGCCCCGATGCCGCGCGGCGGAAAGTTGACCACGCGCAAAAAACTCGTGTCGTCGCCCGGGTTCTCCAGCAGCCGCAGATACGCCAGCGCGTGTTTGATTTCGGCCCGCTCAAAAAAGCGCAGGCCGCCGTACACCCGGTACGGCATGCCGGTGTTGAACAAGGCGGTCTCGATCACGCGGCTCTGGGCATTGCTGCGGTACAGCACCGCGATCTCCTTGCGTTCGCTGCCATCTCGCACCAGCTGGCGCATTTCGTCCACCATCCACTGCGCTTCAGCCAGGTCGCTGGTGGATTCAAACACCCGCACCGGTTCGCCCGGACCTTGGGTCGTGCGCAGGTTCTTTCCCAGGCGTTTGCGGTTGTGGCTGATCAGCGCATTGGCGCTGTCCAGGATATTGCTGAAGCTGCGGTAGTTCTGCTCCAGCTTGATCTGGTGGCGCACGCCGAATTCGCGCACGAAGTCGGCCATGTTGCCGACCCGCGCACCGCGAAACGCGTAAATGCTCTGGTCGTCGTCTCCCACCGCCAGCACGCTGCCGGTCGGATGGAACTCGGCATCGCCCGCAACGCTGGCACCCGGTCCGCTTCCGGCAAGCATCTTGATCCACGCGTACTGCAGCTTGTTGGTGTCCTGGAACTCGTCGATCAGGATGTGGCGAAAGCGCCGCTGGTAATGCTCGCGGATCGGGTCGTTGTCACGCAACACCTCAAAGCTGCGCAGCATCAGTTCGCCAAAGTCCACCACGCCTTCGCGCTGGCATTGGTCTTCGTAGAGCTGGTAGATCTCGACCTTCTTGCGCATGGCCTCGTCGCGCGCCTCCACCATATTGGGCCGCAACCCGTCCTCCTTGCAACCGGCGATGAACCACTGGGTCTGCTTGGCGGGATAACGCTCGTCGTCGATAGTGAACTGCTTCATCAGCCGCTTGATGGCCGACAGCTGGTCCTGGGTGTCCAGGATCTGAAAGCCCTGGGGCAGGCTGGCCAGCTTGTAGTGCGAACGCAGGAAGCGGTTGCACAGGCCGTGGAAAGTGCCTATCCACATGCCGCGCACATTGACCGGCAGCATGGCGGTGAGGCGCGTCATCATCTCCTTGGCGGCCTTGTTGGTAAAGGTCACCGCCATCACACCGGCCGGTGACACCTGGCCGGTATGCAGCAGCCATGCGATCCGTGTGGTCAATACCCGCGTCTTGCCCGACCCGGCGCCGGCCAGTATCAGCGCGTGTTCATTGGGCAGCGTGACGGCGGCGCGCTGCTCGGGGTTTAGATGGTCCAGCAAGGCGCCGGCGGATGTTGATTCGGAGAACATGGCCCGATTGTAGGAACCACGCCGCAGCCGACACGGCCGGCAGCCTGTCGGATTTTGGGTCAGGCCCGCGCCGTGGCGAGTCGCGGTGCCAGGCTAGGCGCCGACGACGCCGTGTGGCTGGTCCACACAAGGAGTCGGCTACGACGCATGGCGGCGCGAATCGCCACGGCCCTTCGGGTTGGGTCTGCAAGGGGGCGCATGCGTTGTTGCAAATACTCGCCGGGTGTCCAACCCGGCTGCGTTTTGCGCCTAGCCTGCACCCCCTTGCAGACCCAACGCGGACCCGACCCAAAGCCCGACAGGCTGCTAAAATCAGTCACCGGGCCCAAGCAATTGCGGTCCGGTTTTTTTCGACTGCAAACAGGTGCGCCATGGAAATATTCGACTACGAAAACATCTTGTTGCTGCCGCGCAAATGCCGCGTCGACAGCCGCTCCGAATGCGACGCCAGCACCGAGCTGGGCGGGCGGCGTTTTCGCATCCCGGTGGTGCCCGCCAACATGAAAACCGTGGTGGACGAATCGATCTGCATCTGGCTGGCACAACACGGCTATTTCTACGTGATGCACCGCTTTGACCTGGACAACGTGCGCTTCGTTCAGGACATGAAGGCCAAGGGCTTGTACGCGTCGGTCTCGCTCGGCGTCAAGAAGCCGGACTATGCGACCGTGGACCAACTTGTCGCGCTGGGCCTGGTGCCGGACTACATCACCATCGACATCGCCCATGGGCACGCCGACAGCGTGCAGCACATGATCGCCTGCCTGAAGGAAAAGCTCCCGGCCTCGTTCGTCATTGCCGGCAACGTGGGAACACCCGAGGCGGTGATCGACCTGGAGAACTGGGGGGCAGACGCCACCAAGGTGGGCATAGGGCCGGGCAAGGTGTGTATCACCAAACTCAAGACCGGCTTCGGCACCGGCGGCTGGCAGTTATCGGCGCTCAAGTGGTGCGCACGGGTAGCCACCAAACCCATCATTGCCGACGGCGGCATTCGCGAACACGGCGACATTGCCAAGAGCATCCGCTTCGGCGCCACCATGGTCATGATCGGCTCCATGCTGGCCGGCCACGAAGAGAGCCCGGGCCAGACGGTGGAAGTGGACGGCCGCCTGTACAAGGAGTATTACGGCTCGGCCAGCGACTTCAACAAGGGTGAATACAAACACGTGGAAGGCAAACGTATCCTGGAGCCAATCAAGGGCAAGCTGGCCGAGACCATGGTGGAAATGGAGCAGGACATCCAGAGCTCCATCAGTTATTCAGGCGGCAAAAAGCTGATGGACATCCGCAAGGTCAATTACGTGACGCTGGGTGGTGATAACGCGGGTGAACATCTGCTGATGTAAGGGGCCTCGAATCTTCACGACCTCCGCGGTTGGCTGCCACCCAGCAATTCAAGGTTCAGCGTATTCAAACGGCTACCCGGCTCGGCCAGCGCCTCCAGCACACTGAAGTGGTTCAGGCCTGGCAGGGTCTCGCAGACCGGCACGGTTGACTTGCCCCACGCGGTTTGAATCAGCTGGTTCTGGCGCAGAAACTCTGGGCTCTCGTTGCCACCGACCACTGCGGTCAATTTGCCGCTGACCGGGCGTGGGAGCCAGGCCGGGCTCGCAGCTTTTACCTGCGCCGGCGTGAGCTGCAGCGAACCTTGCAGAAACGGCGTGCACCGGATCGATTCCAGCTCATGCAGGCCCGAGATTGACAGCGCATTCCTGACCAGCTTTGCCGGCAAGTCCCTTGCATAAACCTTCCACACACAGGCCAGCATCATCGCCGCCAGATGCCCGCCCGCCGAGTGGCCCGCCACCGTGATCCGGCGAGCGTCCCCACCATGCTGCGCGATGTTGCGCCAGGTCCAGGCCAGCGCCTTCACCATCTGCAGCGTGATATCGAGCACCGCCACGGGTTGGCCGGGCGTGCCGGGGCACAAGGCGTAGTTGGGCACCACCACACAGGCGCCTTCGCGCGTGAAGGCCGGGGCCACAAAGGACTGGTCGGCCTTGTCAAGCGAGCGCCAGTAACCACCGTGGATAAACACCAGCACCGGAGCGTTGGCGCCAGGCGCCGCGAACACGTCCAGTGTTTCACCCGCCGCCTCGCCGTACTTGAGGTCGAGCTGGCAACGCTCCTCTTTGCGCGCCTGCGCCGAGCGGCTGGCCCATGACGTGAGGTGGCTGGCATGTTCGGGCACCAATGCACGGTTGTTGTACATGCTGTCGAACCACTGCGGGCTGTGTTGTGGCGTCATCGGTCTGCCTCCAATAATGTGAATATGCGGATATCCGCCCGGCGCCATCCTACCTCTCGGCCAAAGCCTCGGCAGGCCGCAACGTGGCGCGCCGCAGGCACGGTGCCAGCATAGTGCAGATCCGCGCCGCCGTAGCTAGAATGGGCAACAGTGGGGGGGTAGCTCAGATGGGAGAGCGCTGCGTTCGCAATGCAGAGGTCGTGAGTTCGATCCTCATCCTCTCCACCACTACTCACAAGGCCAGACTTGCTCTGGCCTTTTTCTTGGGCCCGGGAGGCCCAGTGCTGGCGGGGCTTCGGGGGAAATGCGAATGCGGGCACCCTGAGTTCGGACCTGCTTTTGGCCTCAAAATCCGCCCTTCCCGTCTCTAATCTCTGTTTGTGCGGAGGTCGCCATTCGCACGACCCCCAGGATTCATGCGGGTTTCGGGGCGGTGGTTTGCGCTGAACATCGCGTACCAAGTTGGGCAACATGAAAACATGCGCAGGCCCAAGTTGACATTGATGGTCCATTGGCTGCTGAACCGCTGAAGTCGTTCGCTTCGCCCGTATTCGTTGCCCGTCTTCGCGACCGCTTGTGCCAACCGTCACAAGATCCATGGACGCCATTCAGCGGGCCAGCCTGGCATGGATTCATGTTGCAAAATGGCGCATCCGTTAGCGGTCAATACAAGAAGTCTGGAGAGGCGCCTCGTGAACGACATTTTCGGCAACCGTGTGTCCGTCACGTCGCAGGCCGCGCTGCGGCACTACGACAGGGCAGTGGACGCGCAATTGCACGCCTGGCCGGGCGTGCTCGAACACATCGATGCCGCCCTGACGCACGCACCCGAGTTCGCTCTGCCATATGCGCTCAAGGCGCTGGGACTGATGGCCCGCGGTGAAGCCTCGCCGGCCCTCGCGGCGCTGGCGCGGGCTCAAACCTGTGTGCAGCGGGCCTTGCCGCGCGAGCAATCCCAGGTGGCACTGGTGACGTCCATCCTAGAGGGCCGCTCGCACGACGCCCTGGCGCAGGTGACGGAACATGCGCGCCAGTACCCGACCGATGCGCTCGCCGCCTCCACCGCGCTGGGCGCCTACGGCCTGTTCGGGTTCAGTGGACGTTCTGACCATGATGCCGCCCGGTTGGCGTTTGTCGACGCCCTGGCACCGCATTTCCCGGTTGATTTCCCATGGTTGACGTCGTATCGGGGCTGGGCCCGCATCGAGACTGGCCAGGTGCAAGAGGGCTTGGCCATGGCCCAAGGCGCCCTCGCGCTGCGGCCGGACAACGGACACAACGCGCACATCGTGATGCATGGCTATTTTGAGCTTGGTGCATCCGACGCCGCGCTGGACTTCTTGGCGCAGTGGTTGCCTACCTACCCGGAGCATGCCCAGATGTGGGGCCATCTGCAGTGGCATGCCGCGCTGGCCGAGATCGAACTCGGTCTTCTGGATGCTGCAGTTGCGCGCCTGCTCGGTCCGATAACGGACTACTTGCCACGCGGCCTGCCCTTCATGGGTTTGGCGGATACCGTGGCGCTGACCTGGCAACTGGGGTTGCTTGGCGTTAGTGGCCTGCCCTGGGCAATGGTCCAGAAACACGCCAAGCGGCACTTCCCCGAAGGGTCGAATGTCTTTGGCGAATTGCATCTGACCCTGCTGGCCGCGGCAAGGCGCGATCACCGGGCTGTCCTTGCCTCGTTGCGGCGCTTGGAGAAAATCGCCCAACGCGGTCATGGTGGGGCACCGGTGGCGATACAGTTTGCACAGGGGCTCGCCGCACTGATTGAAGGTGACGGCGACGGTGCACGCAAGCACCTGGACGCTTGCCGCGCCGATGCGGTGTGCCTTGGCGGCAGTCACGCGCAGCGGCGGATTGTCGAACAGACCCAGATGGCGTGCCGGCTACCCCTCTTGCACTGATTCCGGCAATCCGGATGACCCGGGCATCTCATGGCCCCTGGATCCATGCGGGTTTCGGGGCGGTGGTTTGCGCTGAATATCGCTAAGCCGCTGACCAGATTGAACTGACTGCATATGATGGAGGGTACCTGTACCTCGCAGGACCTGAAATTACAGACCGGCGGCCGCTTTTGCGGCATGATATCGCGACATGCAATTTCACCGAAGTGTTGCATGCGTCTAAGGAGCGCCTCAATGAGCAATACCAACGAGTCGAAGCAGGAGCCGTCGTTGAAAGACCGACCGACTCCCCAGCCAGATGCTGAGCAGAATTGGCCCTCGCTGCCCGAATCCGATACTACCTTTGGACCACCGCCCGACGACTGGAAGACCATCTGGAGCCCCCTTCCGGATGTCCCACAGTCCCCTTAAGCGCAGCGGCTTGCGCGGTTGACCTTGCCCCTGTTTTCCGCGCTCCATGCGCCGACCATTAAGCGAACTTCCTGTCTTGCTGCTGGACCGCGATCCAGCCTTGCTCAAACGGCATTGGGCTAATGTGTCCCAGCATCGGGTGCTCTCTTCTGTAGTTGCAGAACGTCAGCCCGTCGATCACCTCATCCATGATCGCCCCAGGCCGACTGGATGTGCCTGCATCCGTTTTGTGCTGGTGCTCGAAGTATCCGTTGGCGCTGGCACCAAGAAATTCGCACGTCAGCCTGATCGGGCGCAGGTGATTGACGCAGGGTAGGCGTTGCGCGGCCGGTCAACGCAGCGGCGCCAGCAGCCTGAATACGCCGGCGCCGATCAGGACCAGGCCCATCACCGCGGCCAGCTGCGCGCCGCGCGGCAGCAGTTTCTCCAGCGCAACGACAATCGCCAGCGCCGCGACCCAGGCCAGGTTCATGACGCCGCCGACGAACAGCAGCGCCATCAATGCCCAGCAGCAGCCCAGGCAATACAGCCCGTGGCGCAGCCCCATGACAAGCGCGCCACGCGCGCCGGGGCGCCACTCGCCGAGCAGGAATCCGATCGGCGTACGGCAGCGCGCAAGGCAGGCCTGCTTGAGCGGCGAGAACTGGTAGATGCCGGCCTGCAGCAGCAGCGCCGCGGTCAGCAACGCCGAACGGCTGGCGGCCATCGGATCAATCCAGCCCACGGCCTGCAGACACCATTGCAGCGCGGTTGCCGCGATGCTGAACACCAGCCACACCAGCAGGTAGGCGCCGACGAACGCCCGGCCGCGCCCCGTCTCGCCATTGCGCCGCGACAGGTCGACGAACTGCAGCAGCATCGGCAGCGCCGAGGGCAACATCATCGCCGCCATCATGATGGCCCACATCACCAGAATCGCTGAGGTGCTGGCCACGCTCCAGCGCGCGGTCATCGGCATCATCAACTGCACCATCGGGTGCTCCATGTCGAGAACCGTCCAGGCCAGGAACGTCCAGCCCATCAAGACCAGCGCCAACAGGAACCAAACCCAGAACCCGTGCTGCCGCGCCAGTAGCACGAACCTGACCGGCGCGCCTGGCAGCGCCTCGCTCGGTGTTTCCTGTTTCATTGACTGACCTCCTGATCGGCATAAACGGCAATCTCGAAGACGCCTCGGTACGGAGGATTCCGCCCCGAGTCGGAGTCGGTTGCATTTACCTGTCGCAGGGTCTAGTATGGCGTCGGCAGGCGCGACAGTCGAGACCGCCCCGGTCTCAGATGCTGGGCCCGCACGTACCCCAGGAGCAAAAAATGACCAAAAGCGGTTGGCAAATCAAGGGCGAGTACATGGAGACCTGCAATTGCGAGTTCCTGTGCCCATGCATCACGTCGAACCTCAGCGCCACGCCGAGCCAGGGTGATTGCAAGGCGGCTGTCGCCATGCGCATCGACAAGGGTGACAAGGACGGCGTTTCGCTTGACGGTCTGGCGTTTGTGGTCACTATGCATTCTCCCGGCCCTATGGGTGCAGGCAACATCACGGTCGGGCTGATCATCGACGAGCGCGCCAGCGACAAGCAGGTCGAGGCCATCACGGCGATTGCTACCGGGTCCGCGGGCGGCCCGATGGCCGCGCTTGGGCCGCTGGTCGGCAAAATAGCAGGCGTTGAACGCCGGCCGGTGCAGTTCGAAATCAAGGGCTTGTCGCGCAGCGTCAAGGCCGGCGATCTGCTCGACCAGGCGCTCGAAGGTGTGGCCAGTGCCGGGGACGCCAACGTCGCTCTGGCGGTGGACAACACGGCACACCCGGTGAACAGCCGCCTGTCCTTGGCCAAGGCGACGCGCAGCGTGTTCAACATGTTCGGCATGAACTGGAAAGACACCAGTGGCACGCGCAACGGGCATTTCGCACCGTTTGCCTGGTCGGCGACCAACTGACAAAACTGACGAAACCTTTGTTTTGTCAGTTTCGTAAGTACCCTGCCCCAGCCGTTTGTTAATTTGGCGGTGAGGTTTTGTCAGTTTTGGCAGTATGGGGTGGGCTGATTTTTGAATTTCCGCCTTGCAGCGCACGTCATCAACGATGCACCAAAAAGCCTTGTGACCGCCAAGGCAATGCCCTATCCGTTGCCGACGGCGCCTGAGCAACCCTCAAGCACCGGCCATCGCCTCTACGCGTTGCACTATTTGCACTCGTCCGTCGCTTGCGCGCAAACGCGCGGCCACCTCCTGACGTGGACCTGCTGGTAACGCCATGGCCGCCTGAATAGCGCCGGTCAGTCCGGCTGCGGTAATTTTCTCCATTGGCACCGGTCGAGGCGTGATGCCAGCCAGATGCAGACGGTGCGCGTGGTGGAACTGGTCCAGGATCAGTGGCAGCACTACCTGCGGTACTCCGGCGCGCAATGCCTGGGCGGTCGTACCCGAGCCACCGTGGTGAACCACGACTGCCATGCGCGGGAAAAGCAATGCATGAGGTACATCCTTGACGACGCGCCAGGTTGATGGCAACGCACCAGTTCCCAGCCCGGACCAACCAGCGCCGACGATGCAGCGCCGCCCTGTTGCGCCAACCGCCTCTACGATGATTTTGCCCATGCGGTCCGTTCCCCTGCCCGACATGCTTCCAAACCCCACAAACACCGGTGGCAGGCCATCGCTCACCCAGGCGGCTAGTTCGGCATCGAGTGGCGTCGGGTCGTCAAAAAACAGGAAGTTGGTGTAGTCGTAGCGTCTGTTCCACCGCGGCTCTGCAGGGAACAACGGCTGGTCCACTGCGATCACCAGGGGGTAGTCCTGGGTCAGATGACGGCGAACGTCGTCGACCAGCGCCAGGCCCAGAGGGGCGCGTATCCGGTTGAGGGTACCGCGCATGAGCATGTCTAACAACACACGGTTCAACCTCCAGAACAGGTGGTTCATCCATGCGGGCAGACCATGCCAGGGAATGTTCGGCGGTGGATGTTGGCCCGATGGAAGGAAGCAGGTGGTGAAGAGCACACCCAGGATTGGAATTTGCAGATACTGCGCCACAGTGGGCGCGGCGGCGGCCAGGCCACCCGAAAGGATAACGTGCGCACCGTCGCAGGCCGGAATGAGTTGCTCGGCCTGCACCGGCATCTGGTCCCGAAAGTAGTGCACCGTTTGCTTGATCAACGTGACCGGATTGCCGGTCATCATCTCGGGGTTTTGGGCCAGGAACAGCTGCATATCGACACCCAATGGGGCGAATTCGAAACCCAGACCCCGCACCCACCCTTCAAAGTTCGGCGGAGCGGCAACCACCGGCACATGGCCACGGCCAGCAAGGGCTTGCGCCAGAGCCAGCATCGGTTGCACGTCGCCACGCGAGCCGACCGTGGCCAGAACAATGCGCAAAGAGCGGCTAGGATTCATATGCGGCCTCTGAAGATCAAGTGCCCGGAATCAGGTCGCCAGGCGACCCCTGGCATTGAATTGTGCGGCCAGTATCGGCGAGCCGATCTTCACTACCTTGGTGTTGGCCGGGGGCGTGGATGTGACGAACGAATCGATTGCACGCCATGTGGACCGCGATCTGTCGCCGCCGATGTGATCCATCATGGAGGGCGGCTGGTGGACAAGCCGGTCCGGTACAGCGCATGCAGGCCATCTGGCGTCGGAGCCCAACGGGGTTTCGTCAGCCTTGTCAGTGCGTTCGGTGCCCTGTTGCTGAAAATCACGGAATCGCTGCAGACCTGGATGATGCAACTTGCGGTGGTCACGGCGCGAAACAGTCCCGCAATCGAATATCGGCTTCAGACTGAACCCGGTCACACAACTTTTCGATCTGCTTGCACCACGGCAGTCAATGCCATGTACAGGTTGCGGTCAGCAATGTGGCGATCAATTCGAAAACCGCAGCACCCGCACCCGACCCGTTGCGGACTTTGCAAGCTTGCACCGCGATGCCGCGAAGCGGACATGCAGGTCAGGACTCTCTACTCGCTCTCGTGGCATCCTTCAAGAAGACGTCATCGGAGTCATGTCGCCAGATCGCAGTCACCAGCCGACTCAGTGGGGCATGCAGATCCGCCACAATCGGTCATGATCCACGCGCGGCACCCTGTCGAGCACAACCAAGTACGCCGAACCAGATTTCGCCGTCCGCGACTGGTCGCGAGCAACATACTGGCTTCTTCAGGAAGCATC
>JANLPN010000087.1:0-34836 GCA_031367285.1 Betaproteobacteria bacterium | reverse complement strand
CTGGATTTTTATGTAGGACCGCAACCCGAGAACGTGCCGCGCCCCTTGCGCAGCGATCTGTACTTCAGGAATGAGCGCGTGATCATCGCGCGCAAGGGCCACCCGTTGCGCACCGCACGCAGCCTGAAGCAACTGCTAGCGTGCGACTGGATATTGACGGGATTGCGCGAACGGGTAGAGCAGGAGTTCGAGGAGATTTTCAGCGCCGGTGGCTTGGCCGCCCCCGAATCCTATATGCGGGTCGAATCCACCATGGGGCTGCTGACCATCCTGGCCAACACCGATGCCTTGGCCTTGTTGCCCCGCCAGTGGACCGATTCACCCATGTTCAAGGGCGTGCTGGAGGTGGTGCCGGTGCGTGAAAAACTGCTGGCGCCAGACATCGTGCTGATCACGCGCTCCGGCGTGCCGCTGACGCCGGTGGCCGAACACTTTGCCGACCTGCTGCAACGCGCAGCCGTTCAGGTCACGTGGCCGGCGCCCAAGGCGTCAGGCCGGTGAAAACAGATCGACCCGGTCGGTGATGATGCCGTCCGTGCCAAGCGCCTGCAGCCGCTGCGCCGCCCATTCATCGTTGACGGTGTAACTCAGGGTCTTGAAGCCCGCGCTTTTGGCCTGGGTTACCGTTGACTGGTCCCACAAGGCGTAGTTGCACACCACGGCCACGCAACCCAGCATGAGTGCTTCCTCGACCCATCCGGCACGCAGCGTGTCGAGCAGCAGGCCGCGCGGCAAATGCGGTTGCGCGGCCTGTGCTCCCTGCAGAGCTTCGACACTGAAAGAGGTCAGGAGCGGCGGTACCTCAGCGTCTTTCCACAGACGGGCGGCATGGCTGGCCACCACCTCTCCGGTATGGCGCTCGGTGCCCGGGGTCGGCTTGATTTCAATATTCAGGAAGTAGCGGTTGTGCAGGCAGTACCTGGCAATCGCCTCGAAACCCGCCAAAGCTTCGCCGGCATAGCTGCGCGAGTGCCAGCTTCCCGCGTCGAGTTGCGACAGGGCCTGCCACGTCTGCTCGCCGCCTACGCCCTTGCCATTGGTGGTGCGCTCCAGTGTTGCGTCGTGCATCAGGAACGGCACACCGTCGCTGCTGAGTTTGACATCACACTCGAACATGCGGTAGCCGTAGCCGGCGCCCAGGCGGAACGCGACCAATGTGTTTTCGGGCGCCAGCTTGCCGGCGCCGCGGTGTGCAATCCAGCGTGGATAAGGCCAGCTTTCAGTGTTCAACCATAGCTCCTGCGGCGCCTATTTGCGCTTGCCCGTGGCGGCATCAAACCAGTGCAAGCGGTCCTGCCGCGGCGTCACGTGGATGGTCGCGCCCAACACCGGCACGGCGGCTGATTCTTCAGTGCGGATGATCACCACCTCGTCGCCCGCGCCGTGGGACCAGCGGCCATACACCAGCCGCTCGGCGCCCAGCATCTCCACCGCCTCCACGCGCAAGGCCCAACCAGTTTGTGTGATATCCAGGTGTTCGGGGCGTATGCCGACAATCGTGCCGGCTTTGGCGTCCGGCGCATCGCGCAGCAGGTTCATCGGCGGGGAGCCGATAAAGCTGGCCACAAACGTAGTGGCCGGCCGGGTATAGACCTCCTCGGGCGTGCCGAATTGCTCCATCACGCCGGCATTCATCACGATCATGCGCTGGGCCAGCGTCATGGCCTCCACCTGGTCATGCGTGACGAACAACGAGGTGATGCCGAGTTCACGGTGCAGTTTCTGGATCTCCAGCCGGGTCTGGGCGCGCAGCTTGGCGTCCAGGTTGCTGAGCGGCTCGTCAAACAGAAACACCTGCGGCTGGCGCACGATGGCGCGGCCCATGGCCACACGCTGGCGCTGCCCACCCGAGAGTTCGCGTGGTTTACGCGCCAGGAAAGGTCCGATTTCAAGAATCTTCGCGGCCTTGTCCACCCGTGTCTTGATCTCCTCCAGGGGTACTTTGGCTATTTTCAGCCCGTAGGCCATGTTGTCGAACACGCTCATGTGCGGGTACAGGGCGTAGTTCTGGAACACCATTGCGATGTCGCGTTCGGACGGCTCCAGGTTGTTGACGACCCGCCCGCCAATGGAGATGTCTCCGGCGCTGATTTCTTCCAGCCCCGCCACCATACGCAGCAGCGTGGATTTGCCACAGCCCGACGGCCCGACGATGACGACAAATTCTCCGTCCGCGATGTCGGCATTGACGCCATGGATCACCTGGTTCGCGGTCTTGCCCGTGCCGTAGCGCTTGATGACGTTCTTGAGTTGTATGGCTGCCATGGTCTTGTCGTTATTTTTCCGTGTCCACCAGTCCCTTGACAAACCAGCGCTGCATCAGCATCACCACCAGGGCGGGTGGCACCATGGCCAGCAGCGCGGTTGCCATCACGATGGGCCAGTCGGTCTGTGCGTCGCCGCCCGAGATCATGCGTTTGATGCCGATCACCACCGGGTACATGTTCTCATTGGTTGTGACGAGCAGTGGCCACAGGTACTGGTTCCAGCCATAGATGAACTGGATCACGAACAGCGCGGCGATCGAGGTGCTCGAAAGCGGAACCAGCACATCCTTGAAGAACCGTATCGGCCCGGCGCCGTCCACGCGCGCTGCTTCGACAAGCTCGTCCGGTACCGTGAGAAAGAACTGACGGAACAAGAAGGTGGCGGTGGCCGAAGCGATCAGGGGAACGGTGAGTCCGGCGTAGCTGTTGAGCATGCCAAGGTCGGACACGACTTTGTAGGTCGGCCCGATACGCACCTCCACCGGCAACATGAGTGTGATGAAGATGGCCCAGAAAACGGCCATGCGAAACGGGAAACGGAAGTACACGATGGCAAACGCTGACAGCAGCGAGATGGCGATCTTGCCGAAGGCAATGACCAAGGCGGTTATCAGGCTGACCACCATCATCTGGCCCACCGGCGCATTGGAGCCGAATTTGCTGCCGGTCCCGTTCCAGGCCGCCGCATAGTTTTCCAGGAAGTGCGGCCCGGGCAGCAAGGACATCGGTGGATGAATGATTTCATCGAGCGTCAAGGTCGAAGCGACAAAGGTCAGGTAGAGCGGAAACGCGACGACCAGTACACCCAGTACCAGGACCAGGTGGGAAAAGGCGGTCAGCAGGGGACGACGCTCAACCAAGGTGATGCTCCCGACGACGCGCGAAGCGCGGGTTGTTATTTTTCCCGCAGGCCGCTCCCAAGGAAAAAACGGCCCCCTCGGGGCTGGAGCCCGCGGCTCTGGCCCTGCCTGCGCAGGGACGGACGGGCGACAGAGGCGAAGCGTCTCGCGAGCTGCGGCCTGCAAGGCCTCGCGCGGTACACGAAGTGACAAGCGTGGGGGCCATATCTTCAATAGTTCACTTTCTTCTCTACGAAGCGGAACTGCACTACCGTCAATACGACGACGATCACCATCAAAATCACGGATTGCGCGGCGGAGCCACCCAGGTCCATGGCCTTGAAGCCGTCGTAGTACACCTTGTAGACAAGAATCGACGTGTCTTTGCCCGGCCCACCATGGGTGGCGGCATCGATGATGGCGAAGGTGTCGAAGAAGGCGTAGACGATGTTGATCACCAGCAGGAAGAAGGTGGTGGGCGTCAGCAGCGGAAACACGATGGTCCAGAAGCGCCGCCAGGGACGTGCACCGTCGATGGCG
Source organism: Betaproteobacteria bacterium (assembly GCA_031367285.1). Lineage (GTDB taxonomy): Bacteria > Pseudomonadota > Gammaproteobacteria > Burkholderiales > Burkholderiaceae_C > CAISIP01. Next base: position 31,190 of record JANLPN010000087.1, on the reverse strand, counting down.
GCCGCTTCAATCAGCGATTTCGGTATGCTCTGCAGGCCGGCCACGAAGAACAGGAAGTTGTACGAGATCTGCTTCCATACGGCGGCCATGATCACCAGCGTCATCGCGTGGGTGCCGTTGAGCAGGTGGTTCCAGTTGACGCCGAAGGCCTGCAGCCAGTAGGAGACCACGCCCACGCTGGGCGCGAACATGAACAGCCACAACACGCCCGCCACTGCCGGTGCCACCGCATAGGGCCAGATCAGCAAAGTACGGTATACCGCCGTGCCTTTGACGACACGGTCGGCGAATACGGCCAGCATCAGGGAGATCGTTATGCCCAATACAGCCACCAAAGTCGAGAACAGGGCCGTGGTGTAGAACGAAGCAAGATAGGTCGGGTCGTTCCAGAGATTGCGGAAATTCTCCAAACCCACCCATTCCACCGAGGTGCCGAAGGCGTCTGACTGCTGGACCGACTGCACGAGTGCCTGCCCCGCCGGGAGGAAGAAAAACACCACGATGATGAACGCCTGGGGTGCGACCAACACCCAAGGCAGCCATGCGGAGCGGAAAACTACGCGCTTTTCCACCGGAAACGGGCCCGCGTGTCAGCTTTTCTTGTTGGCCTTCTCAAACCGCTCCAGCAACTCGTTGCCACGTTGCACGATGGAGTCTAGCCCTTCCTTGGCGGTTTTCTTGCCGCCCCAGACCTGCTCCAACTCCTCGTCTTCGATGGTGCGGATCTGCACATAGTTGCCCAGCCGGATGCCGCGCGACTTGTCGGTGGTCTTGCGGATCATCTGGTTCACGCCAACGTCGGTGCCCGGGTTTTTCTGGTAGAAGCCGGACTTTTCGGTGAGCTGGAACGCCGCCGTGGTGATAGGCAGGTAGCCGGTGCGCTGGTGCGTCGCCGCCTGCACTTCAGGGCTGGACAGATAGTTGAAAAACTGCGCAATACCCTTGTACTCGTCTGCTTTCTTGCCCGCCATGACCCACAGGCTGGCACCACCGATCACCGTGTTCTGAGGCGCGCCGGGCACGTCGGGATAGTAGGGCATGGGAGCCAGACCCCAGTCAAATTTGGCGTTGGCCTTGACGTTGCCGTAGAAGCCTGTAGACGTAGTCATCATGGCGCACTCGCCGGAAATGAAGCTGGCCTCCGGCGTGTTGGCGCGGCCCTTGTAGACAAACAGGCCCTGCTTGGCCATGTTGGCCAGATTCTCGATATGGCGTATGTGCAGCGGGGAGTTGACCTTCATACGCGCATCCATGCCCTGCAGGCCATTGCCTTTGGTCGCGAACTCGACGTTGTGCCAGGCGGAAAAGCTCTCCAACTGGGTCCAACCCTGCCAGGCGATCGACAACGGGCATTTGTGGCCGCTGGCTTTGAGCTTGGCGGCTGCCAGCGCTACTTCGGGCCACGTGCCCGGAGCCTTGCTGGTATCGATGCCGGCGGCCTTGAATGCGTCCTTGTTGAAATAGAACACTGTGGTCGAGCTGTTGAACGGAAAGCTCAGCATCTCTCCGCTGGGTGCCGTGTAATAACCCGCCACAGCGGACACATAAGCCTTGGGATCGAATTTCTCGCCCGAGTCCTTCATGATCTTGCCCACCGGCACGGACACGCCCTTGCTGGCCATCATGGTGGCCGTGCCGACTTCAAATACCTGAAGAATATGGGGCGCGTTGCCGGCGCGAAAGGCCGCTACCGCCGCGGTAAAGGACTCGTCGTAGCTGCCTTTGTAGGTCGGCACGATCTTGTAGTTCTTCTGGCTGGCATTGAAATTCTTGGCCAAGTCATTGACCACCTCGCCGTTGACGGCGGTCATGGAATGCCACCACTGGATCTCGGTCTGTGCCTGCACCGACACGGAAAAAGCTGCCGCGATCGCGACCGCCGCAATACGCAATTTAGCTACGGCATAACCAGCCCCGCGGGCGGTTGTTAGCCCGCGCTGAAACCTAATTTTCATCTTGTCTCCTTGATTGAGGGGTGCAGCTTACCCCGAACATATGACTGCTTGATTAAACACGCCCGTGTGTTTACCAGTGAGAGGGATTTCCATAGCCAAGCACCCATGGTGACAGAAAGGAAAAAATATGCACTAGTAAAAACACTTAGAAAATATTTTCTGTTTTGCATGGACTGTCCCGGCGTCGATCGGACAATGCTGCGCTGCGGTAACATCACAGGCGGTGCCACCCAGCTCCGGTGGCGTAAACAGTTCAGCGCTTGCCCGGTCAGCTAGATGACTAACAGTGGCGGTTGTCGCCTGAGAAACCCATGAACGCCCCGACCCGACCCGACCATCTTGCTCCCGCCACGGGCTTTGTGCCCGCGCCGCACGAGCGTATTCGCGAGATACCCTACAACTACACCTCGTTCTCCGACCGCGAGATCGTGATCCGCCTGCTCGGTCCGCTGGCCTGGGAGACCTTGCAGCGTTTGCGCGACGAGCGCCGCACAGGTCGCTCCTCGCGTATGTTGTACGAAGTGCTGGGCGACATCTGGGTGGTGCAGCGCAACCCTTACCTGCAGGACGATTTGCTGGACAACCCCAAGCGCCGCCGGCTGCTGGTCGATGCCTTGAAGCACCGTTTGACCGAGGTGGAAAAGCGCCGCACCCCGGCCCAGGACCGTGAGCGGGATGCCATGGTTGGCGACTTGCTGGGGGTAGCAAGGCAGGCCGTGGCGGCATTTGACGCGGGCTTCGCGGAAGTGGCGGACCTGCGGCGGCGCAGTGTGCGCCAGCTCGCGAGACTGACTGCCAAAGACAATATCAAGTTCGACGGCCTGAGCCGGGTTTCGCATGTGACCGATGCAACCGACTGGCGCGTGGAATATCCCTTTGTAGTGCTTACGCCGGACTCGGAACAGGAAATGGCCGGGCTGGTCAAGGGCTGTATCGATCTGGGCCTGACCATCATCCCGCGTGGGGGCGGCACCGGCTACACCGGCGGCGCCTGCCCGCTGACCTGGAAAAGCGCGGTCATCAACACCGAGAAACTCGAAGCCATGACCGGGGTGGAGATGGTGACGCTGCCCGGACTTGAGCGCCCCGTCGCGACCATCTGGACCGAGGCCGGGGTGGTGACGCAACGCGTGGCGGACGTCGCGGAGCGCGCCGGTTTTGTTTTTGCGGTGGACCCCACGTCGGCCGAAGCCTCGTGTATCGGCGGCAACATTGCCATGAACGCAGGCGGCAAGAAGGCCGTCTTGTGGGGTACGGCGCTGGACAATCTGGCGTCTTGGCGCATGGTGACACCGCAGGCTGGCTGGCTCGAAGTGACCCGGCTGAATCACAACATGGGCAAGATCCACGACGCGCCGGTCGCCAGCTTCGAACTGAAGTATTTCAAGGCCGATGGCAAGACGCTGGAGCGCACCGAACGCATGGATATTCCGGGCGCCAGCTTCCGCAAGGAAGGTTTGGGCAAAGACGTCACCGACAAGTTCCTGAGCGGCCTGCCGGGCATTCAAAAAGAAGGCTGCGACGGCTTGATTACCAGTGCGCGCTGGGTCGTGCACCAGATGCCCGCCAACACGCGCACCGTGTGCCTGGAGTTTTTCGGCAATGCCAGGGACGCCGTGCCCGGCATCGTGGACATCATTGACTTCATGTTCGCCGAGCAGAAACGTTCCGGCGTGCTGCTGGCGGGGCTGGAGCACCTGGACGACCGGTACCTCAAGGCGGTCGGGTATGCCACCAAGTCCAAACGCGCCACCGCGCCGGGTAATGGTTCCGGGCTTCCAAAGATGGTGCTGGTGGGTGATATCGCGGGTGATGACGCCGATGCGGTGGCGCGCGCCGCGTCCGAGGTAGTGCGGCTGGCCAACCAGCGTGGCGGCGAAGGTTTTGTTGCCATCAGCCCGGAGGCGCGCAAGAAGTTCTGGCTCGACCGCAAACGCACGGCGGCGATCTCCCGCCACACCAATGCTTTCAAGATCAATGAGGATGTGGTGATTCCGTTGCCGCGCATGGCGGAATACACCGACGGCATAGAACGCATGAATATCGAGCTCAGCCTGCGCAACAAGCTCGCCTTGTGCGACGCGTTGCAGGAATGGTTCGGCCAGGGAAATCTGCCTCTCGGCAAACAGGACGACGCGCGGAGCATCGCCTCGTCCGAGCTGTTGGAAGACCGCGTGGCGCAGGCGCAATTCGTGATCGGCCAGGTGCGCGCGCAATGGCAGGGCTGGCTGGATGGTGTTGACACGCTGTTTCCTCAACTGCAGGACCACGGCCTGCGCGCAAGCTGGAAAACCCAGATACGCGCGCCCTTGCGCGGCATATTTGCCGGTGCCGCGTTCGAACCGATCCTGAATGAATGCAGCGCCATCCACAAACGCGTGCTCAAGGGCCGGGTCTGGATTGCCCTGCACATGCACGCGGGCGACGGCAACGTGCACACCAATATCCCCGTCAATAGCGACGATTACGACATGCTGCAAACCGCACACGCGGCGGTCAAACGCATCATGGCGCTGGCGCGCTCGCTGGACGGCGTGATTTCGGGTGAACACGGCATCGGCATCACCAAACTCGAATTCCTGACCGAGGACGAGTTGCGCCCGTTTACCGAATACAAGCAGAGGATCGATCCCGAAGGGCGCTTCAACAAGGGCAAGTTGCTGCGTAATTCGCCGCTGCTGGCGCAGGCCAGCGGAGGCCTGGGCCTGATGTTCGCTGATCTGACCAATGCCTACACACCGAGTTTCGGACTGATGGGGCACGAGTCGCTGATCATGCAGCAGTCAGACATTGGTGCGATCTCCGACTCGGTCAAGGACTGTTTGCGCTGCGGCAAATGCAAGCCGGTTTGCGCCACCCATGTGCCGCGCGCCAACCTGTTGTACAGCCCGCGCAACAAGATCCTCGCGACTTCGCTGCTGGTGGAGGCCTTTCTGTACGAGGAGCAGACGCGACGCGGCATCAGCATCAAGCACTGGGAGGAGTTCGAGGACGTGGCGGACCATTGCACGGTGTGCCACAAATGCCTGTCGCCGTGCCCGGTCAACATCGATTTTGGCGATGTGTCTATGAACATGCGCAATTTGCTGCGCAAGATGGGCAAGAAGTCATTCCGCCCCGGCAATGCCGCCGCCATGTTCTTCCTGAACGCCACCAATCCCCAGACCATCAAGCTGGTGCGGTCGGGCATGGTGGAGGTGGGTTTCAAGGCGCAACGGCTGGCCAATGAGGTGTTGCGCAAATTTGCCAGGAAGCAGACCGGCAAGCCGCCGGCCACGGTAGGCAAGGCGCCGCTCAAGGAGCAGGTAATCCACTTCATCAACAAGAAGATGCCTGGCGGCCTGCCCAAGAGAACCGCCCGCGCACTGCTGGATATTGAAGATGCGGATTACGTGCCCATCATTCGTGACCCGGCAAAGACGACCTCGGAAACCGAGGCGGTTTTTTATTTCCCCGGTTGTGGTTCCGAGCGTTTGTTCAGCCAGGTCGGTTTGGCCACCCAGGCGATGTTGTGGCACGCCGGGGTGCAGACCGTCTTGCCGCCGGGTTATCTGTGCTGCGGTTATCCGCAGCGTGGCTCGGGCCAGTTCGACAAGGCCGAAAAAATCATCACCGACAACCGGGTGTTATTCCACCGCGTGGCGAACACCCTGAACTATCTGGACATCAAGACCGTGGTGGTGAGCTGCGGCACCTGCTACGACCAGTTGCAGGGTTACAAGTTCGAGGACATCTTTCCCGGCTCGCGCATCATCGACATCCACGAATATTTGTTGGAGAAAAATATCCGGCTCGACGCCGGTTCGGGCGGCGGCTACCTGTACCACGACCCCTGCCACAGCCCGATGAAGCTGCAGGACCCGATGAAGACGGTCAAGGCGCTGGTCGGTGGCGCCAATCCGGACAGCGTGCTGGAAAGCAAACGCTGCTGTGGCGAGAGCGGCACCCTGGGTGTGACGCGGCCCGATATTTCGACCCAGATCCGTTTTCGCAAGGAAGAAGAACTCAGGAGCGATGAGGCGGCCTTGCGTGGCACCGGAGCAATATCCGCCGGCGCGAACCTAAAAATCCTGACCTCGTGCCCGAGCTGCCTGCAGGGCTTGAGCCGTTATGGCGACGATTTGAAGAATGGGTTGCTGGAAGCGGATTACATCGTGGTCGAGATGGCGAACCGCATTCTGGGTCCACAATGGATGGAGCAGTACGTGGCCACCGCCAATGCGGGCGGCATTGAGCGCGTGTTGGTATAGGAGGCAGATAACATGGCAGGCTTGAAACCCGGCGCACCGACGCCGCAGGCGATTACGGTGCACGGTCAGTCCCGGGTACTGGAGGTCAGCTTTTCGGACGGTGCCGAGTTCCGCATTCCGTTTGAACTGATGCGTATCTATTCGCCGTCGGCTGAAGTGCAGGGGCACGGACCCGGCCAGGAGGTCTTGCAGACAGGCAAACGCGGTGTCGAGTTGCGTTCGCTGGAACCAGTGGGCAACTATGCCGTGCAACCCAGTTTTTCCGATGGGCATGACACCGGCATTTTTTCCTGGGATTATCTGTACTTTCTGGGCTCCCAGCAGGAGCAGTTGTGGTCGCAATACGCCAAGCGTCTGCAGACAGCCGGTGTGGACCGTGATGCCGACATGCCGCAGGCGGCCGGCCACGGTTGCGCCAGCCATTGATGTTTCGCGTGCTTTCCATCCGCAAGTCGGCCCCGCTGCGGCCGATTGCGGGGTAAACCCGTAGTTTCATCAAATTCACTACAAATGCCCGGACCGGCGGCGGGGTTGTCATGCCGGCCACGGCTTTCCGGACTAGCATCATTCGCAATGACAGCCACGCATTTCGGATTCGAGCCGGTTGAAGAAGGCGACAAGGCGCGCCGCGTGCGCGGCGTGTTTGACTCGGTCGCGCCCAAATACGATGTGATGAACGACCTCATGTCCATGGGATTGCACCGCGTGTGGAAGGCTTATGCGGTGATGGTCGCCAATGTGCGCCTGGGCGCACAGGTGCTCGACATCGCGGGCGGGACCGGCGACCTGGCGCAGGCGTTTTCGAGGGCAGCAGGCAAGACCGGTCAGGTGGTTCTGACCGACATCAACGAGGCGATGCTGCGCACCGGGCGGGATCGCCTGCTCGATGCCGGCTGCCCACTGGCCACCGCTGTCTGTGACGCGGAAAAGTTGCCGTTTGACGATGCGCGGTTCGACCTTGTAAGCGTGGCTTTTGGTTTGCGCAACATGACGCACAAGGATGTGGCGCTGGGTGAGATGTGCCGTGTGCTCAAGCCCCTGGGCAAGTTGCTGGTGCTTGAATTCTCCAAGGTTGCGAAACCACTGGAAAAGGCCTACGACTGGTACTCGTTCAAGGTGTTGCCCAAGCTGGGTCAACTGGTGGCCCGGGACGAAGCCAGTTACCGCTACCTTGCCGAGTCGATCCGCATGCACCCGGGGCAAAAGGAGTTGAAAGCCCTTATGCAAAAAAATGGCTTTGGTCATGTGGATTACCACAACCTGACCGGAGGTCTGGTCGCGTTGCATGTTGGAATCAAGTGCTGAGGCTTGCCTTTGGCTGCTGGCTTGGCCGGATTTGTTGACTAGTTTGGAGACACCATGAAACTTTGGACTTTGGTTCTTGCAATGGCGCTGGCCTTGACCGGCTTCAATGCCGATGCTGCCCGGCGCCTGGGCGGCGGCACATCGATTGGCAAACAGTCGGGCAACGTGACCAAGCGTGAAGCTGCGCCGGCACCGGCAGCCCCTGCACAGGGTGCTGCCAACTCGGCCACCAAGCCGGCGCCGGCGGCGGCGCCCACGCCGGCCGTAGCTCCCAAGCGGCCGTGGGGTGCGATGCTGGGCGGCTTGGCCGCCGGTCTGGGCCTCGCCTGGCTGGCGCATTCCCTGGGCATGGGCGAGGCGTTCGGACAGGTACTGATGTTTGCCCTGCTTGCCATGCTGGTCATGGGCGCCATTGGCTGGTTCATGCGCAGTCGCAAAGCTGCGCCAGACCAATCCGGTGCAACGCCGTTTGCATTTCAGGGGGCCGGTGGTGTGCCGGTATCCGAACCCAAACCCTACCGCCCCGAAAACGTGGGTAACGATGCCTCGGCCCGGCCGTGGGAGCGCAGCAGTTCAATGGCGCTGGAGCCACTGGGAACGGCGCGCACCTCCGAGTCCATGATTGGCTCCGCTTTGAATGGCTCGCCAGGCTGGGGGATTCCCGCCGGCTTCGATACCGATGGCTTTCTCACCGCGGCCAAGGCCAACTTTGTGACGCTGCAGGCGGCCTGGGATAAGTCCGATATCGACTCCTTGCGTGCAATGATGACTGACGAAATGCTGGGCGAAATCAAGACCCAACTTTCTGAGCGTGAAGCACATACCGGCGGCCCGGTCAACCACACTGACGTGGTGATGATCGACGCCAAGCTGCTGGGTATCGAAGACGTGGGAGCCGACTATATGGCCAGCGTCGAGTTCTCCGGCATGATCCGCGAAGATCCATCGGCCGGCCCGAGTCCGTTCCGCGAAGTGTGGAACATGACCAAGCCGAAATCTGGATCGAGCGGCTGGCTGGTCGCCGGGGTGCAGGCGCTGCAGTAACGCCGCGCTTTGTAAAGGGCCCTGTTCAGGCAGGGTGTGATTGCGGGAATAATCGGGGACTATGGCAACACAGTCCCCTTTTCTTTTGCTTGACAACCTGGTGCAAAGCCTGACGGCCAATTTTCAATCGCCCTCGTGGGCGATTGAAGAGGTGCAACGGCGTAGTGTGCTGCTGCTCAACCATGTGCTGATGCAGGAGAAAGAGGCGATGGGCCGCCTGGCGCGTCAAAAGGGCGGCGTGGTGCTGGTGCAATGGCGTGTGTTCACCCTCCGTTTGTCCATCACGCCGGCGGGCCTGCTCGACCTAGCCACCGCCGATGCAAGCCCGGACCTGAGCCTGTCCGTGACCGATGAGTCCCCGCTCTCCGTTGCGCGGGCAATGGCGCAAGGCGGCAAGCCGGCGGTGCGTATCGTGGGTGACGTCCAGTTAGCAGCCGAGGTGAACTGGCTGGTGGACCATGTGCGCTGGGATCTCGAAGAAGATTTGTCGCGCGTTATGGGTGATGCACCTGCCCATGCGGTGGGACAAGCTGCGCGGCGTCTGGTGCGGGGCCTACGGCAATTTGCCGGCACACGGTCTGCCGCAGGCGGTGCGGGCGGTAAAACGGCATGACGCGTCTTTATCGGGGCCTGTTCATTGTCTGGGTGGTATTGCGGTATGGCCTGGATGAGCTGTTCCTGAACAGCTTTCAGAAGCCATGGCTAGGCGCCTTGGCGCGCGTCGTGTCCATCGGGCGCAAACTCGACGCGCCGCGCGGCCAGCGGCTGCGTGAGGCGCTGGAACGGCTGGGCCCGATTTTCGTCAAATTTGGACAAGTTTTGTCGACCCGGCGCGACCTGTTGCCGGTCGATATTGCCGACGAACTTGCAAGGCTGCAGGACCGTGTGCCGCCTTTCAGTTCGGACATTGCGGTTGCCAGTATCGAGCGTGCCTTTCGGAAACCGCTGTCGGAGATATTTACCTCGTTCGAGCGCGAGCCGGTGGCCAGCGCGTCGATTGCACAAGTGCATTTCGCGGTTCTGAAAGACCGCAGCGGCAAGGAACGCGACGTTGCGGTCAAGGTCTTGCGGCCCGGCATGTTGCCGGCCATCGAAAAAGACCTGGGCCTGATGCGCATGATGGCTTCCTGGGTGGAAGGGATATCGGCCGACGGCAAACGCCTCAAGCCGCGCGAGGTGGTGGCCGAGTTTGACAAGTACCTGCATGACGAACTGGACCTGGTGCGGGAAGCAGCCTGCGCGGCGCAACTGCGGCGCAACATGGCCGGGCTGGACCTGGTACTGATACCCGAGATGTACTGGGACTACTGCAGCCCCGACGTGATCGTCATGGAGCGCATGCGTGGCATACCGATCAGCCAGGTGGCCCGCCTGCGCGCGGCCGGGGTGGATATCCCGAAACTGGCGCGTGACGGCGTGACGCTTTTTTTTACGCAGGTTTTTCGCGACGGCTTTTTCCACGCCGACATGCACCCGGGGAACATCCAGGTCAGCATCGAGCCGTCCACGTTCGGGCGCTACATTTCGCTCGATTTCGGCATCGTCGGAACACTCACCGAATCGGACAAGGACTATCTGGCGCAGAATTTCACGGCGTTCTTTCGCCGCGACTACAAGCGCGTGGCCGAGTTGCATATCGAGTCGGGCTGGGTGCCGCCAGGCACCCGCGTGGACGAGCTGGAAGGCGCGGTGCGTTCCGTCTGTGAACCGTATTTCGACCGGCCGCTCAAGGAGATATCGCTGGGCATGGTGCTGATGCGCTTGTTCCAGACCTCGCGCCGTTTCCACGTGGAAATCCAGCCGCAACTGGTGCTGCTGCAAAAGACCCTGCTCAACATCGAAGGGCTGGGCCGCGATCTGGACCCCGATCTGGACCTGTGGAACAGTGCTAAACCGTTTCTTGAAAAATGGATGGTCGAGCAGGTGGGTCCGCAAAAGCTGCTCGACCAGCTCAAGGAAGAGGCACCCCGTTATGCCAAGTTGTTGCCCCAGCTACCGCGCCTGCTGCATGACTTTCTCAAGCAGCAGCCGGATGGCCTGAAGCGGGACTTGAAGGAACTGCTGGCGGAGCAAAAACGCACCAACCGCCTGCTGCAGGGGCTCGTGTATGGCGGCGTCGGGTTTGCATTGGGTTTGCTGGCGATGCAACTGGTGGTGCGGGTCAGGATTTTCTGACGCCGGGGCGGGCACGTGTTGCGCTCCAGGTGCGACTCCGGGCTCGATAAGGCCAGCTATCGCCATCGGTTTAGCGTGCCGCTCCAGCTACAATCGAGGGTTTTGCAGATCGCAAAACAATAGCACCCACACCATGCCAATTTACGCTTACAAATGTGCTTCCTGCGGGTTTGCCAAGGATGTTTTGCAAAAACTCTCCGATGCTCCCCTGTCGCAATGCCCATCCTGCGGCGAGGCGTCTTTCAAGAAGCAATTGACTGCCGCCGGCTTCCAGCTCAAGGGTTCGGGCTGGTATGCGACCGATTTCAAGGGCGGCAACACCGGTGCTCCTGCGGCCAGTGACGAGAAGTCCTCCGCCGAAGGCGAATCCGGCAAAGCCGATAGCAAAGCCGATGGCAAAGCGGAGAGCAAAGCCGACGCCAAAACCGATGCCAAGGGAGATGGCAAAGCCGAGTCCAAAAAGGCGGACGTTCCCGCGGCGAAGAAGCCCGACGCGACGCCGGCCGCCGGGTCCGGCGCCTGAAGCCGGCCGCAGGTTCCGTCATGCCGATCAGAAAATACCTTATCACCGGGTTGCTCGTCTGGCTGCCGCTTGCCATCAGCGTGTGGGTGATGTTGTGGCTGATCGGCCTGTTGGACGGCATATTTGGCGGCGTATTGTCCGGCCTGGAAGCGCTCCTGCCGTCGGGAAACAGCCCACTGCTGGACCGCCTGCGCTCCATTCACGGCCTGGGCGTCATCCTGGTATTTCTCACCTTGCTGGCAACCGGTGCGCTGGTATCCAATGTGGCAGGCCGATGGTTTGTGCGCCAGTGGGACCGCCTGTTTGCCAATATTCCCATCTTCAAGTCGGTCTATTCCAGTGTCAAGAAGATATCCAACACGCTGTTTTCCAGCGACGGCAATGCGTTTCGCAAGGCCATGTTGATCCAGTACCCGCGCGCGGGGTCGTGGACGGTCGCCTTCCAGACTGGCACGCCGAGCGGCGAGGTGGCCCAGCATCTGGGGCAGGAATTTGTCAGCGTCTATGTGCCGACAACGCCCAACCCGACCAGTGGCTTTTTTCTGATGCTGCCGCGCTCGGAGGTGATTGAGTTGGAGATGAGCGTGGACGAAGCATTGACCTATGTGATCTCCATGGGGTCGGTGGCGCCGACCTCCAATGCGCGCCTACCGGGCGCGAAATAATTATTACCCGTGCCGGTATTTGCCCCGGCACTCTGAAAGTGTCTTATGGCCATGCGTTCCCATTACTGCGGTCTTGTGACCGAAGCCCTGCTGGGCCAAACCGTGTCTTTGTGTGGTTGGGTGAACCGCAGACGTGACCACGGTGGCGTGATTTTCGTGGACGTGCGCGACCGCGAAGGTTACGTCCAGGTGGTGTGTGATCCGGACCGCGCCGAGATGTTCTCCCGCGCGGAGAGCCTGCGCAATGAATTCTGCATCCAGGTGCGCGGCCTTGTGCGGGCGCGGCCGGCCGGTACGACCAACGACAACCTGCGCAGCGGCAAGGTGGAAGTCCTGTGCCACGAACTCATCGTGCTCAACCCCTCGGTGACACCACCGTTCCAGCTTGACGACGACAACCTCAGTGAAACCACGCGCCTGACGCACCGCGTACTGGACCTGCGCAGGCCGTACATGCAGAACAACCTGATGCTGCGCTACCGGGTGTCGATGGAGGTGCGCAAGTTCCTGGATGCGAACGGCTTTATCGACATCGAAACCCCCATGTTGACCAAGTCCACGCCGGAAGGCGCACGTGACTACCTGGTGCCGAGCCGGGTCCACGCCGGCCATTTTTTCGCGTTGCCGCAGTCGCCGCAATTATTCAAGCAATTGCTGATGGTGGCCGGCTACGACCGCTACTACCAGATCACCAAGTGTTTCCGCGACGAGGACCTGCGCGCCGACCGGCAACCCGAATTTACCCAGATCGATATTGAAACCTCTTTCCTGGAGGAGGAAGAGATTCGTGCCCTGACCCAGGCCATGATCACGACGGTGTTCAGGAACACCATCAATGTGGACCTGGGCGAGTTTCCGGTCATGGCGTATTCGGAGGCGATGCACCGCTACGGGTCCGACAAGCCGGATCTGCGCGTGGCGCTTGAATTCGCCGAAGTAACCGATGTGATGCAGGACGTGGACTTCAAGGTCTTCTCCAGCGCTGCCAGTTCCAAGGGTGGCCGGGTGGTGGCAATGCGTGTTCCGGGTGGCGCACGGGAGTCGGGCGGTTTGAGCCGGGGCGACATCGACGCCTATACCGAGTTTGTCAAGATTTACGGCGCCAAGGGACTGGCCTACGTCAAGGTCAATGACGCGTCCCGCGGCGCGGGCGACAAGTCGGTGCGCTGGCCGGGTCTGCAAAGTCCCATCATCAAGAACCTGCACGACCGCGCCATTACCGAAGTGCTGGCCCGCACTGCCGCGCGGGACGGCGACCTGATCTTCTTTGGCGCCGACAAGGCCAAGATTGTCAATGACGCCATTGGTGCCTTGCGCGTAAAGATCGGTCACAGCGAGTTCGGCCGTAGCAACGGCCTGTTCGCGGCGGGCTGGCGCCCCCTGTGGGTGGTGGATTTTCCGATGTTCGAGTTTGACGAGGAAGCCCAGCGTTACACGGCGACCCACCATCCCTTTACCGCGCCCAAGGACGGCCACGAAGACTGGATGGTCTCGGCGCCTGAAAAATGCATCTCCAAAGGCTACGACATGGTGCTCAACGGCTGGGAGATGGGTGGTGGTTCGGTGCGTATCCACCGTGCCGACGTGCAGCAAAAGGTTTTTGACGCGCTGAAAATCAGCCCTGAAGAAGCCCAGCTCAAGTTCGGTTTTCTGCTGGATGCGCTGCAATACGGTGCGCCGCCCCATGGTGGACTGGCGTTCGGGCTGGACCGCATCGTCACCTTGATGACCGGCGCCGAATCGATCCGCGACGTGATCGCTTTCCCCAAGACCCAGCGCGCCCAGTGTCTGCTGACCCAGGCGCCGTCCGCGGTGGACGAGAAGCAGCTGCGCGAACTGCATATCCGGCTGCGGACTCCCGCAACCGCGTAGGCGGCTTGCGCAGGCAAATGGCAGAATGGGGCGGCGCCCTTGTTGGAGCCTGTTCCCATGTCTAAAGCCTTCAAGGTTCCCCAGTCCGTGCTGGTGGTCATCCACACGCCGGCGCTCCAGGTGCTGCTGATCAAACGCGCCGATGCGGAAAATTTCTGGCAATCGGTAACCGGCAGCAAGGACCAGGAAATGGACAGCTGGCAGGCCACGGCATCGCGCGAGGTGATGGAGGAAACCGGCATCGATTGCGGCCCCGGAACCGCGCTGTGCAATAAGCTGGCGGATTGGCAACTGGAGAACGTGTACGACATCTATCCGCGCTGGCGGCACCGTTACGCGCTGGGGGTTACCCGCAATACCGAACACCTGTTCGGCCTGGCGGTACCTGCGGACAGTCCGGTCACGCTCAACCCGCGCGAACACACGGCGTACCAGTGGCTGCCCTGGCGCGAAGCCGCACAGGCCTGTTTTTCGCCCTCGAACGCGGAAGCCATTCTCATGTTGCCCCGGTTTGGGTCCGGCGTGACAAGCCCTGCGGGCATTTGTCAGCCTGTACTGAAGCTACGTTCACTGGTGCGGGAGAAAAGACCTTGAACGTGCTGCGTGTGGCCACCTACAACATCCACAAAGGTGTGCAAGGTGTCGGTCCGCGGCGCCGTCTGGAGATCCACAACCTGGGCCATGCGGTGGAGCAACTGGACGCTGACATCGTCTGCCTGCAGGAGGTGCGCAAGCTGCATCGCGGTGAAGCCAGCTACTTCAGCCGCTGGCCCGAAATGCCGCAGGCCGAGTTCCTGGCTCCGGATGGCTACGAGGCGGTCTACCGCACCAATGCCTTCACGCGCCACGGCGAACACGGCAACGCTATGTTGTCGCGCTGGCCGGTGCTGGACCACCAGCACGAGGACATGTCGGACCACCGGTTCGAGCAGCGCGGCCTGTTGCATTCCGAGGTCATGGCGCATGGCAAGGCGGTACATGTGGTGGTGGTGCATCTTGGCCTGATACGCGCAAGCCGCGAGCGCCAGGTGGCGCAACTGCAGCGTTTCATCGCGCGCGAGGTTCCCGCGGATGCGCCACTGCTGGTGGCCGGTGACTTCAACGATTGGGGCGTGATGGTACAACGCGAGCTGGCGACCGTTGGTTTGCATGCCTTCAAAGGAACCCGCCAGCCGACGTTCCCGGCCCGCCTGCCTTTGGTGCAGCTCGACCACGTCTTTGCCCGGGGCCTGCAGCCGCTGGGCTTGCATGTGCCACGCGGACGCATATGGTGGCGCATGTCGGACCATTTGCCGCTTATCGCCGACTTCGGATTGCCCGGTTGACGAGCCGCAAACGCACGGTGGCACGGTTGCGCGCGGCGCACCAGGTAGAACTGCTGCAAGGGGGACAGGCCTACTTCGCGTCGCTGATCCAGACCGTTGACCATAGCGGGCACGAAGTCCGCCTGGAGACCTATATCTTCAATCTGGACGCCTTGGGCCGCCGGGTGGCGGAGGCGCTGGAGCGTGCCGCCCTGCGCGGCGTGCGGGTCTACGTGATGATGGACGGCGTGGGCACTCCGCAGTTACCACCCGAATGGATGGAGCGCTTCGACCGAAGTGGTGTTTCATGGCGCATCTTTTTGCCCTTGGGCCAACTCGGCATGTTTATCCCGAGCCGCTGGCGGCGAATGCACCGCAAGCTGTGTGTGGTCGATGGTTTAGTCGCCTATTGCGGCGGCATCAACGTGCTGGACGATTTTTTTGACCCCAACTACGGGACTTTGAGCGAGCCGCGGCTGGATTTTGCCGTACGCGTGACCGGCCCTCTGGTGCAGGATGCGCTGGAGTCCATGACGCGTTTCTGGCAACGTCTGACGATGGCAGCGGAAGTGCGCGGTGGCGATATCCCGGTGGCGTGGAAGTCCTTGCAACGCTCAGTGCGCCAGGCCTTGTCGGACCGCATGGGTGGGCAGAGCAGAGCGCCAGATGAGCCTGCTACCCAGATCGA
Organism: Betaproteobacteria bacterium; assembly: GCA_031367285.1. Taxonomy (GTDB): domain Bacteria; phylum Pseudomonadota; class Gammaproteobacteria; order Burkholderiales; family Burkholderiaceae_C; genus CAISIP01. The sequence continues at coordinate 15,409 of JANLPN010000087.1, read as the reverse complement.
CGGCGTCGCGGGCCATGATGCGCGCGCCGACCTGGTGTTGCGCGACAACCTGCGCAACCGCAGCAGGATAGAGCGCACCTATCTCAAAGCGATTGGAGACGCGCGGCAGGAGGTGATCATCGCGAACGCGTATTTTTTGCCCGGCGCCAAATTGCGCAGAGCCCTGATCCACGCGGCCCTGCGTGGTGTACGCGTGCGTCTGCTGTTGCAGGGTCGTTACGAGTACTTTTTGCAGTACCACGCGTCACGGCCGCTTTACGGCAGCTTGCTTGATGCGGGGGTCGAAATTCACGAATACGCGGCCAGTTTTCTGCACGCCAAGGTGGCGGTGATCGATTTCCACTGGGCTACCGTCGGATCCTCCAATCTCGATCCCTTGAGTTTGTTGCTGGCGCGCGAGGCCAACGTCGTGGTGGATGACCGGGAATTTGCCGCAAGCCTGCGCGCGCGCCTGGAGCATGCCATGGCACACGGCGGCAGAAAGGTCGATGCGGCGGAGTTTTCCAACCGGCCGTGGCACCAGCGCGTGCTAGAGACGCTGGCCCTAGCAGCGACGCGCACAGGGCTCTTCCTGATTGGCCGACGCTATTGATTAGATAGCGCAAGCGAAAGAATTGGCGACGCCCGCGGACCAAAGACCATGCCTGGAAAACGCTGGTAGGATGATGCCATGTCCATCCTGTCCCCCCCTAACGCAAGTACTACGGAGGCCGATCAAGGCACGCCGGTTTCGGTCCGCATCCGCGAGCGCCTGCTGAAGGCGCGCAAACGCTTCCACGCCAATGACAACATCGCCGACTATGTGGAGCCGGGAGAACTGGAGCACTTGCTCGACGAAGTCGAAGTCAAGATGAAGGGAGTCCTGAGCAGCATGGTGATTGACACTGAAAACGACCACAACACCGACCAGACGGCGCGCCGGGTCGCCAAGATGTACCTCAACGAGGTGTTTCGGGGTCGTTACGTCAAGCCGCCGACGATCACCGAATTTCCCAATGCCGAACACCTCAACGAACTCATGATCGTCGGGCCGATCACGGTGCGCAGTGCCTGCAGCCACCATTTCTGCCCCGTGATCGGCAAGATCTGGATCGGTGTGATGCCCAATGAACACACCAATGTAATTGGCCTGTCCAAGTACGCGCGGCTGGCCGAGTGGATCATGGGCCGGCCGCAAATCCAGGAAGAAGCGGTGGTGCAACTGGCGGACCTGATCCAGCAGAAGACGCAGCCCGATGGACTCGCCATCGTGATGGAAGCCAGCCACTACTGCATGGCCTGGCGCGGCGTGAAAGACCTGGAAAGCAAGATGATCAACTCCGTCATGCGCGGCGTATTCCTCAAGGATGCAACCTTGCGCCGCGAATTCCTGTCACTCATTCCCGGGAAAGGCTGAACCATGCTGGTACGTCTTCTTTATGCGAGCCGCGCCGTGGACACCAGCGCGGATGCGATCGACGCCATCCTGTCGCAGTCACGCCAGTCCAATCCGTTGTGCGGTATCACCGGCATCCTGTGTTACGGCGGCGGTATTTTTTTGCAGGCCATAGAAGGAGGCCGGATGGCGGTGAGTGACCTCTTCGGGCACATCCAGAAAGATGCACGCCACAAGGACGTGGTATTGCTGCACTATGAGGAAATCCCGGAGCGGCGCTTTGGCGGCTGGACCATGGGCCAGGTGAATATGTCCAGGATCAATACCTCGATCCTGCTCAAGTATGCCGAGAAACCCGAGCTCGACCCCTACGCGGTGTCGGGCAAGGTTTCGCTGGCGCTGCTTGAAGAATTGATGGCCACGGCGTCCATCATGGGGCGGGCATAAGGGCTGCGCCCGGCTCGCGCTGCAGTAGTCATGCCGCTGCTGATTGGCTGCGATTTCAGCAGCCGGCCGGGCAAGAAAAAGCCGATTGTCATTGCCCGTGGCGAGCGCCGGGGCGAGGTAGTACAACTGCAGGGACTGGAGCGCCTGGAATCGCTGGAGGCTTTTGGACTCTGGCTCAAACAACCTGGCGACTGGGTCGGCGGATTTGATTTTCCATTTGGTTTGCCGCGCGAGTTGGTGGTCAATCTCGGTTGGCCCACCACCTGGGAGGCTTGTATCCGCCATTACGCCGGTTTGAGCCGCCGGGAAATCCGGGACCAGTTTTCCGCCTTTTGCAATGCCCGGCCGGCCGGCGCCAAGTTTGCGCACCGTGCAACCGACGGGCCGGCGCATTCAAGCCCGTCCATGAAATGGGTAAATCCTCCCGTGGCCTATATGCTGCATGCGGGTGTTCCGCCGTTGATCGATGCCGGCGTATTTTTGCCGGGCCTGCACCCCGGAGCGGGCAGCGATGTGGACGGGCAGGGACACGCCCGGCGGGTTGCACTGGAGGCCTATCCCGGATGGCTGGCCCGCGAGGTGCTGGGCAGCAAAAGTTACAAGAGCGATACCCGCTCCAAACAGACACCCGAGCGTCTGTCGCGACGCGAACAGTTGCTGCATGCGCTGGAAAGCGGCACTGTCCGGCTCGGTCTGAGCCTGCAACTGACCCGCAGTCAACGGGAGGTATTGCACGACGACGCAAGCGGCGACAGCCTGGATGCCGTTCTGTGTTTGTTGCTTGCCGCATGGGGCTCGCGCCATGGGTGGCCCTGGTACGGGCTGCCCGAAACAATGGACCCGCTGGAGGGTTGGATCGTCGGAGCGCCGCCGGTTGCCGCTTCTACACCGGGCTTCAGGCCGCCTTTGGAATAACCGTGTCTTCGAGTTTGGCAGCCAACTGCGTTATCGCCAGCGCTGCCGGACAGCCCGGCATGGTCTGCATCAACAGTTGGCGCCGCATGACGGCCTGGCGCACCGATGGGTCTGCCGGAATGTCGGCCAGATGCACCAGGCGAACCCCGCGCCCGGGCTCGGCCACCACGAAGCGGTCGAGCACCTGCTGCAACTGGCTGGTAATGGCACGTCCATCACCCAGGCGTGCAGTCTGGTTGATGACCATGTGAATATTGGAACGCTTTTGCTGCCCCGCCAGCACCTTGATGGTGGCGTAGGCGTCGGTCAGCGAGGTGGGTTCGGGTGTTGCGACCACCAGCACCACTGACGCCAGCGAGACCGCAAACAGCACCACGTCCGAAATGCCGGCACCGGTGTCCAGCAGCACCACGTCGTAATGCGGCACCAGGCCACTGATGATGCGCAGGAAGTCATCCCGTACCTCTGGCGTCAGGCGGGAGTATTCGACCATGCCAGAGCCAGCGAGCAACACCGAAAACCCGCCCGGCGCCCGGATGATTGCCTCTTCAAGTTTGGCCTTGCCTGTAAACACGTCGTGCAGGGTTATTTTGGGATAGAGATTGAGTACCACGTCCAGATTGGCCAAGCCCAGGTCGGCGTCCAGCACCAGCACGCGTTGACCGCGCTTGGCCAGCGCGGCAGCCAGATTGGCCGAAACAAAGGTTTTACCGACGCCGCCCTTGCCGCTCGTTACCGCAAGCACCTTGCCCTGGGGTTTAAGTGGCACCAGATCGGCCGGTTGGCTCACGATGGTCTCTTGCACATCACTCATCAGTTCACCCCATGCGCGGCGCCGGTTGCAGGCTCCGCGGCAACGCGCTCGATCCAGGCCGGTTCGCCAATGGACAAATGACCAAACAAAAGATTTTTCTCCTCGGCACTGACTGCAAGCACCTGTTGGTGGTCAATACATACCCGGTTACGGCCTTCTGACTTGGCGCGGTACAACAGGCTGTCGGCGCGCTCAATCCACAACGCCGCCGTCGAACGCACCCATTCCGGCGCATAAGCACCACCGATACTGATGGTGGCTTGCACACTTGCCAGCGGACTTGCCATGATCGACAGCGACTCGACGGTTTGGCGGATACGCTCGGCCACCGCTTGCCCGACCGACACCATGCAGTTCGGAAGGACCACGGCAAATTCTTCTCCGCCATAACGCGCCACGGTATCCATGGGTCGGATGCAGCCCGCCAGACATTTGGCCACCGCCTGCAACACATGGTCTCCGGCAACGTGACCGTGAGCGTCATTGATCTTCTTGAAGTGGTCAATATCCACCATCAGCAGCAAAGCCGGCTCGCCCGAACGGGCCACCACGTCGATTTCACGCTCCAGCACGGCGCGGAAATGGCGCCGGTTCGCCACCCCGGTCAGCGGGTCTTTGAGGGAAAGTTCACACAGGCCATCGATCACCCCCTGCACGTAGGCGGTGGGCGAAACCTCGACGTCGGGCAGGGGATTTGTTGCGCCATGTTCCAGCAATGCACGCGCGTCACCCAGGCTCAAATCACTGATATCCACAACGGACGATGCAATCATTGAAGTCACGGGCGTATTGTTCGGGTTTGCAGACAAAGTTTAACAGGCGCAACCCTGGAGCCGAGGGCCTGATTTAGGCGATGTGTTGCGAACGCAACTCGCGTGCCAGACCAAGCCGAAACACCGCTGCGCCCGCGTGCAGGTGTGGCATGAATCAGCGGGCTGCGCATACCGTGCAGTGAGGGTTGCGCGGTACCCGCACTTCGCTCCACTCCATCGTCCGGCCATCCAGCATCAATAGGCGACCGGCCAACGACCTGCCTATGCCGGCCAGCAGTTTCAGGGCCTCCGCTGCCTGTATAGTGCCAACAATTCCCACCACGGGAGCAAACACACCCAGGGTGGCGCAACGCGTCTCCTCGAAGGTGGTGTCAGGCGGGAATACACAGGCGTAGCAAGGGGAATCGGCATTGCGCGAGTCGTAGACGCTGATCTGGCCGTCAAAACGGATTGCGGCGCCCGAGACCAGCGGCTTGCCGTGTTTGACACATGCCGCGTTGACCAGCTGGCGGGTTGCGAAGTTGTCGCAGCAGTCGATCACCAGGTCGCAGCGCGGCAGCAGGACATCGAGCAAGGTGTCGTCGGCCCGCTGTTGCAGCGCCGTCACATGCACTTCGGGGTTGATGGCTGCCACAGCCGATGACGCGGATTCAACCTTGGGTACTCCAAGGCGCTCGACGGTGTGGGCAATCTGGCGTTGCAGGTTGGTGAGGTCCACCGTATCATGGTCCACCAGGGTGAGGCGCCCGACGCCGGAAGAGCCCAGGTACAGCGCCACGGGTGAACCCAGGCCGCCAGCACCAATCACCACCACGTGGGCGCCGGAGATGCGCTCCTGGCCATCAATACCGACTTCATCCAGCAGGATATGGCGCGAATAGCGCAGCAGCTGGTCGTCGGTCACGGCGCGGCCAGGCCGGTGCCAGGCATGCAGGCCACAGGCGCTAATTCTCTTTGGGCTCTTCCTTGCGTTCGACCAGGGTCTTGCTCACCATGACCGGTTGCCCCTTGAGCTTCTTGATTGCCTGCATCAGCGGGAAGTCCTTGTCCGACCCGTATTCGGGCATTTTGCGTTCGACCACCGGTTTCCTGGCTTCCTCTTCCAGCTTCTTGCGCGCTTCTTCGCAGGCCTTTTCCCGCGCAGCGTCCTTAACTTCTTCGCCTTGCCCGCTGTTGAGGTGTTTCTCCAGGTCGGCTTCCCGTGTACGCAGGGCAGAGAACAGGTTGCCTTCTTCGGTTTCGTCCACCATCACATCGGGCACGATGCCTTTGGCCTGGATAGACCGGCCGCTTGGTGTGTAGTAACGCGCCGTGGTGATCTTGAGCCCGGTATCCGGCCCAAGCGGGCGTACGGTCTGCACGGAACCCTTGCCAAAGGTCTGGTTGCCCATGATGGTGCCGCGTTTGTAGTCCTGCAGCGCACCGGCCACGATTTCACTGGCCGACGCTGAGCCTTCGTTAACCAGCACTACCAACGGCACGTTCTTCAGGGCGGCAGGAAGGCGCTTGAGCGGGTCCGGGGCACCACGTCGCTGATAAAACTCCGGAGAGGCCTTGTACACAAATTTACTTTCCGCCAACTGCCCGTTGGTCGACACAACGCTCACGTTCTCCGGCAAAAACGCGGCCGAGACCGCCACGGCGGCATCCAGCAAGCCACCCGGATCATTGCGCAGGTCCAGCACAAGACCCTTCAAATTGGGCTCCTGCTTGTACATCTCCTCGATCTTGCGTGCAAAGTCGTCTACCGTACGTTCCTGGAACTGGCTCAGGCGAATCCACCCATAACCGGGTTCAATCACCTTGGAGCGTACTGACTGCGTACGGATCTCCTCGCGCATGATCGTCACCGGGAAGGTGCGGTTTTCTTCCTTGCGGAATATCGTCAGTTGCACCTTGGTGTTGGGCTCCCCGCGCATACGTTTGACGGCTTCGTTGAGCGACAGGCCCTTCACGGCCGTATCGTCAATGCGCGTGATCAAGTCGTTGGTTTTAAGGCCGGCGCGGAACGCGGGCGTGCCTTCAATCGGCGTTACTACTTTCACCAAACCGTCTTCCTGCGTGATCTCAATACCGACGCCCACGAAACGGCCGGTGGTTCCCTCGCGAAACTCCTTCCAGGACTTCTTGTCAAAAAACTGGGAGTGCGGGTCCAGGCTGGCAACCATGCCCGTGATGGCATCGTTGATAAGTTTCTTTTCATCCACCGGCTCCACATAGTCGCTCTTGACCATGCTGAAAACCGCAGCCAACTGCTGCAGTTCCTCAAGCGGCAGGGGCGCAAGCGTCCCGCGTGCCACCGTTTGCAGCGACACCGTGGTCAACGCGCCAGCCACAATACCCAATGAAATCCAACCGGTGATTTTCAGTTTCTGGCCCATATTTTTTCCTCTGCTGCTTCAATATACACCTTGGATGCCAGCGCGTCAGTGCGGTTCCCGATGTCCCGGCATATTTGGCGCCATATCAACCTGAATGGCGCGTCTTTGCCCGGCTTTACTCAGCCTTTACCCTGGGCGGCGACCGCCGCCGCCGCCGCCGCGGCAGCCTCGGCATCGCCCAGGTAGTAGCGGCGCAAGGGTTTCAGTTCGGCGTCCAGCTCGTAAACCAGCGGTATGCCGTTGGGAATGTTCAGACCAACGATGTCGGCGTCGGAAATATTGTCGAGGTGTTTTACCAGGGCGCGCATGGAGTTGCCGTGCGCCGCAACCACCACGCGTTTGCCGGCGCGAATGGCCGGTGCCATGGATTCGTTCCAGAACGGCAGTACACGTTCCACCGTGTCCTTGAGGCATTCCGTCAACGGTACCTGGCCGGGTTTGAGTTTGGCATACCGGATGTCGGAGCGTTCGCTGCGCGGATCATCCGCGTCCAGTGTGGGTGGTGGCTTGTCGTAGCTGCGCCGCCACACCAGCACCTGCGCGTCGCCGTATTGCTTGGCCATGTCGGCCTTGTTCAAGCCCTGCAAGCCACCATAGTGGCGTTCGTTCAGACGCCAGCTATGGACTACCGGCAACCAGGTCCGGTCCATCTCGTCCAGACAGTGCCACAAGGTGCGGGTGGCCCGTTTGAGCACGCTGGTATAGGCCAGATCAAACTCATAGCCCTCCTGGCGCAGCAGCCGCCCGGCGTTTTTGGCTTGTTCGATGCCGGTGGCGGTCAAGTCCACGTCGGTCCAGCCGGTAAAGCGGTTTTCAAGGTTCCAGGTTGATTGGCCATGGCGGATCAGGACGAGTTTGTGCATGGTTTCCATCGCGCAGTAGGTGGACAGGTGTCTGGCCGCTAGCTGCAGCCGTATTGACCGGGGTTCCAGGGGTCAAACGAAGGCCGCAACGCGGCGTGTGGAGCCCCATTCTAAAATGGAGGCTTGAAGCGAACGCGGATCGCGGCTTACCAACAAGGAACCACGTGAAATTTATTGTCGATAACTGGATGCTTCTGCTCGTGGCATTGTCTTCGGGTGCCATGTTGCTGTGGCCTGCGGTACAAGGCGCCACGCAAACCGGGCTGTCCCCGGCCGGTGCCGTCAACCTCATCAACCGTGAAAAAGCGGTCGTGATCGATGTATGTGAAACCGAGGAATTTGCTGCCGGACACGTCGGCGGTGCAAAGAATATCCCCTTGAACCTGCTCGAAGAAAAACTGCCGGCGGCAGTGAAGAACAAGGCGCTGCCGCTGATTCTGGTGTGCCAGACCGGGGCCCGGTCCGGCCGCGCGCTAGCAATCGCGAAGAAGCTCGGTTACGAGAACGCGCAATCCCTTGGCGGCGGGCTGGGCGCCTGGAAAACCGCCAGTCTCCCCCTCGAGAAAGCCTGAAACCGGTGCTCTGACCTACCCCCTCTTTCTTTATTCCGGGTGCCTCAATGCAAGCCGTAAAAATGTATACCACCGCCGTGTGCCCTTATTGCATACGTGCCAAGCAGGTACTTCACGCCAAAGGCGTGGAAACCATCGAAGAAATCCGTGTTGACCTCGACAGTGCACAGCGCATCAAGATGATGGAGCTCACCGGCCGGCGCACGGTACCGCAGATTTTTATCGGCGGAACCCATGTGGGCGGCTGCGACGACCTGATGGCCCTCGACGGCCGGGGTGCGCTGGTGCCCTTGCTGGGCGCCACCTGAGGCGGGGTCACCGCTTCTTCAACTGAGATAATTCGTTCCCAGCCGCGATGCGGGCGCTGCCACAGGGCGGGCGTATAGCTGCGGAGCCGACCTTTTCCAACCTGAAAGCATTTCCATGGCCGACGAGAACAACACTCCCATTTTCCAGATTCAGCGCGTGTACCTCAAGGAGTCTTCGCTGGAGCAACCCAATTCCCCGGGCATACTGCTGGAGCAGGAGCAGCCCACGGTGGACATACAGCTCGGAGTGGAAGCCAATGCGGCGGCCGACGGCATTTTCGAGGTCTGTGTCACGGCCACGGTGCAGACCAAGATCAAGGACAGAACCGTGTTCCTGGTCGAGGTCAAGCAGGCCGGTATTTTCGAGATCCGCAATATCGGCGACGAACAAATGAGCCAGATCATGGGGATTTCGTGCCCGCAAATCGTGTACCCCTATCTGCGTGCCAACGTGGCCGACCTGATCCAGCGCAGCGGCTTTCCGCCGGTGCATCTGTCCGAGATCAACTTCCAGGCCATGTACGAGCAGCAGCGCGCCAAGGCCGACGCCGAGGCGCCGCGCATCGTCACCCAGTAAGCCCTCCGGGCCACCGCAGCCGGCAAGTTCGAACCGCACCCGGCACGCGTTTATGAAGATCGCAATACTTGGTGCCGGCGCATGGGGCACGGCGCTGGCCATCAGCAGCTGCAATAACACCCGTGCACAACACGACGTTACCTTGTGGGTGCGCGACGCCGAACAGGCGCAGGCCTTGCAGGAGCAACGCGCCAACCCGCGGTACCTGCCCGGTTTTGCCTTTCCGGCCGCGCTCGCGGTTTGCCCCTGGCCGGTGAGTCCTGTCACCCAAGCGGTGGACTCCATAGGACCTGCCTTGGCGCTTTCCCGGCCAGACCTGGTGGTGGTTGCCACGCCCATGGCCGGGCTGCGCCAGGTGCTCGGGCAGCTGGGTGAAAGCGCCGTGCCGGTGGCCTGGTTGTGCAAGGGTTTCGAAGAGGCCCGACCTGACGTTGCGCGGGAGCGGGTAAGTTCGGCCGGTCTGCTCGCCCATGAGGTGCTTGCGCAGACCGCCCCGCATTTGCGCGCCGGCGTGCTGAGCGGGCCCAGTTTTGCGCAGGAGGTGGCACGCGGCCAACCCACGGCGCTGGTGGCGGCCAGCACCCTGCCCGAGGTGCGTGCCTTGCTGGTGGAAGCCTTTCACAGCCCCACCCTGCGCGTGTATGCCAGTGACGACATGGTGGGTGTGGAGGTGGGAGGCGCCGTGAAGAATGTGCTGGCCATTGCCACTGGTTTGTGCGACGGCTTGCTGCTTGGGTTAAATGCGCGGGCGGCCCTGATTACGCGCGGCCTGCACGAGATGACGCGCTTGGGCCTGGCATTGGGCGCCCGCGCCGAGACCTTCATGGGGCTCAGCGGTCTGGGCGACCTGGTGCTTACCGCTACCGGTGACCTGTCGCGCAACCGCAGGGTAGGGACGGCGCTGGCGCAGGGCCAGACGCTGGCCCAGGCGGTTCAGGCCTTGGGCCACGTGGCGGAAGGCGTTTATTGCGCCCGCACCGTCGTGCGGCGGGCACAACTGCTGAATGTGGACATGCCGATTTGCACTGCCGTCGAAGCCTTGCTGGACGCCCGGCTCACCCCCGCGCAAGCCGTGGCCACCCTGATGGGCCGCGAGGCACGTGACGAGATCTGAGCACCCCAGGGGCAAGATTGGTCCGCGCAGCGGAAAGATTGGCGACCTCAAACAGGGGTGTAGGCCAGGCGCACGTAAATCGGCGCAAAGGACTCGGCCTGCGTAATCTCGATCAGCGTTTCCTTGGCCAGTTCCAGCAGGGCCAGAAAAGTCACGACCATCACCTGCGAACCTCTGGACGGGTCGAACAGGTTCTCGAACTCTACAAATTTGCGGCCCTGCAGACGGCGCAACACAATTCCCATGTGTTCGCGCACCGACAGTTCTTCGCGCGAGATGTGGTGGTTCTGCACCAGCCGGGCGCGTTTCAGGATGTCTGCCCAGGCCTGTTGCAGGTCAGTGATGCTCACGTCCGGAAAACGCGGTTGCAGCGACTGCTCGATCACTACCTGCGCCTTCAGGAAATCGCGGCCCGATTGCGGCATGGCATAAAGCTCGGCGGCGGCGAGTTTGGTCTGCTCGTATTCAAGCAGGCGGCGTACCAGCTCGGCGCGCGGGTCTTCCGCCTCCTGGCCTTCGGCCACCTTGCGTGGCGGCAGCAACATGCGCGACTTGATTTCGATCAGCATCGCGGCCATCAGCAGGTATTCCGCCGCCAGCTCCAGATTGCGCCCGCGAATCTCTTCCACATAGACCAGGTACTGGCGCGTGACGCCGGCCATGGGGATGTCGAGGATATTGAAGTTCTGCTTGCGGATCAGGTACAGCAGCAGGTCCAGCGGGCCTTCGAAAGCCTCCAGGAACACCTCCAGCGCATCGGGCGGTATGTACAGATCCTGCGGCATGGAGAACAAGGGTTCCCCATACAGGCGCGCTAGCGCGACCTGGTCCACCACCTGGGGCATGTCCCCCACCACGGGCGTATCAGCCGGCGCAGACATACCGTTCAAGCCTGCTTGGTGTCGGTCTGGTAGACGTAGGGTTGTTGCGCCACCTCGGCATCGCGGTATTCGCGCCAGGCGCCGCGGTCCACCGTCTTGTCCCACAACAACTCGCGCCCCTGGCGCTGCTGCGCCTCCAGTTCGGGTTTTTGGGCCTTCATCTGGTCGATGAAGGTAGTGACTTCAGACTGGTAATCGGGGCGGCGAAAGATGGACGAAAACTTGAAGCTCATGGCCTGATTTTATCCCGCCCCAGCCGCCACCGCTATCCCGCTGGCGAGGTCGGGGCACAGGTCGGCCTCGGGCACCAGATTCAGCAAGCCGGTGCGCTTTGCGATATCCAGCGGCTGGTGGTTGAGGCCGCACAACAACAGGCGCACCCGGTTTTGCCGGCAGATACGCACCAGTTCAATCAGGCTGTCGGCACCCGACGAGTCCACGTAAATTACGTTTTTCAGGTCCACCACCAGCACTTCGCGCGGCATCTCGCGCTCCAACTGCTCCACCAGCTTGACCGCGCCGAAAAATATCGCGCCGTACAAGCGAAACACCGCAATCCGGCCCTCCTGCCCCTGCAACAGCGGCTGGTCCTGCGCGCCCACTGTTTCGCTGCGCGACAGGCTGGAGATGCGGTAAATAAAGGTCACGCAGGCCGCTACCAGCCCGACCTCGACCGCCACGGTCAGATCGAACACCACGGTCAGCAGGAACACGGCCAGCAGGGTGATCCGGTAGGGCAGGCGGAAATGCCGCAGCTGTGCAAAAGCGCGCCACTGCCCCATGTTCCAGGCCACGAACAACAGAATCGCCGACAACACGGCCATCGGCACGTAACGCGCCATCGGCGCGGCCAGCAGCATCACCAGCAGCAGCGTGAGCGCATGCACCATGCCGGCGACCGGGCTGGTGGCGCCGCTCTTGACGTTGGTGACGGTGCGCGCAATCGTGCCGGTGGCCGGCATGCCGCCAAAAAACGGCGTAATGAAATTGGCGATGCCCTGCGCCATCAACTCCTGGTTCGGGTTGTGGCGGTCGCCAATCATGCCGTCGGCCACGCGTGCACACAGCAGCGATTCAATCGCTCCCAAAAACGCCAGGGTCAGCGTAGGGATAAGCAGAAAACGCGCCGTCTCCCACGAGAACTCCGGAAAGTGGAAACCCGGCAAGGTCGATGGAATGCCGCCAAAACGGCTGCCTATGGTGTCCACATCCATGTTGAATACGACCACCGCCAGCGTGGACAGCAGCAGGGCCACCACCGAACCCGGCACCAGCGGCAATCGCCGCGCCCAGCGTGCCGCCCTGGCAACGGCCGGCAGGCGGAACTGCCACCACACGATAAGCACCAGGCTCAGCACCGCCAGCCACACGGCCTGCCAGTTGAAGCTGGCGAGGGTATTGGCCAGTACCGACAGGATGCCGAAAAAGCTGGCCGGCATGGGCCCGGTTGCAAGGCCCAGGAAGTCCCGCACCTGCGACACCGCAATCAGCACCGCGATACCGTTGGTAAACCCGATCACTACCGCTACCGGCACAAAACGGATCAGCGAACCCAGTTTGAAGAAACCCATCAGGAACAGCAGCACACCCGACAAGGCGGTGGCAATGATCAGGTTGGCCAGCCCGTAACGCGCCAGGATGTCGTACACGATGACAATAAAGGCACCGGCCGGCCCGCCGATCTGCACCCGGCTACCGCCGAGTGCGGAGATCAGGAAACCGGCGATGACGGCGGTAATCAGGCCCGCCTCGGGCTTGAGCCCGCTGGCAATGGCAAACGCCATGGCCAGCGGTAAGGCTACCGCGGCGACGGTGAGGCCGGCGCCAAGATCGGCCACAAAACGGGAGCGGTCGTAACCCGTGGCGATTTCCGCCAGCTTGGGGCGGAAGTCAAAAAATGCCAGTGCCATGCAATCTCCAGAAGTGGTTTGAACGCCAGGGGTTCAAACCATTTCTGGAGGGCCGCAATGGTGCAGACGCGTGATGAACAGGCGGCGCCTGGACAAGGTCTTTGCGGCAAAAGCGTGGGATTGCAAATGCATGGTGCAAGTCCCAGTGTACGCCCCTGTGTTTTGGGGCGCCACCCGTCAGCTTCGGACGCCGGTGCCGAACCTTTCGGCCCAATAATCGATGCAGGCCTTGATCTAGGGCAGGCGCCAGGGCACCTTCGCCGGTGCTCACGCGTCTGGATGGCTGGTATAAAGCGGGAATGCTAGATCTATCACCGCTTCAATCCGCACTTGGTGCATTGGTGCGCGCCCTGTCGGTGACGGGTGATGCGGCACGCTGGCGCAACTTCGACGCTGAAACACAAGAGGCGCTGAAAGCCGGCGTGATCCAGACCTTCGAGGTCGCTTACGAGCAGAGCTGGAAAATGCTGAAGCGCTGGCTCTCAGTCAACCCGCTTGCAGGCGACGTAGACGGTGTGCCGATGCGACAACTTTACAGAGTGGCCGCCAAGGCCGGACTGATCGACGATATCGAGCGTTGGATGGATTTTCATAAAGCGCGCAACCAGACTTCCCACACTTACAACTGCGCTGTTGCGCAAGTGGTATTTGACATGGCGCCTGTTTTCGCGCAACAGGCTCAGCATTTATTGTCAATGCTGGAAGATCGCAATGATTGATCTACCCGCTGATCAATTGGAGCAGGTACGCCAGCTCGTGAAACTGCATCTGCACGATGGTGAGGTATTTGCTTTCGGGTCTCGCGCCAGGGGCAAGGCGAGGAAGTTCTCGGATCTAGACCTGATGATCAAAACTGGCGCCAGCCTGCCCTGGAAGAAGCTGGCTGATTTGCGCGAGTCGTTTGAAGAGTCCGATTTGCCCATCACCGTCGATGTCGTGGACTGGAGCAATTGTTCCGATGATTTTCGGCGAATGGTTGCCCCTGACCTGGTTCGTCTTATGTAAACAGGCCCTGGACCCTGCAGGCCGTCAGCTTTGGCTGCCTGCGCCGAACCACTCGGCCCAGTAGTCGATGCAGGCCTTGATCTTGGGCAGGCGGTGGCGGCCGGTCAGTGTTACGGCGTAGATCGGGATGGGCTGGTCGTCGATGAAGTCCTGCAACACCGGCAGCAGCAGACCGCGTTGCACCAGCGGTTCGGCCACCAGGGTCGCGAAGCGGGCGATGCCCAGTCCCTGCAAGGCCATCTGGGCGGTCATGCCCGTGGTGTCGCAGCGCCAGCAACCTTCGGCCACTATGACAAGCGGCTTGCCTTTGACGATGAACGGCCAGCGGTTGAGCGGGGCGACGCCGCTGTTGCTGATCAGGCGATGGCGGCTCAGCTCGTCGGGATGCGCGGGTGTGCCGTGGGCCTGCAGGTAGGCCGGGGTGGCGTACAGCGCCCGGCCCAGCGAGCCGATCTGGCGCGCCACCACGGTGTCGCTGGTCGGTGTGCCGGAACGGATGGCGATGTCTATGCCGTCGCGCGCCATGTCCACCATGCGGTCGTCCACCTTGAGGTCGATACACAGGCGCGGGTGGCGCTTGCTCAAGCCTTCAAAGCTGGGCACCAGCAAATGCTCGGCGATGACGGTGCTCACCGCCACCTTGACCCAGCCGCTGGCCTCGTGGCTCTGGTGCGAGAACTCCCCCTCCAGTTGGTCCAGCGTAGCCGTGATGCGGCGGCAGTAGTCGACAAAACTCGCGCCTTCGATGGTGAGCGACAGCCCATGGGTAGAGCGGTGAATAAGGCGCGCGCCACAGGTTTTTTCCATGCGGCTCAGCGCGCGTGACACCTGGCTGACCGGAACGTCGCGTTCGCGGGCCACCGCCGACAACGAGCCCAGCTCGGCCACGCGTGTGAACAGAAACATGTCGTCAAAGCTCAGGTCCCGCATGTCCGCAATAGTAGCGGGCACAGGTGGTGCCGGCTTTGCACCTCCAGCAAGACCGTATTGCGGCGCGCACGGTTTCCGTGCAGCCTTGCTCTGCCTACAGTGGAGCCTCACCCACACAGAAGCAAAGGACACTGCCATGAAAACCTCTTACAGCAAAGCAGAACACGAGTTCTTTATGGAAGCCGCCAAGGCGCGCGCCAACGAACTCCGTGAGGAAGCGATCAACGATTTTGTGCATGGCGCCGGTGACCTCGTTCGCCGCGCTGTGCGGGCAGCGAATCGTTTTGCGCACAGCCTGTTGCGGCATCGGAAGCTTCGCCGGGAACATGGTCTCGGTTGATGCCAGCTTGCTTTTGAATGTGAGGAACCAGGGGCCGGTCATTGGCGAGCCGATGACGCCGGGGCGGGTAGCTCCGCGGCTGTCATTCCGGCCTCGCGGCCTCCCTTCTTTATGCCGCTGCGCCACCCACCCCAGCATCATCGGCAGCGAGTGTGGTAACTAACGCACCCGCATGCCTGGCTGGGCACCTGGTCCGGGCTCCAG
>JANLPN010000083.1:0-2892 GCA_031367285.1 Betaproteobacteria bacterium | reverse complement strand
GTCGAGAATGGTTCGAAGGTCGAAGAAAAGACGGCCGTATGCATCATCGAGGCCATGAAGATCATGAATGAGATCCAGGCTGAAGCGAAAGGCACCGTGGTTGAAATACTGGTGGAAAACGGCCAGCCGGTTGAATACGGGCAGCGCCTTTTTAAGCTGAAGCTCAACTAAGCTGAGTCCGCTTCGAGCCGGGCAGTATCCCTGTCCGGCTTATATATTTATATCACATGATACAAAAGATCCTCATCGCCAATCGCGGTGAAATCGCCCTCCGCATCATCCGTGCTTGTCGTGAGATGGGTATCAAGACTTTGGCGGTTTACTCTGAGGCCGATGTCCAATCATTACATGTCCAGTTGGCCGATGAAGCCATTTGTATTGGAGGGCCCAAAAGCTCCGACAGCTACCTCCGAGCCGACCGAATCATCAGTGCGGCAGAAATTGCTGACGTTGATGCCATTCATCCCGGATATGGTTTTCTCTCGGAGAACGCCAAATTCGCCGAGCAATGCGAATCCTGTAATATCAAATTTATCGGCCCAAAATCAAAGAGCATCCGGATCATGGGCGATAAAGCTATCGCCAAGGATACGGTCAGAAAGGCCGGCGTAATTACAGTACCCGGCTCAGACGGACCGATCGAAAATGAAACCGAAGCGGTCAAAGCCGCCCGGAAGATCGGATATCCGGTCATCATTAAGGCGGTAGCCGGAGGAGGAGGCCGCGGCATGCGCATCGCCCATAACGACGTGTCTTTTGCCAAGGAATTCCACGTAGCCCGCAACGAGGCGGAAAAGGCATTCGGAAATGGCTCGGTTTACATCGAGAAATACATCGAAAAGCCCCGGCACATCGAGTTTCAGATCCTCGCCGACAGCCACGGCAAGGTGCTGCACCTCGGCGAGCGGGATTGCTCGGTCCAGCGCCGGCACCAAAAGCTGATCGAAGAGTCGCCCTCTCCCTTTCTCATCGCCCACCCTGACCTCCGTAAGAAAATGGGCAAGGCTGCAGTCAAGGCCGCCGAGGCAGCGGAATACCAGAACGCTGGCACCATCGAGTTTCTCGTCGATGCGAAGGGCAATTATTACTTCATCGAGATGAACACGCGCATCCAGGTCGAGCACCCGGTCACGGAAGAGGTCACTGGCATCGATCTCATCAAGCAGCAAATCAACATCGCCAACGGTGCAAAGCTCGATTTCGACCAGGGCGATATCAAGTTCGAGAAACATGCGATCGAGTGCCGCATCAACGCCGAAGATCCCGCCCGCAACTTCGTGCCGTCACCCGGCACGCTCTCGCTCTACTATGCCCCCGGCGGGCTTGGCGTCCGTGTTGATTCACACGTCTACAGCGGCTATACTATCCCCCCGTACTACGACAGCATGATCGGGAAATTGATCTGCTTCGGACCAACCAGGAAGATTGCCTTACAACGTTCCTACAGGGCGCTAAGCGAATACCTCATCCGGGGGATCAAGACGACCATCCCGCTGCACAAGGCGATCATGAGCGACCCGGTCTTCATCGACGGCAAGGCGACCACCGCCTACATGGAAGACTTCATGTCCCGCACGCCGACCGATCTCTTCACCTAGGTCCGGGTGAGCCGAGCCGCACCCACGCGATACCCCGCGCTCACTCTGCCCGGTTGGATTCAGTGAGGCCCCAATGCATCGCCCAACTGCCTATCGCCTCGCGCTGGTGCTGTTCGCGGCCTTGGTACTGCTTAAATTCAGCCCGCAGACGGGCTTCACCAGCCTGATCCGTTTCGGGGAAAGCTGGAACGAGCACCGCCACAGTAGCCTGCACTCCCTGCCCATTGCGGTGGCATCGTCTTCGAACGGCTACGACGGACAATTCTACGCGCAAATTGCCTTGGACCCGTCCTTGCGTGATGCGGAGCTGACGCAGGTGATTGATGCGCCGGCCTATCGTGCCCGGCGTATTCTTGTGCCCGCCCTGGCCACGCTCCTGGGGTTGGGAAACCCATGGTGGACAATCCAAGCCTATGCACTGCTCAATGTGCTCGCCTGGCTGCTCTTTGCCTGGCTGTTGCACCGGCACATTGGATCAAACGACTGGATCGCTTATGCCCGTTGGTTTGGCTGTGTGTTCAGCATGGGGGTCCTTGAAAGCGTCCGTCAGTCTCTGGTCGATCTGCCCGCCCTGCTGCTTCTCCTCCTTGCTGTTGAAGCACACTCCCGCGCCCGCTTCGCCAGCGGTTCCCTGTGGCTCACCTTGGGCAATCTGACCAAGGAAACGTCCCTCTTGTCGGCCTTGGCCCTCGAATGTGACTTTGCCACCGCCAAACAGAACTGGAGACGGATATTACTCTCTTTGGGCGCGTGTGTTCTGCCGCTGGCCGCCTGGTCGCTCTATGTGGACCATCGTTTTCCCGCCACGGGGAGCGGCAGTGGCCTCGGCAACCTCACCTGGCCGCTGCTCGGTCTGCTCGACCACCTCAAAACCTGCATGGTCGCCTTGTTTTCGGGCAACTTTGACGGACGCTACAGCATGGGATTGATCGCGGCGTTGGGATTTCTGGTCCAAGTCGTGGAGCTAGGGCGCTCGCCCTTGCCCGGCTCGGCGTGGTGGCGCATTGGGGCGGTTTACTCGGTTCTGTTTGTTCTCCTCAGCCCTTGGGTCTGGTCGGGCTATTGGGCGGTCTGCCGGGCGCTTTTGCCCATGACGGTGGCGTTCAACCTCATCCTGCCGGCCCAGCGCCACTTCTGGCCACTCTGGGTGTTGGGCAACCTCACCCTGCTGCACGCCCTGTGGCGCTTTTTCTAGCGGCGAACCACTACCAGGTCGCTCCACTCGCCCATCACCCGCGAATCCGTCGTCCAGCCGGGTGGCAAAGCTTCAAACACCGTGCGCACCTGAGTCAGT
>JANLPN010000483.1:0-3181 GCA_031367285.1 Betaproteobacteria bacterium | reverse complement strand
TGTAGATCATGGTCGTGCTGATGTCGGCGTGGCCGAGCAGCTGCTGCACGGTGCGGATGTCGGTGCCGGCCTGCAACAGGTGGGTGGCGAAACTGTGGCGCAGCGTGTGCGGCGTGGCCGGCTTCACAATCAAGGCCGCCTGCGCAGCCTGCTTGAATGCGCGCTGGAACGTCTGGTCGTAGGCGTGGTGCCTGCGCACGACCTGGCTCCGCGGATCGGTGGACAAAGTGGTTTGGGCAAACACCCAGTGCCAGCCCCAGGTTTGCCCTGCCTTCGGGTATTTGGCATCCAGCGCATGCGGTGTCTCCACGCCGGGTACCTGGTGAGCCCTATCGCCAGCCCACAACGCGTGGCTCAGGCGGAACTGGTCTCTGAGTGCCGGCACCAGGCTGCGCGGCAGCATTACCACGCGGTCTTTGCCGCCTTTGCCATCGCGCACGATGATGACTTGGCGGTCAAAGTCAACATCTTTCACCCGCAAACGCAGCCCCTCCATCAAACGCAGGCCGCAGCCATAGAGCAGACACGCCAGAAGTTTGTGTTGCCCTTCGAGCTTGCCCAGTATGGCTTGCACCTCCGCCACGGTGAGTACCACGGGAATGCGCTTCTTGGGTGCCGGGCGCGCCAACTCATTCATCCAGGGTAGCTGAATGCCGAGTACCTTCTGGTACAAAAAAAGCAGAGCGCTTAACGCCTGCCGATGCGTGGAAACCGAGACCATCTTTTGGTTGGCGAGATGGCCCAGAAAGGCTTCAACCTCGGGTTGCCCCATGTCGAGCGGATGCTTCAGCCCGTGAAAATGCACGAACTTTTTTACCCAGTACACATAGGTATCTTCGGTGCTCAAGCTATAGTGCAAATAGCGAATCTGCTCGCGCAACTGATCCAACAGCCGCGTTGACCTGAAAACCGGAATGCTGGTCTTTCTGGAACTTTTATGACTGTTCATTCATCCAGTATATCGACTGCAAGCCATATTGCAAGCGGCTTTGCGCGTATTTGGTCTGCCGATGTTCTGGAGACAAACGCGATGTTCTGGCGACAAAAACCTGTCGCTGCATATTGAGTTAATCCGCTGTGTCGGAGGCGTTGACGCACATACGAGTTGTATATACACTGGCTCATGGAGTTTACCTGGTCAGAGGCGAAGCGCACCGCGAATCTTAAGACCCACGGCCTCGACTTTTTAGATGCAGCCTTTGTGTTTGAAGGCGTCACGTTCAGCTTTGAAGACGATCGGTTCTCCTACGGCGAGCAGCGCTTCGTTACTCTGGGCCTGCTTGCTGGCATTCCTGTTTCATTAGTTCATACGGAGAGCGAAAATGAAATCCGTGTCATCTCGTTCCGCAAAGCAACCAAGCGCGAAGCGCAAATCTACTTCAGTGAAATCCAAGACTGACTGGGGCAAACTAAAGGCTGCGAGCAATCCTGTCGCTCTAACGGCAGATCATCCGGAAGCCAGCGTACAGCACATCGTGCGTGGTGTGGTCCGGCGTGGTCTTCAGCCGTTGCCATCGAAGGCTTCGATCTCACTGAGAGTGGACCAAGATGTCCTCCAATGGTTCAAGGCGCAAGGTCCTGGTTATCAAACACGCATCAACACTGTATTGCGGGCATTTCGTGATGCATCGGTTTAACTGGTTGCTCCATCCGACCGCCTTCGGCGTCGGCTGAGCGCCGGCGTTATGCCTCATGATTTCCACTCGACAGATATGCGCCTTAGGCGTATAGTTGTGGCATGCTCACGGTTGTCAAGACGCTTCTGTTTCAAAAGCAATGGCCAATGTATTGGAGCGAGGAAGAAAGGGGCGAGTTCGCGGCGTATGTCGCTGGTCGCCCGGAGGCCGGAGATGTAGTGCCTGAATCTGGTGGTATCCGCAAGGTCCGCTGGCGTAGGGCTGGTACAGGTAAGTCGGGAGGTGTTCGCGTTATTTATTTCACGCGTTCGGCAGAGGAAGAAATCGTACTTCTTACGCTGTACGCGAAGGCTAAGACCGACAACCTCACCGGCGCAAAGTTGAAGGAGATTCGTCGTGCCCTCGAAAGCTAAACCACTATCTGATGCGCAACTCAAGGCGTACGAGTCGAAACGGGATCTGGCGGCAGAGTTGTTGGAGTCCGTGCGGCAAATGAAGACCGGGAAAACGCAGGTTGTTTTCTCGCCGGCAGTCGAAGCGCGAGAGCGCACTGGCATGTCCCAGGCGCAATTTGCAGCGCTTTTGGGTGTTTCGGTTCGCACGCTTCAGGGGTGGGAGCAGGGACGTAAGCAGCCGAGTGGCGCTGCGCGTACGTTGCTCACGATCGCGCGTACCAATCCAAAAGCCCTATTGGCGGTAGCGGGCAAGTAGGCCCGCAGCAATGAGGCCTAACGAAAAAGGATAGATCGCGCGCAGCCGCGATCTGATCCGGCTGTTGGACGAGCCCGGACCAGGTGGCCAGTGGCCGACACAGAAAACATCTCCTGGAAGTTTGCCCGTCACTGAGGGTCGGACAGTGCACAGTGCCTGACGCCGACGGCTTTTGTCGCCACGCCCACCGTCATTGCAAGGGTGGCTGGATGCAAATGGCGATCGTTGAGAAGAGCGCCGCCCCCATACCCGTGGGCATGTTGGCCGGCGGTGGTGATATTCGTGTTGTGTGCTCAGCGCAGGTGTCCCGCGTGAGCGGCACCGGGTGACCCTGCAGCACCACCCGTGGATGCCAGAGGTGCGATGCGCTGGCGCACGATCACCATGGCCGCGCCGCAGCAGTGGCATTTGAGTTTGGGTCGCTCGCTCAATGCTGGCTGCGTGGACGGCTGTGCCGATGTCGGCATGGCCGGCGTGGTGGGTGTGGTGGTGCCAGCCCTGCACCCCAGGCGCAGCAGCGCCAGACGCTGGCGGTGTTTGCAGTTGGGATGGAGCAAGCCAAAGTTGCGTGAGCGGCGCAATCCCCTGGGCAAGACGTGTTGCAACACCAGCCACAAGAAGTGCGTTCCGCTGACGGTGCGCGTCGTGTTCCTGCCGGTGCCACTGTCGCGATAGCGAAACGTGACCTGATCATCGGCGCATCGCAGGATGTCACGCTCTTGAATCACGCCGCGGTACAGGTAGCGGCCCAGATAGACGAGCGCCTTCTCGCCATTGCCCACGCTCTTGCAATCGACCACCCAGCGCTGGGGCAGGCAGACCGGGGCGGTCAG
>JANLPN010000020.1:0-1746 GCA_031367285.1 Betaproteobacteria bacterium | reverse complement strand
CAGCACGCTTGCCGCGCCGGGCAGGGCACGCAGGCCCTGGGCCGCGGCTTGCAGCATGTCGGCTCCGCGTGCCACGATGAGCACATTGGCGCCCTCACTGGCCAGGGCCTGGGCACAACCCAGCCCCAAGCCTTTGCTGGCGCCGCATACCAGCGCCCACTTGCCGCTTATTCCGAGGTCCATCGCATTCTCCTAATTGGTTGCAGGCAATGCCTTGAGCGCCGCTGCCACCAGGGCACAGGCATTAAACTGCGCGCGCCGGAAGGTCCAGCCCAGCCGTACGATAACAGTGTCGCGCGAAGGCACCATGGCGACGAGCTGGCCCCAGTGGCCCACCATCGCAATCGTGTCGGCGGGCACGTCGTAGCCTTTGCAACTGCCTTCGGCCGGGTCGCCGATACGGTCGGTATGGGCGCCATAACCGCGGCCCGCGCCGTCCGGGGTGGAACGCCTGGATGCAAACTTGAGCCAGCCCGGTGGCAGCACCTGATTTTCGCCCCAGCGGCCGTCGGCCAGCATCAACTGGCCCAGCCGCGCCCAGTCGCCCACGCTGGCCCATACGTACGACGAGCCGACCCAGTTGCCGGCGGTGTCGGTCTCCATTACGGCCGTCTGTGCGCCAATCGGTGCGAACAGGGCTTTGGCAGGGTAAGCCCAGTAGTCGGCGTCGGCGGCAAAATGCGAGCGGTCCACGGCCGACAGCAGGTTCGCGGTCTGGCTCAGGTAGCGCCAGCGTTCCCCGGGCGCGGCCTGCGACTGGGACGCCGCCGCATAAGCAGCCGCGTCGGCCTGGCCCCACAACATTCGCGGCACCGAACCCCAGGGGTTGTAGTCCTCGTTGCTGTCCAGCCCATCGCGCATGTACAGCAGGTCCGACACTTTGATGTTTTTGCGGTTGTCGCCGCGCCACGTGGCGACCCACGCGGGCTCGCGCGATTTGGTGAACGCATCAACCACCGGGGCGTCGAACGGCAGCGCGGTCTCGGCGGCCAGCTTCCAGGTCAGCATGCCCAGCACCGTCTTGGCCATCGACCAGCCATGCAGCGGGGTGGACGCTTCGAACCCCGGAGCCGTGCGCAACACCAGCAAACGGCCTTTGTGCACGATGGCGACGGCGCGCGTATTGGCGGCCTGCGGATCGCCGGCACCGGCAAATGCGTCCTGTACCAGTTGCTGCAGGGCACGGGCGTCGACGCCCGAGCCCCAGTCCGCCTGCGGCACCGCTGCCTCGCCCAGCGGCCAGGGCCGGCTGGCGTCGGCCACCGGGCCGGTGGAGGCCACGGGTATTGCGGCACTGGCTGTCTCGGTGTCGAGGACACAACCACGGTCGGGCAGCCGCCGCGCTTGGCGCGCAAACAGGCCCGCGAAACGAGCCGTCACGGTCTTGCTTCTCTCGTCCACCGACAGGCCGATGGCGCCCAGCACCGGGCTGGCCGGCAGCACCTCGGCCGCAAACAGGTTCTGTACCGGCCTGCCGGCCACGAAAGCGGCGGAACAAATTCCCTTGGCCGCCATGCCGGCCGCGTTGCGCGGTATGCCCAATACCAACAGCGCGGTGATTGCGATCACCAGCAGGCCCAACAACAGGCCGCCTGCGATGGTGACGCCGCGTTGGATCATGCGTGCGACTCTAACCGAAGTGCGCCAGGCCGCAAGCGCACATTCCGCGGCCCGCGCCAATGTGGACAATAGCGGCATGGTTTACCTTCCTCCCCCTGTTGCAAACGCACGTTTCACCGATCCGGC
>JANLPN010000015.1:0-6384 GCA_031367285.1 Betaproteobacteria bacterium | reverse complement strand
AGCAAGGCGGTTGGCAAATCCATCGGCCTGGGCCTGCTGCAGGGCGGTACCAGCCGCGTCGGGCAGGAAGTGATTGCGGCGTCGCCGGTGCATGGCCGCCAATACCGCCTGCGTGTGGTGGAGCCCTGTTTCCTGGACGCACCGGGGGAGCGTTACCGTGGTTGAAGCCAGACACCGCAGCCCTTTCGAGGGCCACACGCCGGGGGATCGCCCGGCACGCGACGGCCGCATCGGTGTGCGTCTGAGCGCCGGCACGATCACCAGTGTCACGCTGATCGCTACCTGGTCCAGCGGCATCGACGCCTTGGGCCATGCGCTGGGATCGGCGCTGGGACTGGCCGTGCCGGCCCGCACTGGGGACCTGGTACCCGTGGACCAAGGCATACTGGTGCGCAGCGGTCCGGAGGAGTTCATGCTGATGTCCGAGCGGACCTCCGACATGGTCAAGCACTTGCGCCAGTCGATAACGGCGGATGTGGGCTCGGTGACCGACCTGAGCCATGCGCGTTGCCGCATCCACATCACGGGTGATAAATGCCGCGCCACCTTGTCCAAGCTGTTCGCGCTCGATCTGCGCGAGGCGCAATTCCCCATAACCCAGCTGCGCCTGACCGGCCACCACCACGTAGCGTGCATGCTGCACCGGCGGGGCGTGGACGCGTTCGACATTTACGTGTTCAGCACCTATGCCCACGACCAACTGTCCACGCTGATCGACGCGGCACTGGAATACGGTGTGTCGCTCACTTTGTCGCACGCGGCCCCGTACGCGCATGGAGTCGTTTGACTATTGTGTAGTGGGTGCCGGCTCGGCCGGCTGCGTGCTTGCCAACCGCCTCTCGGCCGACCCGGCCAACAAGGTATTGCTGCTTGAAGCTGGTGGCTCGGACCGGCGCTTCTGGGTCCGGGTACCCATCGGTTATGCCCGCACCTATTTCGACCCGGCTGTGAACTGGATGTACCAGTCCCAGCCCGAGCCGGCGCTGGACGGCCGGCAGAGCTACTGGCCACGCGGCAAGCTGCTGGGCGGGTCGAGTTCCATCAATGCCATGGCCTATGTGCGCGGCCAGCAGGAAGACTACGACGCCTGGGAGCGCCTGGGCAATCCCGGCTGGGGCTGGGCCGACGTGCTACCGTTTTTCAAACGCTCCGAAGACCATGTGGGTGGCGCGAATACACACCATGGCGCAGGCGGCCCATTACACGTCGCCGATATCTCGCGCCGGGTGCATCCCTTGTGCGCGAGTTTCATCGACGCCGCGCAGGTGCTGGGCCTGGGATTGACCGAGGATTTCAATGGGCCGGACAAGGAGGGTGTCGGCATCTACCAGGTGAATATCCGCAACGGCCTGCGCGTGTCGAGTTCCAGCGGCTTCTTGCGGCCCGCGCTCAAGCGTGCCAATCTGGCGGTTCATCTGCAGGCGCATGCGACGCGTGTGCTGGTGAGCAACGGGCGTGCCACCGGGGTCGAGTACCGGTGTGGTGGCCGGCTGGTGCAGGCACTTGCCGCGCGCGAGGTAATCGTGTGCGGCGGCGCCATCAACTCGCCGCAGCTATTGCAGCTTTCGGGCATAGGCGACGCCGAACTGCTGATGCGCCACGGCATACCGGTCGTGTGCCATTCCCCTATGGTGGGCCGGCAGCTACAGGACCATCTGCACATCACGCATACGTACAGGTCCAGTGTGGCTACGCTCAACGACGCCTTGTCCCCCTGGACCGGCAAGGCCTGGGCCGGGCTGCGTTATGTCTTGCGGCGAGACGGCCCCTTGTCGATGAGCGTGAACCAGGCCGGCGGTTTTGTGCGCAGCGATGCCGATCAGTCCGCGCCCCGGTCGTTCGCCGGGCCGCCCCAAGAACGACTGCACACCCACGGGGGGCCTGGCGAAGCCAGGGTTGGGGGCGATCTCTTTCAGCTATATTTCAACCCGGCCAGCTACACCACCCGGCCGGGCGCATCGCGGCGGCTCATGAACCCTGACCCTTTCCCCGGCTTCTCGATGTCGGTCAATGCCTGCCGTCCGACCAGCCGCGGCAGCATCGCCATCCGCTCGAACGACCCGTTCACACCACCGCTGATCGCACCCAACTACCTGGCCACCGACAAGGACATCGCCGAGGCGCTGGCCGGTGCGAAGTTGCTGCGCAGGTTGGCCGCTGCCCGGCCCTTGCGCGATGTCATCGCTTCGGAGACCTTGCCGGGGCCGGACAATGTGTTGGACGATGAATTGCTGGCGGACTTCCGGGCGCGGGCTGACACCATCTTCCACCCGGTGGGTACCTGTGCGATGGGGCCTTCACCAGAGACCGCTGTTGTGGATGCTCGTTTGCGGGTGCATGGCGTCGCCGGGTTACGTGTGGTGGACGCCTCGGTGTTCCCGGCCATCACCTCGGGCAATACCAATGCGCCGACCATCATGGTGGCGGAGAAGGCGGCGCAGATGGTGTTGGAGGATGCGGGCTGAAGTCGATTGGTTCGCGGGCAGGGACTGGCAACTTGGTGGGCCAGCGCGCCGGGCGTCCGCGCCGTCTCGCTTCCAATCGCGCAGATGACGTTGTAGTGCGCAATGTTGGTTGGCGTGACCACCGTGGTGGGGACGCGTGGCGTTTGTGGCAGGCGCGAATAATTCCAGCGAACCGGCGCAGCCACCCGTCACGCCCGACTTACCCAGTGGCGCTTGAAGCGGAGGGCGGGTCACCAATTGCCAGACGCCGGATATGGAGGTCGGGATTGCGGTGCCCCAGTCCCCAGCGGGTAAGCTTGCTTCGTTTTTTGCGAAAGACGGAAGGGATTTGATCTCGCACAACGGCCAAATCGGCATCGGTGTTGCATGCAGGCGTCTGCACGCTGGTCGGGGTTAGCTGGGCGGGCTAAACTCGGTCGGGTTGACCCAAAAAAAAGCAATGAAGGTAATTTCACTATTTTCGGGATGCGGCGGCTCTGATGCTGGACTGATATCAGCTGGGTTTGAAGTCGTCATGGCCAGCGACAAGCTGCCTTATGCCAAAGACGTTTACGAAGCAAATCACCCCCAGACTGATTACAAACTTGGCGACATAGCGAAAGTCACGTCTTTTCCATCGGCGGATTTATTGGTTGGTTGCTATCCATGCCAAGGATTCAGCCAAGGCGGTGTCCGTGACCCTGCGAGGGAGATCAACGAGCTTTATTTGGAGTTTGCCCGCGCTCTGAGTCAAGTAAAGCCCAAAGCGTTCATTGTAGAAAATGTCTCGGGAATGGTGCGCTCAAATTTTCAGCATCTATTGAAGAGCCAAGTAAAGGTTTTTTCCGAGGCCGGATACAAAGTTGCTACGGAAGTTCTCAATGCGTCCGACTTTGGAGTTGCTCAAGAGCGTCGTAGGATATTTATCGTTGGTATTCGGAACGACCTAGACCAAGAATACACATTTCCAAAGCCAACTCATGGCGAAGGGTGCGATCAAGCAAAGGTCACAATTCGTGAGGCTCTAAGGTACATGCGACACTGGCCAAAAGGGGAGTACTATGAACGGGAGTTTCACTGGTACTACCTCTCACGCGACCGCCGAAGGGGCTGGGACGAAACTTCCAAGACTATTGTGGCCAACCCCCGGCATATGCCTCTGCACCCGATAAGCCCTGTTCTTAGAAAATTAAGGCACAACGTTTGGGAATTTGTCTCCGACGCACCGGCGCGCCGGTTTAGTTACCGAGAGGCAGCGCGTCTACAGGGGTTTTCGAAAGATTTCAAGTTTCCCGACACTGATCACGGTAGTTTGGATATGCGATACAAAGTTGCAGGTAATGCGGTTCCACCGCCGCTGTTTGAAGCGGTCGCAAAGGCTCTGCCTTCGAAAATATGGGGTTAGGCTACGCTTTGAACCAATGCCTCTGCGACGTATTCCATTGTGGGGAAATCCCCTAGTGCGCTGTATTGCGCCGCCAAGCGGATAAGTCGCAGTCGATCCACCAAAATTACTTGACCAAGGTCCGATTTTTTTGCCCAATCCCCATCTGGGCGCCTGAAGTCAAGTGGCATGAAATAGTAGTTGGCCCAAGGGTGCATTGTTGGCAGTCGATGGTAATGCTTCGCGGTATGAGCCTCTATTTGCTTGAAATCCCAGTCGTCTTTTGAACACCCACACTGGGCGAATGAGATTGGCATTCCTTGTCGAGAATCCGACATAGGGTGCCATGCTACGAGATCGATGCCACCGTCGCCCGTGTCATGGGAATCGAAATCTGCGGCAGAAAAATTGGCGGTGCACCTGAGGTCGGCTGCTAGTGACGTCAACTTATCAAACAGTTTTCCAGAATAGGTTGCGCCGGAGCCTGCCCTCGCCCAGGTCGCGCGTACTTCGCTTCCTCTTGGCATCAGTTTCTCAAATATTACGAATGAGGTTTCCTCAAAGTCTCGAGTAATTCTGTCCCATTCGTTTTTTTCCACGTTGCGCAGCGACGAGGCTATCAATAACCCTACATATGTAGTGTGCGTGTCGGATTCATTGAAATTCATTTCAAGGGTGTCCCCATCGGCCGCAACTTTGAAGGGATAAGCGTCGCCGTACACAACGGTCCTGATTCCTGCCATATCTGCGATGAGGCGCCATTTCTCGTTTGCATCAAACTCACGACCAATATCTTTTGCGCGCTGCGCGACGCCACTCAAATCACCTTTAGAAAAGCACTTGTCGGGATGAACCAATGCTCGAAGCTCCGCAAAATCAACCCACAATAAGCCATCGCTGCTATCAGGTGGGGTATCGAGATTTTTGAACATCAGGTGATATCTTCAAGTTTACTTTGAATTGCATTTCGGACTTGTCGCGATTCGTCTGCAACCTGCTTCGCGAGTTCCAAATGAGCATTGGTAATCGCAGCGATATCGGGGAGCATTCGCCACACTGTCGAAACTTTGTCCAGTGCTTGTTGCAAAGCTGTTTCAAGAGCTTGCTGCGGGCCGTCGGTATACAAATAGGCCTCATCTAAACGGCGCGTTTCTACAAGTACCGCCGTTGCCCTGGGGCTCTTGACAATTGCCGCAAATTCCGAAAGTTGTCTCGTCTCCCCAATTACCGTGCGTCCTTGAAGGTCTTTTACAAAAAACCATCCGAAAGCCCGTTTGAGATTTTCAACTTTCAAACCCTCCATATCCACGTCGTTCTTGCTCTCGAGACCAAGCCATTTGCAAATACTGCTGTAATTGAGAGCTGTTGTTAGATATGAAAACTCAACATTTTGCGCAGTTATAGGCAAGCCGAAAAAACGCTTTGAAGTTTCAGCCGTAATATAAAGGTTGAGTGCTGTTAATAGCTGCCCTACGTAGTCGCTGCGGCTGCCAATATCGGCAGCAAGTGACTTCATTTGTGCACTCTGCTCCAAAGTCGGGTAGAACTTATCTTTTAACTCAGAAAGATACTTGGCTTTGGAAAGTGAGTCCCATTCCTTTATGCCAGTGATATGTCTGTATCCCAAATAACGCAGTACCTGCTTGCGATCACTATAGATTAAGCACGGTAATTTTTTGGGGAAATCGCGCTTCGCGGCCTCGCTACGGATTTGAGCTACAGATGATGATCGCCGCGCCGGTGGTGGAATTTCGCGATTGAGTAATTTGACGGCAGCCAGACGCCTGTTGCCTTCAACAACAGTGAAAGGCGCCTTGCCTGACTTGGAGACCACCAGAAGAGGTTCACCTTCAAAATAGCCCTTCTGACCAATTGATAACATCAGATCTTGGACGCCCTCTTCGTCGAGCATTTCTTCAATCACATCTGATGTCGAGCCATTATTGAGTCTATAGAACCGCGGGTTCTCGGGGTCAAATTCCAAGTCCGTTGTCGCAATATGCGTGACTCTGGCCCCCTCGGACGCACTCACGGAAATCTTGGGGTTGCTCGCTTTAGTTGCCATTGGTAGCCCCTGTCGTCGGTGTAAGTCTGGGCGGAGAATAGCAGAGCGCGAAGATCTGGCCGTCAGCGAACACTGCCTTGAAGGGCCAACCTCAT
Source organism: Betaproteobacteria bacterium (assembly GCA_031367285.1). Lineage (GTDB taxonomy): Bacteria > Pseudomonadota > Gammaproteobacteria > Burkholderiales > Burkholderiaceae_C > CAISIP01. The sequence continues at coordinate 396 of JANLPN010000015.1, read as the reverse complement.
ACAGACCCGGAAGTCGCCTCCACCTCCACCAGACAGTCGTAAAACGTAGGTGCGCGCCCGATATCGGTCAGTTTCTGGCTGGTCAGTTCGTTGACGTTCTTGCCGTCCATTCCCATCTTGCGCCACCAGACGCCCATGCCGTTGACGACGCCGGGGCGGGCGCGGGGTGACACTTGCATCTTGCAGCGGTAGTCGCCGCGCTGGTTGAACACGCGCACCGTGGCGCCGGAGGCCAGGCCGCGTGCGGCGGCGTCCTGGGCGTTCATCTCGAGCAGGGGCTCGCCTTCGATGTCGCGCAGGCTTTTTACGTTGACGAAAGTGGAGTTCAGGAAGTTGCGCGCCGGTGGCGAGATCATGGCCAGCGGGAACTCTTTCGAACTGCCCGGGGCCTCGTAG
>JANLPN010000012.1:0-1588 GCA_031367285.1 Betaproteobacteria bacterium | reverse complement strand
GCTCCGCAGGCAGTACGCATCAGCCTCAACACGCCCGCATCGCTGGAACAGGTACGCAGCGGGCTCCGGCAAATTGTGGCGGTGTTGCAGCAGCCAGGTTTGGCGGTGCAGGGCCCATGACCCGCTGCATCACTGCATTGATGGCGAGAAAACGCTGCGCAGACGGGATGGTTCAGCCGTGGGAAAAACCGCTTACGCCGCCGAGTTCGGCCGGCCAATCGCCTCAGCCACCACCACCGCCTCCAGCAAGCCGGTATCACTCACGGCATTGGGCAATAGCTGCTTGCGGATGCTGATCTTGACCTGTGGCTCCGCGGCACCCATCGCAATCACGGCGTCACGGGCGGACTGGCGCGCCAGCATGGTGGCGGCTTCCAGTGCCGTGGCGGGGTCGGTGAATTGCCGCGTGCCCACCGTGGAGTGCAGCATGAACAGGCCGCTGCCGTCACCGTCCACCCGCACCGTGACAGTCTGCGCCACCACACCGGTGGCGGCGCCCACGGCATTGGCCACATCGCCATGCTCCGGAAAGACGACCTCGCAGCCCAGGCGGCGCGCCACCTCGCCGTAATACACGCCCACCGGGCCACCCACCGCCACCACCGGCACGGATGGCGTGATGCTCAGCCGGGCCAGGCCGAGCCGGCCTTCGCCCGCACACACGGCATGGATGAGTTTGTCTTCGCGCAAATGTTCTCCCACCGCCGTGTCCAGGATGGCGCGGGCGCTCAGGCGCACGGTTTCGCTCCACACCTCGCGTGCAAAAGCCTCGGTGCGTTCGGGCGTGGGGAACTTCATTTCGCGCAGGCGCGCCCCGAGTTGCGCGGCCAGCAGCGCTGCCGGTGCCGACCAGTTGTTCTGCAGCCCCAGCACATGGGCCGCGTCGGACGGCGTAAAGCCGCCGACCTGCACCAGGCCCTTGCGTTTCAGGGACGCGATGGCACGTTGTGAACCCAGCGAGCCCGCCAGCCTGCGCAAGGCCTGGGGCTGCTCCTTGACCAGGGCCAGCAATTCGCGCTCGCGCGGGCTCAGCTCGGCCGCTGCCGCGCCGGCCCGGGCGCCAAACGGCAGCAGCACAAAACGCCCGTGCATGGAGCCACCGCCGTCCACATCGGCCAGGTCGGCCTCCAGCAGGGCCAATACTTCGGGGTAACGCGCGCCCAGCAGGGATACCGGAACGATACGCTGCGGCCCGACCATCATCTTGCCCTGGGCGCCGATATGGATCTCGCTGTCGCCGCCCAGGCCTATGGTGCGCACGTCGATGGCGCGCACCATGGTGCGCCAGCCTCCCACCTCGGCACCTTGCTCAGTCACCTGCGGGCGGCCGTCCAGCAACACGCCCAGGTCGGTCGTGGTGCCACCCATGTCGGACAGGATGAAACTTTGCAGGCCCGACAACCACTGCGCACCCACCAGGCTGGCCGCCGGGCCGGACAACACGGTCTCTATGGGCCGTGTGGCCACCGTCTCGGCCAGCGCCAAGGTGCCATCACCTTTCACAATCATGAGCGGGCAGCTGATGTGCAGCTGCTGCATGGCCCGGTTGACAGCGTCGATCAGGGTGGACACACGTGCGATCAGCCGC
>JANLPN010000481.1:0-23371 GCA_031367285.1 Betaproteobacteria bacterium | reverse complement strand
GATCATCTGGATGCGCCAGGTGTTGGCGATGTAGCCGTTGGCCAGCGCAATACGGTACGGCCCCTTCTTGGCCGGGTACTGGAACAGCTTGGTCTTGGCGTCCCAGGGCTCGAAGCATTTCGGGTCGGAATTGGCCGCCGTTACCACCTTGGGCGGCGCGGCCAGCGCAGCGGCGCTGAAGCAGCCGGCGACCAGTGCGGCGATGAAAAGCGGACGAAAAAGCGGGCGGGATGTCGGGGCCATGGTGTTGTCTCCATTTGCGGTGTTTGGGCGCCTAGTTTATCGATTTACTAAATCGATACATGTAGGTGAAAACCCGCAAGCCCGATAACCCAGGGCGATCAAGTATTTTATTCCGCCTTGATGTTGGCCGCCTTCACCACCACCGCATTGCGCACCATTTCCTTGCGCAGAAAGTCGGCGAACTCCGCGGAAGAACTTTTGCCGACCGTGGCGGCCTGGTCTTCGAAAGTCTTGCGCACCTCGGGCGAGGCGAGGATGTCGTTCAGCTCCTTGTTCAACCGCTCCACGATGGCCGCAGGCGTCTTGGCGGGCGCGAAGAGCCCGATCGAGCTGGTGACGTGGAAGCCCTTGAGGTCCGGCGTTTCCGACAGCGAAGGCACGTCTGGGCTGGCCGCCAGCCGCTCCTCCACCGTCACACCCAAGGCCTTGATCTTGCCGGCCTTGATGTGCACCAGCCCGGTCGATGGCACCAACAAGGCCAGGTCGATCTGGTTGCCGATCAGGTCGCTCACGATCTGCGGCGCGGCCTTGTAGGGCACGTGCACGATATCGATGCGGGCCTGCTGGCGCAAGGACTCCATCGCCACGTGCAACAAGTTGCCCACGCCGGGGCTGGCGTAATTGAGCTTGCCGGGGTTCGCGCGTGCGTACCGTACAAGCTCCGCGAAGTTGCCGACCGGCAGGCCGGGGCGCGCCACCAGCATCAGCGGCGTGACGTTGATCAAACCCACGGCTATCAGATCCTTGAGCGCGTCGTATTTGACCGTGTCGGGTGTCACCAGGGGCGCGATCACGATGGCGCTGTCGGGCGCCACCAGCAAGGTGTAGCCGTCGGCCGCCGCACGCACCGCCTTCGTGGTGCCCACGACACCCGCGGCGCCGGCCACGTTGTCGATCACCACCGCCTGGCCCAGGCGTTCGGCGAGCTTGTTCGCAACCAGGCGCGCGGCAAAGTCCACCGCCCCACCGGCCGGGAACGGAACCACCACTGAGATGGGCTTCGCGGTGGGCCAGGCCACGGGGGTCTGTGCTGTCGCGATGGTCGCCATCGTACCCAGGGCCGCGGCAGCCCACATATTCAGCAGTGTGTTGCGCATGATCAAGGATCCTTGGAAAGTGAAAGAAATGGGGGGTAGGATCAGGCCGCGTGTCCGGCCAGCGGGCTGGTCCGCGTCGTGGTTTGGGTGATGTCCTGCGTGGCTTCGGGCTGTCCGTCGAGGCTGCAATATTTGAGCCATGCAGGGCGCTGGCCGTGGAAGCCGCCGCGCAACGCCTGGCCGCACTGGCAAGCCCGGTGGGCGGGCAGGTGGGCCACCGCGTCGATCAGGGCCTGCTCGATCCGGTCGTGCAGACCTCCGGCATAGTAGGCCTCGTTCATGCTGCCGGGCCCGACATGGATCACGGCAGGTGCCATGCCGGCGCCATAGTTGATTACCGGGGCGATGGACGCAAAACACATCTCCGCCTCGCGCGCCAGCGTTACCTCCGGCACCAGTGGCGTGCCGATGATGTCGGCGCCTTCCCGCTGCAACGCGCGGATCTCGGCCGGCGTTTCGAAGCGTGGCCCCTCCAGACAGGCGAATACGCCGCGGTCGAGCACGCGGTCCGGCATGGTGGCGGTAGCGGCCAGCAGCGCATGCCGCACTTCGGGGCAGAACGGCTCCGTCATGTCGACGCGGACCCAGCACTCGGCATCGTCGAACAACGACAGCGGCCGCGACTTGGTGCGATCCAGGAAGTCGTGCGAGATCATGATGTCGCCCGGACGCACAGCGGGGTTGACCGAGCCGATGGCGTTCTGGGAGATGATGCGCTCCACGCCCAGCTCACGCAGGGCCCAGATGTTGGCGCGGTAGTTTATCTTGTGGCTGGGGGTGGTCAGCTTGGGGCCGTAACGCAACACGACCGCCGCCTCACGACCGCCGATGCGGCCCGTGAGGACGCAGGCCGTGCCCCACGGCGTGGCAACCTGCTGTTCACGGCGATCCTTTAGCATGCGCTCGGATGCGGCGCTTGAAATTAGGCCCACGGGGGCGTGCGATGACTTGGATTCTGTCTCGATCTGGGTCTTGGTGTGCATGGGTTAAGTCCTTTGTCTTTTATGAATGGTTCCGGAAAAGGCCGGCGCCCTGGAGACGGATGCGGTCGCGGATTTCGCGCTCGTCGATCCTCGTGAACTGGCCCTGTTGGTAGATGGTTTCACCGTGCACCATGACGGCGTGGATGTGCTGCGGCCCAGCCGCGAACACCAGGTCCGAGAGCACGCGGTCCGGCGTCAGCCCCAGCGGATGCTCCAGGTCCAGGACCACAAGGTCCGCCTCCTTGCCGGGCTCCAGGCTTCCGATCTCGGCCTCCCAGCCGAGCACCCGCGCGCCTTCGCGCGTGGCCATCGCCAGCGCGTCCCGGGCCGGCAGCGCGTAGCCATCCAGCCGGTGGGCGCGTTGCAGCAGAACAGCGAACTTCATTTCCTGAAACAGATTCAGCGCGTTGTTGCTCAGCATGCTGTCGGTGCCCAAGCCCACTGGCACCCCACGTGCGCGCAACGCCTCGACCGGTGCCACGCCGCTCGCCAGCTTGGCGTTGCTGATGGGGTTGTGGGACACAGTGGCGCCCGTCGCTGCCAGCAGCTCGATCTCGCCGTCGTCGAGCCACACGCAATGCGCCAGAATGGTTCGGGCGTCCAGCAAACCCAGATGGTGCAAATGCTCGATGGGACGGCGGCCATGGCGCTTTTGCACGATTTCCACTTCTTCCCGGCTTTCGGCGGCGTGAATCACGAACGGAAGGCCCCGGCGATCAGCCGCCTGCTTGACCTCCACCAGCAACTCCGGCGTACAGCTGTACGGCGAATGGGCGCCCAGGTAGAAGCGGCAGCGGCCGTCCGCCCCCTGCTGGGCAATAGCCTGCTGCGTCTCCTCCAGGGCCGCGGGCCAATTGGGCCGGCCGGCGGGGCGCAGCTCGGGCGAGTTCGCGAGTGCACCGCTCAGCGAACGCATGCCCACGTTCGCAGCCACGGCGGAGAACAAGCCGGCTCCGTAACGCGTGCAGTCGCATGCGGTTGTGATGCCGCCACGGACCATCTCCAGCACGGCCTGGTAGCAGCCCCAGCGGTTGTCCTCCAGCGTCAGCCTGGAGGTGAAGGGTGCGATAGTCTGCGCCCACTGGAACAGGTTGCCCGCATCGCAGCACCCCCGATGCAGGCTGAGCCCGCCGTGCGTGTGGGTATTGATCAGCCCGGGCATGACGACGCGGCCACCGAGGTCGACCACCCGCGCATCGGTCGCGTCGGGATGCCGGGACTCGTCGCCGACCCAGCGCAACCGACCTTGCGAGACGAGCAGCGCTCCTCGGGCAAAGCAGGTGTGGTGGGTATCGCCGGTGTAGACGAAAGCATTGCGCAGCAGGGTGTCCATGGTCTGCGGATTGTTGAGAGGATGGGCTTGCAACGCAAGGGCCGCGCCAGACATAGCTACTATGTGGCTTTCACATAACTGAGGTGCTTATGGAGTTACGAGAGCTGGAGGCGTTCGTGCACGTCGCCGTGCACGGAAGCTTCACCCGGGCCGCCGAGATTCTGGACACCAACCAACCCGCGCTGAGCCGCCTGGTGCGCCGCCTGGAGGTGGGACTGCACCAGACCCTGCTGGTACGCAACGGCAGGGGCGCCGCGACTACGGCGGCCGGTGAAGTCCTGCTCGTCCATTGCAAGGAGATTTTCAAGCAGGTGCAACAGGCCAAGGACGCCATGCACATTTTGCAGGGATCAGCGCGACAGAAGTTCACGCTGGGGGTGGTGCCGCACATTGCGAAGTTCGCGATTCTGTCGCTGGTGCGCGACATGCGCGTCCAGTTCCCGCGCGCGGCCATCACCGTCGTCGAGGGTGCATCCAACGCGCTGCTCGAATCGCTGCTGATGGATCGGATCGACGCCGCGATCATGTACGAGACCCCGCGGTCCGACCTCATTGAGAAGCGTACCTTGCTGCTCGAAGAGCTTTATTTCATCGGGCCGGGGGCGTCGGACCCTCCTCCGGAAACCATGCGTTTCAAGGAGGTCGGCCGTTACGCGCTGGTCGTCTCCAGCCGCACGCACGCGATCCGCGAAGTCGTCGAAGCACAGGCGGCCAGGCACCACGTCAAGCTCCACATCGCCCTCGAAGTCGACGCCGTGACGTCGGCCCTCGACCTGGTGCAGGAGGGGTATGGCTACGCATTGCTGCCCTTGAACGCGCTGGAGCGTGACGATAACAAGCGGCAGCTGTCGGTGACACGCATCACCGACCCTGCGCTGCACTGCCGGCTGGTCCTCGCCACCGGTCGGCAACACCCCTTGTCCACCTTCGTCAGGAACGCACTCGACTTGCTTGAGGCGCGCATCGTGCCGGTCTACGTGGAGCACCAGGAGGCACTGCAAAAACGATCAAACCCGTAGCGCAGGCGCTTGCGGAGCGGCTTGCGCGCGCCAGCAGTACGGCGATGGTCTCGGCTGCGGTCGCCGTGTCACGGCACCTGCGGTGTCCGGCCGCCGGTATACGTCAGGTCGTCCGTGCCGCGTACGTCGGCGAAGGCCTGCATGACGCTGCGCAACCCGGCCCGGTGGCCATCCTCGGTCGGCGCGGCCACCAGGTCATGCGGCATGAAGGTGCGGAAGTCCCGCGTCATGGCGTCGCGTATCGTGGTTTCGCAACAAATATTGGTGGCCGTGCCGGCCACGATCACGCTGTCGATGCCGCGCTCACGCAGCCTGGCATCCAGGTCGTAGGGGTTGCAGGCGAACGCGTTGAAGCGGTACTTGTCGAGCACCCAGTCGGCAGGCATCACCTGCGCATCCGGGTACAGGGAATGCATGGGGTGGCCGGGGGTAAGCGCCGCCACGGCGGCAGCGCGTTTCACGGGTTCGATGAAGTTGTCGTAGTAGGTGCTCCAGTACAGCGTGGTGCCCGGCGCGCCCACGGTCGTGCGGATCCACGCGACCTGGCCACCGCCCTCGCGCACAAAACGCGCAAAGGCATTGATGCGGTCCAGCAAGCCGTCGAACAACTCCGGCGTACCGACGCGAAATGGCGCACCATTGGCGAGCCAGGCGTTCTGCATGTTCATGACCAGCAAGGCGGTGTGGCGCAGGTCGAGGTCGCCGAACACCGCGAGTCCGTTGCGGCGGTAGGTGGCCTGGCGCACCAGGTCTTCGGGCAGGCTAGCGGCTTGGGACATGGCCTGCTTCAGATTGGCTGGCGCCATGCAGCGTCGCCGACAGCAGCGTGCGCGAATATGGGTGCGCGGGCGCGGCGAAGAGTTCATCGGCGGGCCGGTCTTCGACACCGCGCCCAGGTACATCACCGCAACCCGGTCCGCCAGGCAGCGGATGACGTTGAGGTCGTGGCTGATGACCACGTAGGTCAGGTTCAACTCGGCCTTCAAATCCTTCAACAGGTTGAGGATCTGGGCCTGTACCGACACGTCGAGCGCGCTGGTAGGTTCGTCGCACACGACGATCTCCGGTTTCATGACGAGTGCGCTGGCAATGGCCACGCGCTGGCGCTGGCCGCCCGACACCTGAGACGGCAGCGCGTGCGCCAGGCGCGCCGGCAGGCCGCACAAATCCATCATGCGGGTCACGGCGGCATCCCGGTCCGCACTGCTGCCCATGCCGTGTATCTCCAGCGGCAGGCGAATGGTCGCTGCCAGGGTACGGCGCGGGTTCAACGACGAATACGGGTCCTGGAAGATCGGCTGCACGATGCGGGCCCGCGCGGCGCGGCCGTGGGTCGATACCGCCCTGCCCTTGAGCAGGACTTCGCCGGCCGTGGCCTTCTCCAGGCCCAGCACGATACGCGCCAGTGTGGACTTGCCGCTGCCGCTTTCGCCGACGATGCCCAGCACCTGGCCCGGGAACACGCTGAGGTTGACGCCGCGCAGCGCCCTCAGCGTGCCCTTGGGCACAAACATTCCGTGGCTGATGGAATAGGTCACCTCCACATCGCGCAGTTCGATGGCCGGGGTAGTGATGGCGGCAACGATGCTCGCGGTGCCGGTTGCCCGCATTGCATCGAGCCGCTCGCGCGGTGGCATCTGCTCCGGCGCGATGACGCAGAGGTATTCATGCGCGGCAGCCGCGGAACGGCGCGGCACCGCGGCTTCGCAGGCCGCAGAGGCCAGGCTGCACCGGTTGCGGAACTGGCAGCCCTGCAAATCGCCCACCAGTGAAGGCACGGTACCCGGCAGGAAACCCAGGCGTTCACCGCCACCGCGCGGCGTACCGGACGGTATGCACGAAAGCAGGGCGCGCGTGTAGGGATGCGTGGGCTTGGCCAGCACGTCGGCCGTGGCCCCTGTCTCCACCACCTCACCCGCGTACATCACGGCCACCCGGTCGCCCACGCGTTGCACCACTTCGAAGTTATGGGTGATAAGGATGATGGCCAGCGAAAACTCCTGCTGCAGCTTCTTGAGCAGGTCCAGAATTTGCGCCTGGATGGTGGCGTCGAGCGCAGTGGTCGGCTCGTCGGCGATCAGCAGGCTGGGCTCGGTCATCAGCGCCATGGCGATCATGACGCGCTGGCGCAGGCCGCCCGAGAGTTGGTGCGGATACTGGTTGAGCCGGCGTCCGGCTTCGCCGATGCCGCAGGTCTCCAGCAGGCTGATCGCGCGTGCCGTCGCGGCCGCACGGGTGGTGCCGCGCTTGTGGCGCAAAAGGCCTTCCACGAGCTGGTTGCCGATGGTGTAGGCCGGATTCAGCGCCGTCATCGGCTCCTGGAAGATCATCGCCATGCGGTCGCCGCGCAAGGCTTCCATGCGCGACTCGCTGGCGCCGGAAAGCTCCTCGCCCATGAAGCGGATGCTGGCGGCCGTGCGTTGCGCGCGCGGCGGTAACAGGCCCATCAGCGCCAGCGAGGTCATGGACTTGCCACAACCACTCTCGCCCACGATACACAGTGTTTCACCGCGCCGCACGTGCAGGTCGACGCCGCGCACGGCATGTAATGAGCCCGCCAGCAGCGGTATGCTGACCTCCAGCCCACGCACCTCCAGTGTGGTCTCACATGTCATTGCGGCCCCTTCGGCACCAGCAAATCCCGCAAACCGTCGCCCACCAGGTTGACCGCCAGCACCAGCACCATGAGCGTGACACCCGCCATGGAAATCAGCCCGGGGTTGGTGGTCATCCGGGCACGGCCTTCGGACATCATCAGACCCCATGAAGGCTCGGGTGCCTGGATGCCCAGGCCGAGAAAACTCAGCACCGCGGCGGCCAGGATGCATTGCGCCACCTCAAACGTGAAGATCACCACGAACTGCCCCATCACATTGGGCATCACTTCCTGCGCGACGATGCGCAGGTCCGAGCTGCCCATGGCGCGCGCGCGGGTGACGAAATCCATACGCGCGGTCTGGCGCACCGAGGTGCGCATCACGACGGCGAAGCGGTCCCAATGCGTCAGCGCCAGCACGATGATGACCACGCTAAGCCCGCTGCCCGCCACCTGGAGCACGGCCAGCGCCACCAGCAGCGACGGCAAGGCGAGGCGCGTGGAGATGACGAAGGATGCAATGCGGTCCACCCACCCGCCGAAGAAACCGGCCATGATGCCCAGCGTCGCGCCCAGCAGGCCGGCCAGCGCCGCGCCGCCCAGGCCCACCGCCAGCGAAATGCGCGTGCCGTACAGCAGACGCGAAAGGTAGTCGCGGCCGAATGCGTCGGTGCCCAGCGGATAGGTCCAGGTCCCACCGTCCCAGACCGGCGGACGCAGGCGCCGCATAAGGCTCTGCGCATAGGGGTCGTGCGGCGACAACACGCCCGCCAGGATCGCCATGGCGAAGAAGAAGAGCAGCAGCAAGCCGCCAAACACAATGCTCTGGTTCGGCCGCGCCCGCTTTTTGCGAGCAGCTGCTTCGGGAACGGAATCCATGGTGCTCATCATCTGCGGCTCGGCTATGCAACCCGGATCCGCGGATCAAGTAACGCGTTGATGAGGTCGGCCAACAGGTTGAGCACGACGAACAGGAAGGCGACGATCAGCACGATCGCCTGCACCACCGGAAAGTCGGAGCGCTGGATGGCGTTCCAGGCCAGCAGGCCCACGCCATTCAGCGCGAACACGCTTTCGACCACGATGGAGCCACCCAGCAGGAAACCCAGTTGCACCGCGGCCACCGCCACCACCGGCATGATGGCGTTGCGCAAGGCATGTTTGAACAATACGACCCGGCGCGGCAGGCCTTTGGCCCGCGCGGTGCGCACGTAGTCGGCCGCCAATACGTCGATCATCCCGGCGCGGGCCAGGCGCATGAGCACCGGCATCACGAACCAGCCCAGGGCGATGGTCGGCAGCACGAAGCTCTGCCAGCTGTCGGTACCCGAGATCGGAAGCACCTGCAACTGCACACCGAAAAGCAGGATCAGCAACAGCGCGGTCCAGTACGACGGCATGGCCTGGCCCAGCACCGCCAGCGAGAGCGCGACGCGGTCGATGCACGAGCCGGGCCGCGTGGCGGCGACGACCCCCAGCGGCACCGCAATCAGCAAGCCGAGCCCCAGCGACAGGAACGCCAGCGCCACGGTGACGGGCAGGCGCGACAGGATGAGCGGGAATACGTCTTCCTTCGAGAAGAAGGAGGTGCCGAAATCACCCCGCAAGGCGCGGCCGGCCCAGTCGGCGTACTGTGCCACCGCGGAACGGTCCAGGCCATAGAGCCTGCGCAGTTGTTCGACCTGCTCCTTGCTGGCGTCCATGCCGCCGATGGACACGGCCAGGTCGCCGGTCCAGTGGATCAGCGCGAAGGTGATGATCGACACCGTGATGCAGACCAACACGGCTTCGATCAGTTTTCCGGCAAGGAAGCGCAGCACGGTGGAGCGGGCTTGGTTGGCGTCTGCGCGCAGGCCTACTTCTTCCAGCCCGCCATGTACATCAGCGGGTAGCCGTCCGCCGCCGGCGTGAAGTCCAGGCCGGTGCGGTAAGCGTAGTTGGTGATGTTGGTCATGAGCGGCACGTCCAGCGCCTCACGCGCCAGCTTGTCGAAGCCCAGGCGGTACAGGCGCTTGCGTTCGTTGGCATCGCTGATGCTGCTGCCCGACTTGAACCAGTTGATGACCTCCGCATCGCGTGCATAGTCGCCCTGCCCGCCCTGGAAAAAGACCGGCACCAGGGCGGACACATCTTTCACGCCGCTGGACGGCCATGGCACGACGGAGAGCATGAACTTGCCGGCGAAGAAGTCCTTGACCCAGGCCGACGTCTCGCGGAAGTCCAGCTTGGCCTTGATGCCGATCTCGCGCAGGTCGCCGATGATGGCCTCGGCCACCGGGCCGCTTTCGGTGAAGGCCGCGATGCTGGTCTCAAAGCCGTTCGGATAGGCAGAGGCTTTCATGAAGGCCTTGGCCTTGGCCAGGTCGTGCGGATAGGCCACCACGTCCTGCGCGCAGCCGAACTGCTGCGGATGGCACGGTGAATGGATTACCACGCTGCTGCCACCGCGCAGCACCTGGCTGATGGCCTTGCGGTCAATCGCATGCGAAATGGCCAGGCGCACATTCTTGTCCTGCATCGGGTTGGGCCCACTGCGCGCGCTTGAATCCATCGACAGGAAGGTGATGGTGTTCGACTCGCCGGTAGCCGTGGTGATGTTGCTCTTGCCCTTGAGTTGCTCCATCTGGTCGGGTGCCACGATCCAGACGAAATCGACCTTGCCGCTGGTGAGTTCGGCAATACGCGTCTGGGCGTCGGGAATGGAGACTACCGTGATCCGGTCCAGGCGCGGCGTACCCCAGTCGGCCTTGTAGTAGTTGGGGTTTCGCGCCATCTCCACCTTGCGCCCGGCTTCGAAACCGGCCACGGTGTAGGGGCCGGTGCCGATGGGCTTGGCGCCCCACTGCGCCTGGGGCGTCGCGGCATGCGCGACACGCGGCACGATGTACAAGGTCTGGGTCAGCCGGTCGATGGCGGAGGGCGTCGGCGCGGTAAGGATCAGGTTGACCTTGTAGGCATCGACCTTCTCGGCCCGCGCGATAAAGCCGTAGTCGCCCTGCGACGAGATTTTCGACTCCGGCTTCTTGACGTAGCCCACGCTATAGACCACGTCATCGGCATCGAACGGCTGGCCGTTATGGAAGGTCACGCCCCTGCGAAGCGTGAACTCGATGGTGGTGTCGTTCACCTGTCTCCAGGAGGTGGCCAGCGCCGGCTTGGCCACGCCCGCCACGTCCCGCACCACGAGGTTCTCCAGGATGTTGCGGATCACGAGCTGCACCGTGCCTTTGCCGGTGGCATAAGGATCCAGCGTTTCGATCTCGGTCTCGAATCCCCAGGTAAGGGCGTTCTGCGCTCGCTGCGCCTGGGCCGCACCCGTGGCCAGCAACACAACGACGAAAAGGGCTTTAAGCAAGGTTTTCATGAATCATCCTCTGGGTGGTTGATGGGTCATCACATTCAGTCTTTGGGTTTCACTTCGTCCCACGGCAACGCGCTCACGTCGTCGTGCCGGAAGGTCGTTACCTGGTCGCGGTTGATCCGCATCAGCAGGCCACACGCCGGGTCCGGACAGGTGCATACGGAATCCGTCTCCATCCAGTCCGCCGGCCGGTTCATGCGTTGTTTGGCCGGCAGCAGCGGGATCACGGCCTGCAGGGCGTACAGGCAGAAGTTCCTGTCGCCCGGGATGGAAATCTTGCCACCCTTGAGCGCAAACCTATCGCCAACCGCCATGGCGCAGGTGCAACGCGCGCCGACGTGTTCGACCGTGATGCTGAGGTCGTACAGACTGAACTCGCCGTCTGCCGTGGAGGCCGAGGAAACACTCATGGCGCGGACTGGGTCCATGGCTGGTCCTCCATCTGGTTCTGGTTCTGGCGCATGATGCGGCCGTGTTTGCCCTGGCGATCGTTTTCCAGCGCGTAGATGTCGCCGGACGGGCCGATGCGGCGCTCGCAGATGGCGTCGATTTCGAGCAGATCCTGTTGGCTGAGCCGGAAGCCGAACACTTCGGTATTGCGCTTCAAATAACGCGTCGAGGTGGCGCCGACGATGCAGCCGGCCACGAGCGCCTGGTCGAGCGTCCAGCGCAGCGCGACTTCGCCTGGGCCGACGCCGTAGCGCCGGCCCACCTTGATCAGGGCCGCCAGCAATTCCTGGAACAGCGCCCAGCCGCCGAAGTCCTCGATGATCAGCTTGTATTTGCGGTGGCTGCGGTTGGCATAGGGTTCGCCCGGTTCGGGCTGGCCCAGCCAGGTTTCCGACATGAAGCCCCCCAGCAGATGCCCGTAGGTCAGGATACGAATGCCGTTCTTGCCGCAGTAGTCGAGCATGCCGTTTTCGACGCGGCGGTCCACCAGCGAATACTGCAACTGGTGCACCAGGATCGGTACGCCGGATTCCACCAGCGGGGCCAACTGCGCAACGCCGAAGTTGGTGACGCCCAGGTGGCGGATCTTGCCGGCCTTGCGCAAGTCACCGAGCACACTTAGGGTTGCGGCAGCGCCGGGAATGGTGGAGTCCCACCAGAAAAACTGCACCAGGTCCAGGCATTCGACGCCCAGGCGGCGCATGGAACGCTCGACGATGGCCACCGTATCGGCCGGCTTCAGGCTTGCCAGCTGGTCCAGATCGGGCACGTACTTGGTGTGCACCTGCACCTTGTCGCCCAGTTCGGGGTAGACGCGGCGAAAGTCGCCAATCATCTGCTCCACGCCCAGGTAATGGTCGGCACAGTCGAAGGAGGTGAAACCGGCCTCGACGAAGGCCGCCATGTCGTCGATGGCCTGCCGGCGCTCGACCGACGCGTTGTGGCCACTGGAAAGGTGCCAGCCTCCCTTGAGCAGCCGGGATATCCGGTATTCCGGTGCCAGCTCGATGCGTTCGATGCGCTGCATGTTTCCATCCTTGGAATTCGGCCAATATGTGATCACATAAATAATTATCTGTGATCACAAAATATCTGTCAACAAGCGGATGACATAAGCGGTTTGCATGAAAATCAACTCAAGCTCGGCCCCAGCCATTCCATGCCGCTGCGCTCCGGAGCCAGGCTCGAAAACAATTGCGCCGAACCCCGGATGTCCGACTCCACGGCCTTGCGTGCCGCGCGGTCGTCGCCGCGCTCCAGCGCATCGATCAACGCCAGGTGGTACTGGTCTTCCATGCTCTGCCCTATCACCACGTGGGTCGCTTGCCGCAAATAGGGCCCGAGCTGGAGCCAGAGGCTTTCGATAATCGGCATCAATGTGGTGGAGCCCGAGAGCCGGTACAGCGAGAAATGGAAATCGCGGTGGTTGGCCAAGTGCTCCGCCTCGTCCCGCGGACGCAGGTTGAGGATTTTCTTCAGGCGCGCGATGTCCTTGGCGCCGACGTTCTTCACCGCCAGGGCGACCGCCAGGCCCTCCACGGCGATGCGGACTTGCGTGAGGTCTTCGAGCTTCTCGGCCCTCAGCAGGGGGACACGCGCTGACCGGTTGGGCAAGGCCTCCAGTGCCTGCTCGGCCACGAGATGCTTGATGGCCCCGCGCACGGGCTGCGTACTGGTGCCGAAGGCCTCGGCGATGTCGCGGATCTTCAGCGCCTCGCCAGGAAGAAAACGGCCCTGGACGATGGCCTCGCGCAACTTGGCCGCGATCTGGGTCTGCACGGTCCCAGGCGCGGTGGCTCCGGTTTTGGCGCTCAAGATTCAAGACCCCAGGTCGTCGATGATCTCGTGCAAGGCTTCCAGCGTGCTGTGGCCGAAGTATTTGCACTTTTCGGGCGACCAGCCGGCTACCGGATCGGGTCGCTTCTCGTTGTTCTTGAAGATGAGTTCGTACAGCAGCCCGAACGCCCCGAGGTTCTCGGTCACGTAGTTCCAGGACATTTCCAGGTAGGCGCCACCCGGTGGAGGGCCGCCGCCCGGGTAGAGATTGCCGACCTGGAATTCCGGATTGGCCCGAGCCAGCGCGATCTCGAAACGCTTGTTCAGGTCGATCTGCCTGGGCGTGATGGAGGGTGTGTGGTACGGCCCCAGCGCGAACGGCACGGTGCCGGACCAGGCATGCACATCCAGGAAGAAGTCGACGCCACGCTCCTGCATGGCCTGCTTGACCAGCACCACTTCCGGCGCTGTATCCATCGTGGCGACCTGCCATTCGCGATTGAGATTGAAGCCCAGGGCGTTGGTACGCGTATTGCCGCGCCGTGCGCCATCCGGATTCATGTTCGGCACGATGTAGAACACGGCCTTCTCGAGCAAGGCGCGCGCGAACGGGTCTTCCTTCAGCAGCAGCCGCTCCAGCAAACCTTCGACACACCAGGAACCCTGGATTTCGTTGGGATGCTGGCGCGTGACCACCCAGCACGCTTTCTTGCCCGGCGCAGGCTCGCCGACCCTGAGCAGGTCCATGTCGTGCCCATCCGGGGTCTGGCCCAGCACGGTCAGGCTGACGCGCGCGTCCTGCAGCGCGCCCGCGACCAGTTCACGGTGCCGCTGCATCGAGTAGGGCGGGTACTGCGCGAAGTAGACGCTGTCCTGCGCCGGCGTGAAAGTCACCTTCATGCCATCGGCGTCGATCACCGTGGGCACCAGGAACCAGTTCCGCAGGTCATAGGACGCAAACGCCTGGTAGCCAGGCCAGATGTCCGGCATGCCAAGGGTCTTGTTGGCATCGGAGACCAGCGCATTCACGAAGCGCATGTGCAACTGCCGTCCCTTGGCTCCGGTCACCCGAAACAAGAACCACTGGATGAAATCGGAGGCGTTGTCCTTCAGCAGCTCCAGCTCGATCACATCGGCGCGCCCGGCATTGAGGACGCCAATTTTGCCTTGCTCGAAATTGCTTGTAATTCGTACCGGATTTTGCATCGGCGCCGTCTTTCAGATTTATGTGATCACAAATTTAATTGTCTGTGATCACAATGAGGCTGTCAACGGTGCCGCCTCCGCCGCTGGCCAGTACAGCCCGCCTGCCCCTTAAAACCCGTACATCCGCGCCGCGTTATCGACCAATATTCTGCGGCAGCACGCTTCGCTCCCGAAACACTCCAGCGCCCAGTCCAGCAGCGCGGTGTTGGACGGCCCGGGCTTGACGTTGGGGTGCGGCCAGTTGCTGGCCCACAGGCAGCGCTCGGGGTAGTTCAGGGCGAGCAATCGCGCCAGCGGCGCAACGTCCGCATAGGCCGGCGGGCCGCTGCCCGAGCTCTCGTACGGCGCCGAAATCTTGATCCAGCAATTGCCTGCATCCAGCAGGCGGCGCAGGCACTGATGCGCCTCGTCGTCGGGCTGCGTGGGCCCCAGAAATTTGGCTATGTGGTCGATCACCAGCTTGCACGGCAGGCGGCTCAGCAGGGCTTCATGCCGCGGCAACTCCCGGCCGTCGAGTTGCAGGTTGATGTTCCAGCCCAGGGCGCTGATGCGTGCGGCCATGGGCTCCAGGCTGTCCCACGGCAACACGCCGCCCGGCAGCATCATGTAGCGCACACCGCGTATGCCGGCGGTGTGCAGGCGCTGCAGCTCGGCGGACGTAACATCCGGCGGCACTACGGCCACGCCACGCGCACCCTGCCCCAGTTGCTCCATGGCGGCCAGCGTGCATCCGTTGTCAAAGCCGTAACCGGTGGGCTGGACCACCACCACACGCGACAGGCCCAGCACCTGCTGCACCATGCGGTAGGCGTTGGCTGGTGCATGGGGCGGCTTGAAGGTGGCAGTGGGCGCGAGCGGCCATCCGTCTTCGAACACGTGCATGTGGCAGTCGCAGGCATCGGGCCAGGCAATCATGGGGCACGGCTCCAGCGGCGCAGCCGCGTAGCACTGGGCGCATTGACGGCGCCGGCCGGGATTTCGCCCTTGATCAACCGGCCGAGCTGGGCCACGGTTTCCAGCGCCTGGTGTTCGATGGCCGGCAAGGTGAGCCCGCCTATGTGCGGCGCAGCCAGCACCAGGGGGTGGCGCGCCAGTTCGGGGCCGGGCATCTGGTCGGGCGCACGGCCCACGTCGAGCGCACAGCCGGCCAGCTGTCCGGACTCCAGCGCCTGTAGCAAAGCCTGCTCGTCGACCAGTTCACCACGCGATGCATTGACGAAGAACGCGCCGGGCTTCATGGCGGCGAAGGCCTGCGCGTTCATCATATTTTCGGTCTCGGCATTGGCAGACGCCAGACAGACCACGAAGTCCGATTCGGCCAGCAGCACGGACAGCGCCACCTGGCGCAGAGCGGCGCGTTGTGTTATCGCCTCCGGCGTGGCGACCAGGACCCGCATGCCAAACGCCAGCGCCAGATCGGCGAGGTACTGCGCAATCTGCCCAAAGCCGATCACGCCAAGCGCGGAGCCACGCAACTCGCGGCCCATCGCCGGGGCGACCGGCTGGCCGTGGCGGTAGGCCTCGGCATAACGACTGATGCCGCGCGCCAGATCGATCATGGCGGCGACGGCCCACTCGGCCACGGCCGCCGCGTAGCCTGCGCTAGTCTGGGTCACCAGCACGCCGTGCGCGCTGGCAGCCGCTACATCGACGGTACGGATGTCGACCGCGCAGCGGATGAAGGCCGCCAGCTCGGGCAGTTCTTGAAACAGCAGCTCCGGGCCGGGCGTCTGCCGGTAGGCGATCAGGGCGTCACAGCCACCTGCCGCGGAGATCAGTTCCGGGGTCGACAAGTCGCGCGGCTCGAGGTTGAAACGCACCCCGGCAAGGGCTTGCAACTGCTGCGTGGCCCTGGGGCCGAAATACTGCGCCAACTTGTCCGTTGGATGGGAAACGAACACCGTGGTCATGGGATCGACTTCTCCGACCTGCGCGTTTTGCCGCGTGTGCGCGGCGCCGCTGCAAACGGGGCCACGGACTCGCGCTCGATCAGGCGGGTGGGTGCAAAAACCACTTTGCGCGGGTCCTTGTCCGGGTCGGGATGGGGCTTCATGACGCGGTCCACCATGGCCTGTGCCATCTCGGGTATGGGAAGCTGCACCGTGGTTAGCATAGGGTTCGACAGCGTTGACAGGAAATGGCCGTCGATGCCGACCACCGAAACATCCTGCGGCACCCGCAGGCCGGCTTCGCGCAAACCGGCCATCAAGCCCAGTGCCATCAAGTCGTTGAGTGCCACGATGCCGGTCGGCCGGCGCGGGGCTTTTGCCATCCGCAAAGCCATGGCACGCCCGACTTCGGCGATCAGCAAGTCGCCGTATTCGTCAATCGGGCCACCGTCCAGCACCTGTGCGCCGGCGCGCAGGCCGGCCGCATCGGCCGCGGCAAAAAAGCCGTCAATCTTGGCGCTGCGGCTCATGGTCATGCCAGCGACGGTGGCAAACGCCAGTTGCCGGTGCCCGTGCTGGATAAGATGGCCGGCGGCCAGCTGTGCAGCCGCGAAATTGTCGGGCATGACGTGGCTGACACGCGAGCGTTTGCCCGGCGTGGCGCCGCGGTCGTAGCTCACCACCACCATGCCGCGCTCCATCGCCGACTCGAAGTGCCGTTCGTCCGCCAGCGAAGATATCACGATGACACGCCGCACGCCATGCGACAGCAGGTCTTCGAAAAACGCGCTCTCCTTGTCCCGGTCTCGGTAGGTGCTGCCGATCAGCAGGCGATAACCGAAGCGTTCCTGCGCAAACGTTTCTATCTCGCGCGCGATGTAGCCGTACATCGGGTTGGTCATGGACGGCACCAGCAGGCCGATCAGCGGCGTTTGCCCGGTCTTGAGCTGCTGCGCCAGCTTGCTGGGGCGGAACTGCAAGGCCAGGATGGCGGCCTCCACGCGCGCCAGGGTATCGGGGCGCATGCGGTCGCCGCGCCCGTTAAGCACGTTGGACACCGTGCTTACCGACACGGCTGCCTGGCGGGCAACGTCCTGGATCGTGGTCATCGAAATTCCTGTAAACAGCTATAGGCCGAGCCGGTTCGGTAGCCATAAGGAAAACGCGGGCACCAGCACCAGCACCACCAGCGTAATCAATAAGACTGCCATGTATTTCATCATAGGTCGTGCCACGTCACTAACCTGGGTGCCGGTAATCGCACAGGTGGCGAACAGGCCCAGGCCTATGGGTGGCGCAAACAGGCCCAGGCCCATGGCGATCACCATCACGGTGCCAAAGTGCAGCGGGTTGACGCCCAATTGTTGTGCGATGGGCGTCAGCAAGGGCCCGAAGATAATCAGCGCCGGCGCGCCCTCCAGTACCGAGCCAAAGACGATCATCATCACCACCGACAGCAGGATGAACATCACGCTGCCGTATTGGTGGGCGAAAGCAACCATGCCGGCCGACATGAGCTGCGGAATCTGCTCTATGGTCAGCGCGAACGACAGGCTGGACGCCGACGCCACGATAAACAGTATGCCGCCTGCCATGGACGCGGAGCGCACAAACAACTTCGCCAGCGCCGGTACGCTGAGCTCGCGGAACACCACGCTGCCCGCGATCAGCGCATAGATGACGGCAAAAGCCGACACCTCGGTCGAGGTCGCCACGCCGGAGGTCACGCCCTTGCCTATCATGGCCACCATGATGAGTGCCACCAGGGCGCCGCCGAGCAGCTTGGGCATGGGTGTGCGGTGCTCGAAGGCTTCGTCCGGGTTGATCTTGCGGCCCACCACCACCGCCAGCACGCCCAGCGCAAGCGCCATCACTGCTGCCGGCACCAGGCCGGCCATGAACAGGCCGGCGATGGAAATATTGGCCACGAAACCCATGATGATCATGTTGATACACGGCGGAATGGTTTCCGCCATGACCGCCGTACAGGCCAGCAGCGCCGTGGCCTCGTTGGGGTCCTGGCGGGTACGGCGCACGGCCGGCATCACGATGCCGCCCACGGCGGCGATGTCGGCCAGCTTGGAGCCGGACACGCCCGAGAAAAACGCGGTGGCCGTGATGGTGATCAGGCCCATGCCGCCGCGTACCCGGCCAAAGACGCGCAGCAGCAATTCGATCAGCCGCGAAGACATGCCGTTGGACTCCATCAACAGCCCGGCCAGCACGAAAAAAGGAATCGCCAGCAGCACAAAGTGGTCGCTGCCAGCCATCACCTGTTGTGAATAAACCAGTATCGGCAGGGAAGGGTCGGACAGGAAATACAGCAATGCCGCGAAGGCCAGCACGAAACCTATAGGCACACCCGCGAACAGGGCGCCGAAGAAACCCAGTGCCAGCAACAGGCCGTGTGTGATCGCATGGGTGGGCACCAGCGTATTCCAGCCGAACAACAGCACGAGCAGCACCACGCTGCCAACCAGCGTCTGGATGACGATGCGTCGCGGCCCGTTCAGCGCATTGGCCAGGCCGAACAAAGTCATGAACAGGCTGCCAAGCACCACCGGATAGACGTACAGCCACTGCGGTAGACCCAGCGATGTGGTCTGGCCGTAACTGTCCACCAGCAGCAACAGCGAAGAGACCAGCAGCCCGCCCGACACGGCCGCGATGATCCAGTGCGCGATCTGCACCATGGCCGGCTGCCAGCCGGCGGGCAACATCAGCCGGAACAGGTCCACACCCACGTGCTGGCTGCGCGCCAGCACCGTGGCGGCGCCGAAGAACACCAGCACGATCATCAGCGCGCGCGCTATCTCCTCGGCCCAGTCCACCGGGTCATGCAGCACATAGCGGTAAATGACCGACATGAACACCACCAGCACATCGACCGCCAGTACCGCCGCCGACAGGTATTCGGTCCAGCGCGTCAGCTCGGCCAGCCAGCGGCCGGCGCCCGTATCAGCGCGAAAGCCCCAGGCTGGCAATCCCGCTCCATGGGGTGCCGCAATAGCAAGTTCCGCGGGCATGGGCGTCCTTGGCCGGGCACTGCTGGTCAGGCGCGGGTGCTGCCGATGGCAGCGAACAGCGGAGCCGTCGACGGGTACTGCTTGCCAAAGTCGGCCCATAGCCGCGATTCCATCTCCTTGTGAACGAGGTTCCGGTCCGCGGCCGACATGGCGAAGAAGGTCATGCCTCTGCGCTTGAGTTCCTCTATCGCAGCCGTGGCCTTGCCGCTGGCAACGGCGCGCTGCTGCACCGTGGTGTCGTTCACCGCTTTCATGAACGCGGCGCGCTGGCCGGCGGGAATCTTGTCCATGCCGCGTTTGCCCATCACCACTACCATCGGGCTGAACAGGTGCTCGGTCATCCAGCATGACTTGGTGACTTCATCGAGCTTGCTGGCCAGCACCGTGCCGGCATCGTGTTCGAAACCGTCCACCACGCCGGTCTGCGCGGCCATGTACAACTCGCCGAACGGTATCGGCGTGGGGATCGCGCCCATGATCTTGAAGGTCTCTATGAAGGCCGGGGTCGGCAACACGCGCAGCTTGACGCCCTTGAGATCGGCCAGCGACTTGACCTGGGTCTTGGTGTAGACGTTGCGCGGGCCAAAATGCGAGCCCCAGGTCAACACGGTGCAACCCACGCGTTTTTGCAGCATGTCGTTGAGGGTGGCACCCACGGGCCCCTCCATGGCTTTGGCCACGTGGGCATAACTGTCGAACACGTAGCCCAGGTCGAGCATGCCGATCTCGGGCAGCACGGTGGCCCAGATCGACGAGCCGGTGACCATCATGTCGATGGAGCCCACCTTGACCTGCTGCACCACGTCGCTCTCCTTGCCCAGCTGGTTGTTGGGGAAATAGTCGAGCTTGATGCTGTCGCCCACCGCAGCCTTCAGGTTGGCCTGCATGTACTGGTACCACACGTAATGCGCGGCGTTGTCGTCCGCCGTCATCGACGAAGAAAAACGCAAGGCCAGCGCCGTCTGGGCCCGCGCGATGGCTGGAAAACCTGCAAGGGCGGCAACAGATGCAGTGGAACCGGCCTGCACGAAGCGGCGGCGGGAAATCGAAACCATGGTTTGTCTCCGGTGGAGTGAACGGAAAGAACAGAACCGTTTGTGTATCGGTTTACTGTATCGATTTAGTATATCGATGTACGGACCCTGGAAGTCAGGGGTTTTCCCTTAGCCGAGCCGCCCGGATCGCGATGCCAGGATCAATGGGCTGACCATCAAACGGGCGACTGATCACAAAGAAGGGCCACATGCCTGTCAACCTATGCACGATGGGGCTCACAGCCTTCCTGCCAGCACCGCCTTCGAAATCAACCACTGCACGCCCCATTTGTGGAACGGAACGATGAAGAAAGCACGCGGTAGGCGTCACGGAAGTACGCTCCCTCGACCACGCTACGCCCGATCGCGCTTGCAGCGGGTACCTGGCATTCCTCAACGGACATGTATGCGAACCAATTCGGGTTTCCGCTCGCGGTGGCGCGGGGCTTGCACCGTATACCGCCGGGGAATTACAGTGAAGCGTAGACCATCCAGGCAGGCTTGCGACGCGGCCCCGCACCGTATAAGATGTGTACGAAATCTCCAACGAATACACACTATGCGAACCAACATTGTGATTGATGACAAGTTGATGCAGGATACCCTGAAGTCAACCGGCCTGAAGACCACGCGCGTGGCCGTGGAGCTTGGCCTGCGTACCTTGCTGCGGCTGCGAAAGCAGGAGGAAATCCGGCGCTTCCGGGGCAAGCTGGCCTGGGCCGGTGACCTGGATGTGATGCGGACCGACAAGTGATCCTTGTCGATCCCAGCGTCTGGATCGACTACTTTCGTGGCAACGCGACGCGGCAGACGGACCGGCTTGACAGCCTGCTCGGCACAGAGCCGCTGGCCGTGGGCGACTTGATTCTGGTTGAGGTGCTCCAGGGCTTTCATAACGAAAGGGATTTCCGCGCGGCAAGAAAACTGCTTAGGTCGCTGACGGTGGTGAGTCTTGGTGGGCAGGACATCGCCATCCAGGCCGCGAAGAACTACCGGGCACTCCGTCTAAAAGGCATCACGGTACGCAAAACCATAGACACCGTGATTGCCACCTATTGCATTGAACATGGGTACGTGCTGCTGCACGCGGATCGGGACTTCGACGCGTTCGTTGAACACCTTGGGCTGCGCTCCCTACTGCAGGAAACCTGAGGAGATCCGGGCCTGTTCATGCACGCCGCTCTTTACGCCCCAAACCTTCGGCGATAAACGTCAGCACTAATGTATTTAGCGATGGTTTGTCGGGCTACCTATGCGGATCCGCTTGCATTTTGGCTTCGGCCATTCCAACCCCGACCAAAAGTAGCGGCGTGCAGATTCAGGCGCCCACAGCGCGCAACGGCCACGTTGGAATACGCCGACAAGTCGCCTCCATATTCACGAACAAGCTCCTCGCGAATAGCGTGAATTTCCGCGACAACCGGATCGCGCCAGGGTAGTGAAGCATTCATTCTGGAACCTCCATCATTTCAAACAGTACGACCAACTCCGGGGCGGAGGGCCGGCCCGTTGGGCGACAGGAACGTCAAGCCGGATGCAGCAGCGCGGCAAATCCAGCTTGTTCAAAATGATGGTCAGCCGCCAACGCTTCGGACAACCCGCGCGCGCGCATGACGACGAAGGACACGCAGTCCGTCAGACTCCATTCCTTGTCTTGGTGTTGGGCAAACAATTTCGGGGCTTCAGAGTACAGCGTGTCGCTCAGCGCCACGATCTCCATAGCTGGGTCGGCCTCAATCGCAAGCAGCATGTCGGCTGCCGTCGCGCGATGGCGCAAGCCGCTCAACGCGGCGCCCAATTCCAACAAGACGGCACGGGTGGTCAGCTGGGATGCTTCATCTTCACGCACTCGCTGCGCGACCGAAAGAGCTTGGTCATGCAACTGGTCGCGTGGCGCGCCCAACGCGATCAAAAAACCAGTGTCAACGAAATGCTGCTTACGCACCTTCGCCCTTGAGGACTTGCTCGTAACCGGTCGAGTAATCCTCGGGGGTTTCCAGCGAGGCGTTTTTCAACACGTCTAGAAAGGAATAAGCTGGACTAAGAGCGGTCTTCGCGCGAACCAGCACTTCCACTTCCTCGCCGGGATTCCAGTCTGGGTGGTGGATAACAATCGAATGGTCGGCGCTGACGCGCACCGTTTGGCGCAAGGCGGAAGACATACTGGCTCCAGAAGGTAAGCGATGGCCTCAATTTTACGGCTTCAACCTGCTTTCAAGTTCGCCAACTGCGCCAATGCCAGTTCCCCTGCGTGCTGCGCTAATCCCGGATCGAACCATTCGTCCGCCGTACCCTTGGGCAGCGTAGCGCGCATGGCATCGACGTTGGCGCGCATGCGTTGCGCATCAACCTTTAAGTTCGGCAAGGCACCCGCCATCGCACGTGCGCTGCCGTGCGCCGACATCACCAGCGCCGGCCATTCGGCCAGCTCGGCCTGCCAGGCGCCGAGCGCGCGTTCATGTTCCTGCGGCATCGCGGCCAGCAGGGCGGCTACGCGTTGCGGGGCGCGCTGCGCCGCGGCAATCGCCACCATGCAGGCCACCGGATTGTGTTTGTAGGGCATGCTGGCCGGCCCGCCGCGGCCGGGCTCGGAAGGCTCGGCTACTTCGCCCACTTCGAACTGGCCCATCAACACCAGGTCCCTGGCGATCTTGCCCAGGCTGCCAGCGAGCAAGCCGAGTTCACAACCCAGTGCCACCCATTCATCCCGCTGGGTATGCCAGGACGCCACCGGCCGGCCCAGCCCAAGGTCTTGAGCCATCAGGGTGGTGATTTGTTCGCCCTTGCCATTCATTCCGCTCAAGGTGCCGACCACCCCGCCGAGTTGCAGCTTGAGCGCATTCGGCGCGGCGGTACGCAGGCGCGCCAGGCTGCGCACCAGCGGCGCGGCCCAGCCCACACACTTGAAACCGAAACTCGTAACCGATGCCGGCTGCGTCAGGGTGCGCGCGAGCATGGGGGTGTGGGCGTAACGTGTGGTGAGTGCCAACAAGGCCCGCACCGACTTGCCCACGTCGGCAAGAATCAGGTCCAGCGCATCACGGGTTACCAGGGCCATGGCGGTATCGATCGCGTCCTGGCTGGTGCAACCACGGTGCACATGCGCCACCGCCGCCGGGTTGAACAGGCCCACCGTCTCCTTCAAGCTGGCCACCAAGGGGATGGCCAGGCTACCCGAGCGCGGGCTCTCGCGCACGATCTTGGCCACGTCAAAAAGATCGACCTTGCAGGTACCGATGATGGACTGCGCCGCCGCCTCGGGGATCAGGCCCACGGCCGCCTGGGCGCGCGCCAACGACGCCTCGAAGCGCAGCATGGCATCCACAAACGAGCGATCGCCAAACGCCTGCAATACCTC
>JANLPN010000575.1:0-15025 GCA_031367285.1 Betaproteobacteria bacterium | reverse complement strand
AGGTTTACCCTGAACATCGAAAATCGGAATTGGTAGGCGCGATTGGACTCGAACCAACGACCCCCACCATGTCAAGGTGGTGCTCTAACCAGCTGAGCTACGCGCCTAAGGGTGTTCGAGAGCCGCGATTGTAGCAGCAACGCCCATGCGGTTCGGGGCCGCTGGGCCATAATTGTCCTGCGAGTCCCCGACTCCATCCCAACCCAACAAAAGCAGGAAGTAAAACCATGGAAATTCAGGGCAAAGTATTCATCGTCACCGGCGGCGCGTCGGGATTGGGCGAAGGCACGGCACGCATGCTGGCGGCCAACGGCGGCACCGTAGTCATCGCCGACATGCAGGCCGAAAAAGGCGAGGCAATCGCCAGGGAGATCGGCGGCGCCTTCGTCAAATGCGACGTGTCGCAAGAGGCCGACGGCCTGGCCGTCGTAGCCAAGGCAGCGGCACTGGGCAAACTCATGGGCCTGGTCAACTGCGCCGGTATCGCGCCGGCCGAAAAAACCGTGGGCAAAAACGGCGCGCACAACCTGGGCGTATTCAACAAGACCATCATGGTCAACCTGGTGGGCAGTTTCAACATGATCCGCCTGGCCGCCGACGCCATGTGCAAGAACGAACCCGAGGCCACCGGCGAACGCGGCGTGATGATCTCCACCGCATCAGTGGCGGCGTATGACGGGCAAATCGGCCAGGCAGCATATAGCGCATCCAAAGGCGGCATTGTCGGCATGACCTTGCCGATCGCCCGTGACCTGGCGCGCAACGGCATACGCAACATGACCATTGCACCAGGTATTTTCGGCACACCGATGATGTTTGGCATGCCCAAGGAAGTGCAGGCTTCGCTGGCGGCCAGCGTGCCGTTTCCCTCGCGACTGGGCACACCGGAAGATTACGCCAAGCTGGCCAGGCACATCTTCGAGAACGACATGCTCAACGGCGAAGTGATTCGCCTGGACGGCGCAATACGGCTGGCACCACGCTGAACCGCCCACGCGATAGCCATAACCGATTGGAGACGCCATGAAACCACTCTATTCCCGGACCTTGAAACTTGTTGCGCTGGCCGGCCTGCTGGCGGGCTGCGCGACGCAACAAGGCAATTTCTCCTACGCGGTGCCCAACCAGCCTGAAGGATCTTCCGGTTACACCGAGAAGCCGGGCTGGGCGACGACCCGGTTCGCGGTGGCCGCGGCCAACCCGCTGGCCACCGACGCCGGTTACCAGGTGCTCAAGGCAGGCGGCAGCGCCGTGGACGCGGCGATTGCGGTCCAAATGGTATTGGGCCTGGTGGAGCCGCAATCCAGTGGCATCGGCGGCGGCGCGTTCCTGCTGCATTTCAACGGCAAGGACACCGAAGCTTTCGACGGGCGCGAA
Organism: Betaproteobacteria bacterium; assembly: GCA_031367285.1. Classification (GTDB taxonomy): domain Bacteria; phylum Pseudomonadota; class Gammaproteobacteria; order Burkholderiales; family Burkholderiaceae_C; genus CAISIP01. Next base: position 13,648 of record JANLPN010000575.1, on the reverse strand, counting down.
ACAGCGCCCTCAGCGGCGGACGAAAAACTGTTCCTCGATGCCGATGGCAAGCCGATGGCCTTTTACGATGCGGTGGTGGGTGGCCGCTCGGTCGGCGTTCCGGGCGCTGTTCGCATGCTGGAGATGGCGCACAAGGAATACGGCAGGTTGCCTTGGGCCAAGTTGTTTGAGCCGGCCATCACGCTGGCCGACGGCGGCTTCAAGGTCAGCGCGCGATTGGGCAGCCTGCTGGCCGCTGAACCCCATCTGAAGAAAGACCGGGTCGCTGCGGCATACTTCTACAAACCTGACGGCAGCCCGCTCGACGTCGGCACCACGCTGCGCAATCCGGCTCTGGCCGAGGTGTTGCGCAAGATCGCGTCCGGCGGCTCCAGGGCACTGCTTGAGGGCGAGGTTGCGCAGGCCATCGTGGGCAAGGTGCAGAACCATCCAACCAATCCGGGAAAACTAAGCCTGGCCGACCTGGCTGGCTACCAAAGCATCAAACGCGCGCCAATCTGCAGTGATTACCGGGCCAATGCGCACGACTTCCGCATCTGCGGCATGCCGCCGCCAAGTTCGGGCGCAATTGCCATCGGGCAGATACTGGGCATGCTCAGCAACACCTCTGCGGCAACGCTGCCCCTACAGGATGGCTTGCCATCGGCCGACTGGCTGCACCTGTACACCGAGGCCGCGCGCCTGGCGTTTGCCGATCGCGGCCAGTACCTCGGCGACCCGGCATTTGTGCAGCCGCCGGCAGGCAACTGGATGAGTCTGCTTGACCCTGCCTATCTGGCCGAGCGCGCCAAGGCCATTGGCCAGGCACCGGGCGCCCAAAGCATGAAGACCGCCCGGCCAGGCGCCCCGGGAGGGGTCAAGAGTTCGTACGCACCGATGCCGGAGCAGGTGGAATACGGCACCTCGCATATTTCCATCGTTGATGGCTACGGAAACGCCGTCGCCATGACGACCACGATCGAGGATGGATTCGGGGCTCGGCAAATGGTGCGCGGCTTTCTGCTCAACAACGAACTCACCGACTTCAGTTTTGCGCCGGTGGACGCGTCTGGTGCAGCCATCGCCAACCGGGTTCAGCCTGGCAAACGCCCACGTTCCTCGATGTCGCCGACCCTGGTTTTTGACAAGACCAGCGGTGCGCTGCTGATGAGCGGCGGCAGCCCGGGGGGCGCATTGATCATCCACTACACCGCCAAGACGCTGTACGGCGTGCTCAACTGGGGGTTGTTGCCGCAGCAAGCCATCAATCTGCCCAACTTCGCATCGCTCAACGGCCCGACCCAACTGGAAGAAAAACGCTTCCCGGCCGCCACGGTCGACGCGTTGAAACAACGTGGCCACGAAGTACGCGAGGTCAATATGACCAGCGGCCTGCAAGCAATCACGCGCGGACAGGCGCACGGCACAGCAGTCTGGATGGGTGGTGCCGACCCGCGCCGCGAAGGTGTGGTGATGGGCGACTGACCCCGCCCGTCCATCGCCGCTGCCGAACTGTTCAGGCGCGGATTCTGATCGCCCATGACCATCCCGCAGTCGTTCATCCAGGAACTCGTCGCGCGTGCCGACGTGGTGGACATCGTCGGGCGTTACGTGCAACTCAAGAAGGCAGGCGCAAATTTCAGCGGCCTGTGCCCGTTCCACGCCGAGAAGTCACCGTCGTTCACGGTAAGCCCCAGCAAGCAGTTCTACCACTGCTTTGGCTGTGGCAAAAACGGCAATGCGATCGGCTTCATGATGGACCACGCCGGCATGTCGTTCATCGAAGCCGTAAAGGACCTGGCCCAGCAATACGGCATGCAGGTTCCGGAGGAAGATGCCTCCCCGCAAGACCGCGAGCGTGCTGCCGAACAGCGGCATAAGCAGACTACCTTGTCCGACGTGCTGGAGAAAGCAGGCGAGGCCTACCGCAAACAGCTCAAGGACTCCCCACAGGCAGTGGAATATTTGAAAGGTCGGGGCTTAAGCGGCGATATTGCCAAACAGTTCGGCCTGGGGTATGCGCCCCAAGGCTGGCGCAGCCTGGCCAGTGTCTTCGCCAACTACGACGACCCGCTGCTGGTCGAAAGCGGCCTGGTAATCTTGAACCAGGACGAAGACGGGGGTGAGGAGAAACGCTACGACCGGTTTCGCGACCGCATCATGTTTCCGATTCGCAACGTCAAAGGCGAATGTATTGGCTTTGGCGGGCGGGTACTGGGCGACGAGAAGCCGAAATATCTGAACTCGCCCGAAACCCCGGTGTTCAGCAAGGGGCGAGAACTGTATGGCCTGTTCGAAGCCCGCACCGCTCTGCGAGAGCAGGGTTATGTGCTGGTAACCGAAGGCTATATGGACGTGGTGGCGCTGGCCCAGCTGGGTTTTCCGAACGCCGTAGCGACCCTGGGCACTGCCTGTACGACCGAGCATATGCAAAAGCTGTTTCGTTTTACCGACTCCGTCGTATTCAGCTTCGACGGTGATGCGGCGGGCCGGCGCGCGGCGCGCAAAGCGCTGGACGGTGCCATGCCTTACGCCACCGATGTGCGCAGTGTCAAGTTTCTGTTCCTGCCCCAGGAACACGACCCCGACAGCTACATCCGGGAATTTGGCAAAGAAGGTTTTGCCCGCTGCGTGAGCGAGGCGGTGCCGCTCAGCCGCTTCATGATCGATTCCGCTCGCGAGGGCTGCGACCTCAACAGCGCCGAAGGCCGGGCCCACCTAGCCAGCAACGCCCGGCCGCTGTGGACGCAGTTGCCGGATGGCGCGTTGAAACGTCAGTTGCTTGGCGAAATTGCGGCCCTGGTGCAACTGGCCAACCGCGAGTTGACCGACTTGTGGTTTCCACAGGACACACGCGCCGGCCAGGCGCCTTCCGGCAAATACGGCAAGGGCGCCGGCGGCTGGCGCAAGTCCGGAGCTTATGGGCAACGTGCCGGCGCTTCCACGGCGCCGGCCGGCCACGTGCCGGGCCGCGTGCGGCCGGCCAGCCGGGCCGACCATGCGGCAAGGATATTTCTCGGCCACATGGCCAGCTGGGACTTGTTCTCGGCCGAAGACCACGCCATGTTGTGCCAGCTGCCCGCCCCCCATGGCCCGCTCTTTGTATGGTTGGAGCGCCAACTGCACGAACACGGGCCGCAACCCTGGGGTGCCATGCGCGAAGGCCTGCGTGGCCACGAATCGGAAGAGCTGGCTCTGCGCCTGATGGCCATTCCGGATATGGGTGCGCAGGACGATAACCAGGATGCGGCACAGGAGTTGCGCAACCTGCTGACGCGCCTGCTGGTGGAGCACATCAAGACCCAGGAGACCGCCGCCATCGAGGCCTCCCGCACCGATACCTCGGCGCTGAAGCGGTACCGCGAGCTGCAGGCACGCAGGCGTGAGCTTGAAGCAAGCGCCTTGACGCAGCCTTGAAGACGGCGTAAACGCCGCAACATGCGGATTTGTCCAGTGGCTGTCTGGGTATAATCCGAAGTTGACTGCGCAAGAGCGACAGCAGCACCTCCGGGCCCGGCCAACCGATGACTATGTTCTCGACCGGCTACCTCACCGCAAGGACTGCACTCCAAATGTTCGCCCACACATCTTGCCGGCCCTTTGGTTATCCGTTGTCAATTCATCTGCGTCCCCTTGCCGGCCGCCGGTTCACTTTGTCACTTTGAAGTCATGAGGTCCCACCATGCCCGCTCGAACGTCCACGAAACCCGCCAAACCTGTCGCAAAAAACCTTGCCCTGTCGCAGGCCAAGAGCGCGCCAAAAGCGGCCACCAAGACACCTGCCAAGCCGGCCGCCAAAGCGGCCGCGGGCAAGGCAGCAGGCAAACCCGTAACCGTATCCCCATCGAAAGCCTCGTCAGTGCCTTTATCCAAGCCTTCCGCCCATAGTCCTGCCAAAGACGACAAGAAAACTTCCGCCAACCTGAAAAAACCGGCAGTCGTTGCCCTCGCGTCGGAACCCGCCGCCAAGAAGAAACCCGGACGCCCACCAAAGGCGGTGGTGGCCCCAACCGCCGAACCGGTCAGGATCGGTGCCAAACGTGGCCCCAAACCCAAAGGTTCGTTGCTGCCGGAAGGCCATGAAGATCTGCAGGACATCGTGGCGGAGTTCGCGGAGGAACCCGTCCAGGTTAACGGCGAAAAGGTCAAGCCGCTGCGCATGCAAATCAGCAAGGCGAAGGAACGCGCCTTGATGAAGGAGTTGGGCCTTGACGAGACCATTCTTTCCGAAGAAGACCTGGCCAAACGCCGCCAGCGCCTGAAAGCCCTGATCAAACTCGGCAAGACCCGCGGCTACCTGACGCACGGCGAAATCTCGGACCACCTGCCCGACAAACTGGTGGACGCGGAAACGCTCGAAGTCGTGATTTCCATGCTCAACGATATGGGTGTGGCGGTCTACGAACAAACCCCCGACGCGGAAACGCTGCTGCTCAACAATACCGGCGCCACGGCGGCCACTGAAGAAGAAGCCGAGGAAGAAGCCGAAGCCGCCCTGTCCACCGTGGACAGCGAATTCGGCCGCACCACCGACCCGGTGCGTATGTACATGCGCGAAATGGGCACGGTCGAATTGCTCACGCGCGAAGGCGAAATCGAGATCGCCAAACGTATTGAAGGCGGCTTGATGGCGATGATGGAGGCCATCTCGGCCTCGCCCGCCACGATTGCCGAAATCCTGCGCCTGGGCGAGGAAATCCGCGAAGGCAAGATCGTCATCACGACCGTGGTCGATGGTTTCTCCAACCCCAACGAGGCCGACGACTACGTGGCCGAAGAAGACTTTGACGAGTTCGACGCCGAGGATGACGACGACGGCAAGGGCGGCTCCAAGGCGCTGACCAAGAAGCTGGAAGAGCTCAAGAAAGAAGCCCTGAGCCGCTTTGACAAGCTGCGCGAACTGTTCGAAAAAGTCCACAAGACCTACGACCGCGAAGGTTACGGAACACCAACCTACGTCAAGGCGCAACGTGCGCTGAGCGAAGAGCTGATGTCGATCCGTTTCACCGCCAAGGCGATCGAGAAACTGTGCGACATGGTGCGTGCCCAGGTGGACGACATCCGCAAGAAAGAGCGCGAGTTGCGCCGCATCATTGTGGACAAATGCGGTTATCCGCAAGAGCACTTCATCGCCGACTTCAGTGGCCGCGACAAACACGGCAACAAGGTTCCCAGCCAGTTGCTGAACCTGAGATGGGTCGAGAAACAGGCCGCCGCCGGCAAGCCCTGGAGCACCATCATGGGCCGCAACGTCCCGCCGGTGCAGGACCTGCAGCAAAAGCTGACCGACCTGCAATCGCGTGTGGTAGTGCCTTTGGACCAGCTGAAAGACATCAACAAACGCATGAATGAGGGCGAGTCTTCGTCACGCAGTGCCAAGAAGGAAATGATCGAGGCCAATTTGCGCCTGGTGATTTCCATCGCCAAGAAATACACCAACCGCGGCCTGCAGTTCCTGGACCTGATCCAGGAAGGCAATATCGGCCTCATGAAGGCGGTGGACAAGTTCGAATACCGGCGCGGCTACAAGTTCTCGACCTATGCCACCTGGTGGATCCGCCAGGCCATCACGCGCTCCATTGCCGACCAGGCGCGCACCATCCGCATTCCGGTGCACATGATCGAGACCATCAACAAGATGAACCGCATCAGCCGCCAGCACCTGCAGGAGTTCGGCTTTGAGCCCGACGCCAGCGTGCTCGCGGCGCGCATGGAGATACCGGAAGACAAGATCCGCAAGATCATGAAGATTGCCAAGGAGCCGATATCGATGGAAACACCGATCGGCGACGACGACGATTCACACCTGGGCGATTTCATCGAGGACAGCGCCAACACGGCACCCATGGAAGCCGCAATGCAGGCCGGCCTGCGCGACGTGGTGAAGGACATCCTGGACAGCCTGACGCCGCGCGAAGCCAAGGTGCTGCGCATGCGTTTCGGCATCGAGATGACCAGCGACCACACGTTGGAAGAAGTGGGCAAGCAGTTCGACGTGACGCGCGAGCGCATCCGCCAGATCGAAGCCAAGGCGCTGCGCAAGCTAAAGCACCCGAGCCGCTCGGACAAGCTGCGCAGTTTTACTGACAGCCTGTAGACCAGACAGCCCGCAATTGCGGGCTGTTTCTTTGGTCAGGGCTGCAGGTAGAGTGCGGCCAGCCTCTCTCGCTCACCGGGGCCCACACCAAGCGCGTTTTGCATGTACTGCTGCACACCTCCATAGTCGGCATCCACCACGTGCAGCGCAGCATCCAGAAACTCTTCCTGCACGCGCCACAACACCTGCAGCACTTCCTGCGGCAAGCTGCTGGTGGCGGAGTGGGGCATGCGAAAAAACTCGTTGGTAAGCAGGTAGTCCTGCATCACGACTTGGCGCGACACGCCCAAAGCCAGCAGTATCAGCGCCGCCGCAAAACCGGTACGGTCCTTGCCAGCCGTGCAATGGAACACCAGCGGTGTGTCGCTCTCGACCAGCAGCCGGAAAAACTCGGCGTAAGCGGCGGCGTTGTCATGCACAAAGGCGCGGTAGGTCTCCTGCATCAGCCGCACCGTGTCCCGTGCGGTGAGCTGGTGGCCAGCGGCAAGCAGGTCGTTCATGCCCTGCACCACAGTGGGCTCGATCGGCAGGAAATGCACTGACAGCCCCGGCATGGCGCACAGCAGCGGCGCACGTTCCGCTTCGCCACGAAAGTCGCATACCCGTGCCAGCCCGTGGCGCGACAGCTCCACGATATCGTCTTGTGTCAGCGCCGCCAGGTGGTCGGAGCGGAACAGCCGCCGCCAGCGCACCGCCCGCCCACCGAGCCCGGTATACCCCCCCAGATCACGGAAGTTGGAGGCACCGGCAAGCTGGAGGGAACGCGTGGGAGTGGGCATGGGTAAACGGTTGGGGACAGCGCTCGAATTTACACGATTGCGGCGACATGGCATGAAAATGCCGTGCCCGGCTACCATAGCGGGCTGATGCACACACCCAGCCCAGCCGACAACCGCCGCGGGATCATCTTCATGTGCCTGTCGATGGCAAGTTTTATCGCCAACGATTGCCTGGTGAAGTACGTGAGCGAGTCGCTCCCGGGGCCGCAGCTGATTTTCATCCGTGGCCTGTTCTCGTCCATATTTCTTTTTGCCGCAGCGACCGCGACCGGTGCGCTGTCCGCGGCATCGGCACCTGGCGATGGCGCCATGTCGCCATGGAAGGACCGGCGAGTGTTGCTGCGCTCGGTCCTGGACGCTTTCGCAACCATGGTCTACCTCACCTCGCTGTTCCATCTGCCCTTGGGCAACGCCACCGCCATCAATATGTCCACGCCGCTGATCATCACCCTGATGGCGGCTGTCGCCTTGCGCGAACGCGTGGGCCGTACCCGCTGGATTGCCATCGCCGTGGGGTTTGCCGGTGTGCTGCTGGTGGTCCAGCCGGCCGCCAACGGCTTTAACGCATGGGCCCTGCTGTGCCTGACGGGTGCCGTGCTGGGAGCGGCGCGCGACCTGCTCACACGCACTATCCGCGCCAATGTGCCCACCGTGCTGATCACCCTGGCCACGGCCGTCGCCACCAGCCTGCTGGCCGGGCTGGCCGCCGCAACCCAGACCTGGGAGCCGGTGAGTTTGCCGCAGTTCGGCCTGCTTGCCGTGGCCGGCGTCTTCCTGAGTATTGGGTACTACCTGCTGATCGTCAGCCTGCGCGCCGGGGAGATCAGCGTTACCTCTCCTTTTCGCTACACCGCACTGCTGTTTGCGCTGCTGATCGGCTGGGCGGTATGGGGCGACGTGCCCAATGCGCTGGCCTGGGCCGGCATCGCGCTGCTGGTCGGCGCGGGGCTGCATATGCTGCGAGGGCGCTGAGTTTTCAGGCCGCCCGGCACTTGGCTGCAGGCATCATGCCAGCGCCATCTGCCGCGCCGGTACCTCGCGGTATCCTGACGAGTCGCGTGGAATTGGGTCCTGCTTGGGTAGGCAGGCGTGACGGCGATAGCCGCCGTATTATTCCCACTCAATCGTCGCCGGCGGCTTGCTCGACACGTCGTAGGTCACCCGGTTGATGCCCCGCACCTCGTTGATGATGCGGCTCGACACCTTCTTCAGGAGTGCATAGGGCAGCTCAGCCCAGTCGGCGGTCATGAAGTCGCTGGTTTGTACGGCGCGCAGGGCCACCACGTAATCGTAGGTGCGGCCGTCGCCCATCACGCCCACGCTCTTGACCGGCAGGAACACCGCAAAGGCCTGGCTGGTCAGGTCGTACCAGCTCTTGCCGGTGTCGTTGTCGATGAACCCGCGCAACTCTTCGATAAAAATCGCGTCGGCGCGGCGCAGCAGATCAGCGTATTCCTTTTTGACTTCACCCAGGATACGCACCCCCAAGCCGGGGCCGGGGAACGGGTGGCGGTACACCATGGCGTGCGGCAGGCCGAGCGCGACGCCCAGCTCACGCACTTCGTCCTTGAACAGTTCGCGCAACGGCTCCAGCAGCTTTAGCCCCAGTTGTTCGGGCAGACCACCCACGTTGTGGTGGCTCTTGATAGTGACGGCCTTCTTGGTCTTGGCGCCGCCGGATTCAATCACGTCCGGGTAGATCGTGCCCTGCGCCAGCCAGGCCACCTGGCGCGACTGGTCGCTCTTGAGTTTGGCGGCCTCGGCCTTGAAAACCTCGACGAATTCGCGCCCTATGATTTTGCGTTTGGCTTCCGGGTCGCTGACGCCGACCAGATGGCCCAGAAACTGGCCGGATGCATCGACCCGGACCACCTTGGCATGCAGCTTGCCGACAAACATGTCCATCACCATGTCACCTTCATCCAGACGCAGCAGGCCATGGTCGACAAACACGCAGGTCAACTGGTCACCAATGGCACGGTGAATCAGCGCGGCGGCTACCGAAGAATCGACCCCGCCCGACAGGCCGAGGATGACCTCTTCACTCCCTACTTGCAAGCGGATTTTCTCCACTGCTTCGGCAATGTAGTCGCCCATGATCCAGTCCGCGCGGGTGCCGCAGATCTCGAGCACAAACCGCTCCAGGATCGCCACGCCGCGTTTGGTATGCGTCACCTCGGGATGGAACTGTACCCCGTAGAAACGGCGCTCCTCGTCGGCCATGCCGGCAATCGGGCAGCTATCGGTGCTGGCCATGAGCTTGAAGCCACCCGGCATCTCGGTCACCTTGTCGCCATGGCTCATCCACACCTGCAACATGCCGTGGCCCATGGGCGTGGCGTAGTCCTGCAGGCCGTCCAGCAACCGGGTATGCCCATGCGCACGCACGTCGGCATGACCAAACTCGCGTTTGCTGCTGGGCGCCACGCGCCCGCCCAATTGAACGGCCATGGTGAACATGCCGTAGCAGATGCCCAGCACTGGGATACCCAGCTCGTAGACCGCCTGCGGAGCGCGCAGGTCGTGCGCCTCGTACGTGCTGGCGTGGCTGCCGGACAGGATGACGCCCCTGAGTTGGCCGTCGCTGGCGTACTTGTGAACCCAGTCGTTGCCCACGTCACAAGGCACCACCTCGCAAAAAACATGCGCTTCGCGCACGCGCCGCGCGATCAACTGGGTAACCTGGGAACCGAAGTCGAGGATCAGGATTTTTTCGTGGGACATGTTTCAGTCCGCGCGGTAGTTGGGCGCTTCCTTGGTGATTTGCACGTCATGTACATGGCTCTCCCGGATGCCGGCCGTGGTGATCTCCACAAACTCGGCCTTTTCCTGCATGTCACCTATCGTGGCGCAACCGCAATAGCCCATGCTGGCACGCACTCCACCGGCCATCTGGTACACGATGGACACCATGGAGCCTTTATACGGCACGCGCCCCTCGATGCCTTCGGGCACCAGCTTGTCGGCGTTCGGATTGCCGGTGGTGGACTCCTGGAAGTACCGGTCCGCGCTGCCCTGCTGCATCGCGCCAATGGAGCCCATACCGCGGTAACTCTTGTAGCTGCGGCCCTGGAACAGGATCACCTCGCCGGGTGCCTCTTCGGTGCCGGCAAACATGCCACCCATCATGACGGTGCTGGCACCCGCGGCAATGGCCTTGGCGATATCGCCGCTGAAGCGCACGCCGCCATCCGCGATCAAGGGCACGCCACTGCCACGCAAGGCCGTCGCAACATTGTCGATGGCCATGATCTGCGGCACGCCCACACCGGCCACGATACGGGTGGTGCAGATGGAGCCAGGACCGATGCCGACTTTGACCGCGTCCGCCCCGGCCTCGACCAGCGCCAATGCCGCCGCGCCGGTGGCAATATTGCCGCCGATCACATCCACCTGCGGGTAGTTGCGTTTTACCCAGCGCACCCGGTCCAACACGCCCTGGCTGTGGCCATGGGCGGTGTCCACCACGATGGCATCCACGCCGGCCCGCACCAGAGCCTCGACGCGTTCCTCGGTACCTTCGCCCACACCTACCGCGGCACCGACGCGCAGCTTGCCGTGGGAATCACGCGCGGCATTGGGAAAACTGGTTTGTTTGGTGATGTCCTTGACCGTAATCAGGCCCTTAAGCTCGAACACATCATTGACTACCAGCAGGCGTTCCAGCTTGTATTTGTTGAGCAGCGCCTTGGCCTCCAGCAAGGTGGTTCCATCGGGCACGGTCACCAGCTTGTCGCGCGGTGTCATGATGTGGCTGACCGGGATGTCGTAACGCGTCTCAAAACGCAGGTCGCGCCCAGTCACTATACCTACCACCTTGCCGCCGTCGCAGACCGGGAAGCCCGACACCCCGAGTTGCTCCGACAGGTCTATCACCTGGCGCACGGTATGGGTAGGAGTGATGACCACCGGGTCGCGCAAAACACCGGATTCATACCGTTTTACCCGCGACACCTGGGCTGCCTGGTCCCTGGCGGTGAGGTTTTTGTGCACGATGCCGATGCCGCCTTCCTGGGCGATGGCTATCGCCAATCGGGCCTCGGTCACGGTGTCCATGGCGGCTGAAACCAGGGGCAGGTTCAGCGTGATGTTGCGGGAGTAACGGGTGGAAAGAGAAGTGTCCTTGGGGAGGACTTGGGAGTACGCTGGCACCAGCAACACGTCGTCGAAGGTGAGCGCTTTGCCTAGCAGGCGCATATCAAAGCTCCAAATGGCGAATTGTACCCGTGCTGTTTGGGCGATCTCCGGCACCCATCAGCGGTACACTCCGCCCATGAACAGGATGCAAACCCTTTTTGCCTTTGTACTGTGCTTCGCCTGCTTGGGCGCCCAGGCGCAGTGGCAGTGGATAGACAAAGACGGTCACAAGGTGTTTAGCGACCGCGCGCCGCCGCCCGACGTGCCGCCCAAGAACATCCTCAAGCAGCCTGGCGGTATCGCACGCGGTGCGGAACCATCCGCCGCCGTCGCACCGGCCGGTGCCGCAGCCGAAGTCGCTGTGCCCTCCGGGCAAGCCGCCCCCGCTGCGGATGCCCCCAAACTCAGCGCTGTAGACAGGGATTTGGTGGAGAAGAAAAAGCAGCAGGAAGCCGCTGCCGCAGCCAAGATCAAGGCAGAAGACGAGCGGGTCGCCAAAGCCAGGTCGGAAAACTGCGAGCGGGCCAAGGCCGGAAAAACCATGATGGAGTCCGGTGTCCGGGTATCGCTGACCAATGCCAAAGGGGAGCGCGAGGTTCTCGAGGATACCGGCCGCGCGGCTCAGGCAAAGCAACTTCAGCAGCAGATCGACGCCAACTGCAAGTGATATCCGGGGTTTAGTAACCAGCCTTGGCACCCGGCCGTTTGCGGGAGAACAGGCCGGCAGAACCAGCACCCTGGTTCACAAAACGCGTGCGCCGCGCGACTTTCGGGTCCACCTTGAGCGGGCGATAGATTTCTACCCGATCCTGGTCGCGCAAAACCTGCTCCGGTGCCGCCTTTTTGCCCCATACCCCGGTCGCTGCCCCGGCCAACTCCGGAAACTGCACCAGCAGCCCACTCGATTGGACGGCCTGTGCCAGGTTGGAACCTTCTTCAAGCACCAGGGCCACTTCCAAGACCTGGCGTGCTGCCGGTGAAGCCACCACGGTGATATGGATAACCATGACTCTCAGCCGTAGATCTGTTCCGCGCGCTTCACAAAAGCGTCTACGAGGCTGCCCGCGATGCGGTCGAACACCGGGCCCACCAAGGCACCCAGCGCGGCATTGTCAAAGCCATAGTGCAACACCAGTTCCACGCGGCAGGCACGCTGGGTGCCATCTGCCAGGGGAACAAAACGCCATTCCCCGTCGAGCCGGGAAAATGGCCCGTTGACCAGATGCATGGCCACCGCACGACCGGGCGTATGCAGATTGCGCGTGGTAAAGGTTTGGCGTATGCCACCGAAGGCGATACCCACCTCGGCCGTCATGCTGTCAAGGTCTACGGCCACCACATTCGCGTGGTCACACCAGGGAAGGAATTGCGGGTACGCGGCGACATCGATCACCAGGGCGTACATTTCTTCGGGGCTGTACCAGATCAGGACAGACTTGTTGACGGTTTTCATAGAATGCAGGGCTGCGCGGGATTGTAGACAAGCCTTGCAGGCACCACTTAGGCTCTTACAACCGCATCTCCCACCCATGGCCAAGAAACCCGATACCGCTGTCGCCAAACCGACCCGCATTGCCGACAACAAGAAGGCCGCCTACAACTATTTCTTCGAAGAGCGTTTCGAGGCCGGCATGGTGCTCGAAGGCTGGGAGGTCAAGTCCCTGCGCGAAGGCAAGGTGCAGCTGACCGACGGCTACGTGGTGATCCGCAACGGCGAACTGTTCGTGATCGGCTGCCAGATCAACCCGCTGGGCACCGCGTCCACCCACGTCAACCCCGACAAGGTGCGCACCAAGAAGCTGCTGATGCACAAAGAAGAGATCAAGCGCCTGATAGGCAAGGTCGAGCAAAAAGGCTATACCCTGGTGCCGCTGAACCTGCACTGGAAGGCCGGCCGCGTAAAGTGCGAGATCGCGCTGGCCAAAGGCAAGGCCGAGCACGACAAACGCGACACCATCAAGGACCGCGAAGGCAAACGCGAGGTGGAGCGGGTCATGAAAACCCGCAACAGATAAGGCGCCCGACGCCGGGCCGTCCCAAGACCGGCAGCCCCCTCGGGGGGCAGTGCAGCGGCTCCGGCCGCAAACGTGGGGGTCGGCAACGGTTAAAGGCTTTCGCGCCCGGCCTTCTTGCGCTCGTGTTCCTTGAGGTAACGCTTGCGCAGCCGTATGCTTTTGGGGGTGATCTCGACCAGTTCATCGTCCTCGATAAATTCCACCGCGTACTCCAGCGTGAGCTGGATTGGAGGTGTGATCTTGATCGCGTCTTCCTTGCCGCTGACGCGGAAGTTAGTGAGCTGCTTCATGCGCACGGCGTTCACGATCAGGTCGTTGTCGCGGCTGTGGATGCCAACGATCATGCCCTCGTACACCGGATCCCCGGCCTTGACGAACATGCGGCCGCGGTCGTCCAGTTTGCCCAGGGCGTAGGTGACGATTTCGCCGTCGTCCATGCTGATCAGCACGCCACTCTTGCGGCTTTCGATGTCGCCGCGGTAGGCCTCGTAACCGTCAAATATATTGCTCGCCAGGCCGGTGCCGCGCGTCAGGTTCAGAAACTCGTTCTGGAAGCCGATCAGCCCGCGCGCCGGAATGCGGTATTCCAGCCGGACCCGGCCACGGCCATCCGGCTCCATGGTGAGCAGGTCGCCTTTGCG
>JANLPN010000502.1:0-38156 GCA_031367285.1 Betaproteobacteria bacterium | reverse complement strand
CGGCGTGTTGCGCGCAACCGAGGAACTTGGCCCACAGCGCCTCAGTGGAGAGCGGGGTATCGGCGTGCCCGGTGGCACGGCGCACCTGCGGGGTTGAAACCACCCGTCCGTCGTCCAGCGTAAATGCCACTACATCAAAAGGCGCGGCATCGCGCCACACCGGCTCGAACTCCGCGGTGGTCTCAATCACCACCTTGGCCATCAACTGCTGGATCAGTTCGCCGCACACTATGGCGTCGGTCAGTTGCGCAAAACCCACTGCGTTGTGCACCAGTGCGCTGGCAATCGCGAACTCCAGGCTGAACTTGGCCTGCAAGCTGTCCTGCGGCAGGTGGTAGGGCATCACGGCGGCATGGCGCTCGCTGATGCGCGCCACGATTTTGCGCACGCGCCGCGGCGCCAGCCTCTCAAAGCGGTTCAGGGCCAGCACCGCATCGATGGCGCGCTGCGAGGCGCCCACGGTCGGATATTTCTTGATATTGAGCCGCATGGCGGCACTGCGCCAGTTGTGCCCGAGGGCCGGCAATGTCTCCAGGTCCACATTGCCATGCGGAGACAAAGCGCGCATGAGGCCGTGTTTGCCTTCCAGTGCTGTCTGGCTGGCCACCAGACCGGCCGCCGCGAGACCGGCGGCATTGAGCCCGGCCGCTGCCGCGCGCCCGCCGTGCCAGGGCTTGGCCATGGTGCCGAAGTTCTCGAACACGCCGCCCGAATCGGACGCTGCCAGCGCCAGCGCATTGCGTGCCTGCTCCTTATCCAGGCCCAGCACTACCGACGCCGCCGCTGCCGCGCCTACCGGCCCCAGCACCGACGTAGGATGCCAGCCCCGGTCGTAGTACAAGTCCTTTTCACGCAGCATGAGGTCGGCCCAGACTTCGTAGCCGACCAGATAGGCTGCGGCCATCCGTACGCCATCGGCGCCATGGGCATCGGCTGCGGCCAGCACGGTGGGCACCAGCACGGCGCTGGGGTGGTTGGAGAACGCAAAGTCGTCGTAGTCCAAAGCATGGGCGGCCGTGGCATTGACCAGCCCAGCCTGCACCATGCCCACCGGCGCGCCACCGGTGACCAGGCGGGCACTGGCATGGGCTCCCTGCGCACGCGCAAAACCCGCCAGGCGCGACACCACCTCTTCACCGCGACCGGCCAGCATCACGCCCGCGCAATCGGTAAATCCAAGGCGTGCCACTTCCAGCGCGGACACCGGAATCGCCGCTTCGCGCCAGCCGGCGATGAAGTCTGCGTACAACGCTGTCAGTGCCGCTGCCATGGGGTGATGGAGGTATTTTGCATGCAAAAATACAAACAAGAGATATAGACAGTTCGTCTGGCAATTTTTCAAGAAAACACTTTTTTCGATAATTTCCTATGAAAATTAAAGAATAAAGTGTTTTCCGAACGACTTCTTGCTAATTATTTAGCTCCTCTGACATTTATATTATGCATACAATTCAACGAACCCGAACAATTTGGAAAGACGAATGTGATGGAGCTTTGGCAACTGAGCGCATCGAATGCGTCCAAGCTGATGGCCGACGGACGACTGAGCAGCGCGACCTATACGCAGGCCTTGCTGGACCGTATTGCGCAACGCGACTCCCAGGTCCGCGCCTGGGTATCGATAGACCCTGAACATGCCATGGCCCAGGCCCGCGCGCGCGACCGCGAGCCGCGCCGCAGCGCCGTGCATGGCATACCCGTGGGCATCAAGGACGTCATCAATACACGCGACCTGCCGACCCAGCACAACTCGCCTCTCTACGAGCGGCACCAGAGCGGCGAAGACGCAAGCTGCGTCGGTGTATTGCGGGCTGCCGGGGCCGTGATTCTGGGCAAGACCGAAACACTGGAGTTCGCCTGCGGTGGCCGTATGCCTCCGACACGTAATCCGCGCGACCTGGAGCGCACGCCGGGTGGTTCCTCCAGCGGTTGCGGAGCGGCCGTGGCGGACGGCATGGTGCCGCTGGCGCTGGCTACGCAAACCGGGGGATCGACCATACGACCGGCGTCGTTCTGCGGCGTCTACGGCATGAAGCCGACCTTTGGGCGCATCAGCGTCGAGGGCGCCAAACATTATTCGCCGCACCTGGACACGATAGGCCTGTACGGGCGCAGTGCCCAGGACCTGGCGCTGCTGGGCGAAATCTTCCACCTGGCGACGCAGGATGAATTGCAGCCCTGCGACATCAGCGGCCTGCGTATCGCCGTGTGCGAAACACCGATGTGGAACGAGGCCGACCCCGACGCCCAGCAAGCCCTGCATGAGGCCGGCCGCAAGCTGCGGGCCGCGGGAGCCGCCGTGTCGGAGCTGGTGCTGTCCCCGGCTTTTGCCCAGCTGACCCAGCAGCACGACGACATCATGCAGGACGGCGGCCGCGGCGCCTTTCTGCACGAGTACCTGGCGTATCCCGACCAACTGCACCCGGACTTCAAACGGAAGGTGGAGAACCAGTACGGTTTCAGCAACCGGCACATGCGCGAGGTGCTGGATGCGGCGTCACTGCGCCGCATCGACTTCGACCGGGAATTCGGCGACGCCGACGCGGTACTCACCCTCAGTGCACCCGGCATTGCCACCATGGGTATCACATCCCAGGGCATGGCGACCTTCAACCGCATCTGGACTGCCCTGCACGTGCCCTGCATCAGCATCCCGGGCATGGCCGGCAACCGGGGCCTGCCCATAGGCATGCAACTGGTGCAGCGCCGTTATGAAGACGCACGCCTGCTGCAGGTCGCCGCCGCAGTGGCCGCGGTAATCGACGCCCCGGCGTGACATGGAATTGATAACTCGCGGCCAGGAACCGTCTCTGCCCATAATGCAGACAGACGCCCTGAAGGTCTTCCGCATCATGAAGGCCGGTGGCGTGGCAGTTCTGCCCTTGAACGTGTCTTACGCCATCTTTGCCCACACCGCGCGCGGCGTGGAGCGTATCTTCGAGCTAAAGCAGCGCCCGCAAACCAAACCCAATGGCGTGATCGGCAACTGGGATATCTTCAGCCAGGTCATGGACACCAGCTCTCGCGACCGGGACCTGGTGCGTTGCATTACACACGACTACAACCTGCCGCTGTCGGTGATTGCGCCGTTCAGGGCCGAACACGACTGGCTGCGTACGGTGGAGTTCGGCGGCCTGCGCCGGTCCACCAAGGGCGGCACCATGGACTTGCTGCTAAACGCCGGCGCGCTGCACAACGAGCTGGCGCGCCTGAGCTGGGAGTCCGCGGCGCCGCTGATGGGTTCGTCGGCCAACGTGTCCCTGACCGGCAGCAAATTCACATTGGCCGAGGTGCAGGATTCGCTCAAGAACGGGTGCGACATCGTGCTCGACTACGGCCGCTCACAGTACGCCAACCCGTATGCGATCGGCAGCACCATCATCGAGTTGCCGAGCTGGAGGGTGTTGCGCTGGGGCGGGTGTTTCGAGCAGCAGGCCGGCATCATCCACAGGCATTTCGGCGTCGAATTGCCACCCCGTCCCCAAGACGGCAGGCTGAGCCTGGTCTGAGCGCAACAGCGCCCTGCTTCAGGCGCTGAAAGTCACCACGTCGCATGAGGCATTGGCCGGCAGCGGCGAGACGCGGCGCCCTTGCCCGTGAGAAACTTCGGCCCTTTGCGCAACCCCGACCGCCATGGATTTCTTCACCTTCGCCTGGATCACCGACCCGCAGATCTGGCTGTCGCTCGTTACGCTGTCGGCGCTGGAGATCGTGCTGGGTATAGACAACCTGGTTTTCATCGCCATACTGACCGGCCGCTTGCCGGCCCACCAGCGCGCCCTGGGTCGCAAAGTCGGACTGTCTCTTGCACTTATTACACGCCTGATGCTGCTGGCCACGCTGGCCTGGATCGTGGGCCTGACCACACCGGTTTTCACACTCTCCGGCCAGGGCTTCTCGTGGCGCGACCTGATCCTGATCGGCGGCGGCCTGTTCCTGCTCTACAAGGCCACCACCGAGATCCACGAGATGGT
Organism: Betaproteobacteria bacterium; assembly: GCA_031367285.1. Classification (GTDB taxonomy): domain Bacteria; phylum Pseudomonadota; class Gammaproteobacteria; order Burkholderiales; family Burkholderiaceae_C; genus CAISIP01. Next base: position 34,182 of record JANLPN010000502.1, on the reverse strand, counting down.
GGAACACGACGAGGACGCGGGCGACAAACCCGAAGGCGCGGCCGGGGCCACCTTGCGCGGCATCGTGTTGCAGATCGCCGTGGTGGACATCATCTTCTCGCTCGACTCCGTGATCACCGCCGTGGGCATGGCCGACAAATTGTGGGTGATGGTGGCGGCCGTGGTGATTGCCATGCTGATCATGATTGCCGCGTCCAACCCGCTGGCCAACTTCGTCGCGGCCCACCCCACGGTGAAGATGCTCGCGCTGTCCTTCCTGCTGCTGATAGGCGTGTTGCTGGTCGCCGACGGTTTTGGTGTACACGTGCCCAAGGGCTACATCTACTTTGCGCTGGCGTTCTCGGTGGCGGTGGAGGCGCTCAACCACTGGGTGCGCGGGCGGCGCAAACGTTTGCGGCCCGGCTGACGCCGCAGGGGCTACGTCGAAGGTGTGCTCCGTTTCAGGCAGGCAACTCACCCAGGCGCGCCAGTGCGGCATCCAGGTCCGGCAGGTGGATATTGCTTTCAGACTCGGCAGCCTGCCGGCGCAGCGCCTGCAGCAACGCCGCCAACCCAGGGCCGCTTTCACCCTGACCGGCGCGGCCCAGCGCGCGCCCCCGCGCCACGATGAAGTCGGCCCAGGGAAAGGGCTCGGGGGCGCAGAACGCCTCCAGCCGCTTGCAATAACGTTCCGCTTCGTCCCATTGCCGCGCGCCCAGGCAGACGTGGATCGCGGCTTCAAGAAACACAAAGTGGTTCAGGCTCAGGCCGGCGCCTGCGTCGAGCATGGCCTCGCCTTTGTCAAGCGCCTGCCGCTGCGCGCCCGCGTCTGTCTCCAGACGCGCCAGGGTGGCGTACAGCTGCGGACCGACGAAGGGCATGCCGCGCTCGCCCGCCGCGTGAAATGCGGCATTCAGGTGTTGCCGGGCAGCGTCCCGGTCGCCCGAGCGCAGCGCTACCAGGCCGCGCATGTACCAGCTCATGGCTTCAAAGCGGGGACTGCCCAGCGCACGGGCAATATTCAGACCAACGTCAAACTCGTCCAGCACCGGCCGCCAGTTTCCAACCACCCAGCCATTCACCAGTGCCTGCTGCCCGCGCGCCATCAATTCACCACGCCGGTTCGCAACCCGCATTGCCAGGGCGAGCGCACCGCGAGTCGCCTCGACGGAACCGCGCACATCCATCAGATAAAGGCAACACCAGCCAAGCACTTGCAGGTACGCGACCTCGACCCGCAGCAAGCCCTTCTCACGTGCCAGCGCGATGCAGCGGCTGACCATCGCGTGCGCACTGCGAATGCGACCCTGTGCGAAACATGCGTCCCCGATGCCTCCCAGGGCGGCAGCCTCCGCCTCCGCCGATCCAACCTGGAGCGCCAGCTCCAGCGACAGTTCGTGTGCATGCTGGCACTCGATGGTACGGCCCACCGTGAATAGCAGGTTACCGCGCAGCTCGTGCAGGCGCGACAGTTCCAAAGTGAGCCCGGCCTGTTCAACCAGCGGTTGGGCTTCCTCCAGCAGTGCCAGGCCTTCGGCCGGCCGGTCCACGATGCGCTTTCCGGACGCGATGGCCATCAGGCCCAGGCCACGCTCGGCGCCGGACCGGGCAGCGGCGACGGCCACTGCACCCGCTTCGATGGCATCCGCCGCACGACCGGTTTCCAGCAACAACCTGGCACGGGCCAGCTTCAATGAAAAACCGGTGTCCTGATCACCGACCAGCTTGAGCCCGCGATCCACCAACACAAGCGCATCGGCATAGTGGTACCGGGCCGCCATCACTTCGCTGGCGCGCAGGTAGGCCTGGGTGGCACGGCCATCTTCGGCGCGCTCGAAATGCTCCGCCGCCAGCGCCACATCGCGCGGTTCGATCCACTCCGCCGCCTGGGCGTGTAATTGGCGCCGCCGTGTATGCAGCAGCGAACCATAAGCCCCATCGCGGAACAGGGCATGGCTGAACACCAACTCGTCGCCTTCGGGCCGTAACAGGAACTGCTCCACCAGCACGCGTCCATCGAAAGCCGGGTCGGCCACCAGATGGCGAATCGCATCCAGCGGCACGCGTTGCCCCCACACGGCGGCCGCCTGCAGCGCTGCCTTGTCGGCTGCGTCCAGCCGGTCCATGCGCGACTGGATCAGCGCCTGGATCGAACCCGGCAGGCTGGTCGCGCTCTCGTCGCCCGCGTTCAGCAGCAATTGCTCCAGGAACAACGGATTGCCTTCCGCGCGTTCCACACAGCTGCGCAACAGGGCTTCGGAGATGGACGCGGCGCCGGCGGCCAGGCGCAAGGCATCGTCGCTTGCCAACGGGCCGAGGTCGATACTTGTCACAGGGAGGCCATGCAGCGCGGTACGCCATTCACCCACGCTCGGGTCGCCGGCAAAACGCGTGCTCATCATCAGCAGCAAAGGTTGCTTCAGGGCCAGGGACGCCAGCGCGCCCAGTTGCTTGAGCGTCCAGGGATCGGCCCAGTGGATGTCCTCCACCAGCAGCAGCATGGGCGTGGCCGCAGCCTGGCCGCGGGCCAGCTGGCACAGGGCATCCAGCGTGGATTTCTGCCGTGTCGCGACGTCGATCGCCGACAGCAGGGAACGCACGGCTGTCGGCGGGCTGACGTCGAGCAAGTCGTACAGGAACGGCGTGTGGTCCGCGCCGTTGGCACCGCCCGCCATGGCCTGCATGATCGCTTCGGCCCGGCTGGCTTGGTCGGAGTCGGGCGACAGGCCGAGCAGGCTTTGCACCAGCATACGAATGGCGTCGCGGCCGGTGCGGGCGCCGAAATCGAGTATCGACGTGGAGTGGCAATGCAGTCCCTGTTCGCGCGCCACATGCAGAAACTCCGCCACCAGCCGCGACTTGCCCAGACCGGGATCGCCGCGCACAAACACCACGCGTCCGCGCTGGCGCTGCAGGCAGGCATCGGCCAGGGTCGCGAACTGCTGCATTTCCTCGGTGCGTCCGACCAGCGGCCGGCTACCGGCCTTGGGAACGGTGCGTTGACGCAGGATGCGGTAAGGCACCAGAGGCCGTTCCTTGCCCTTGACTTCGATCGCGCGGCCGGCTTCAGCGTCAAAATAATCCGATACCTGCTGCCAGGTCTGCGGGCTCACCACCACTTCGCCCGGCTCGGCCAGGCCACGCAGGCGCGCCGCCGTATTGACCGTATCGCCGGTGAGCGTGTAGTCGCCTGAGCGCGAATCGCTGCGCCGCGCAATTACCAGGCCGGTCTGGATGCCGGTGTGCATCGATAACACCCGGCCGAGCCGGGCCGACAGGCCGGCGGCCACACCGTCCACCACGGCATGTAGTTCCAGTGCGGCGCTGACGGCGCGCCGCGGATCGTCCCGGCGCGCTACCGGTATGCCGAACAAAGCCATGACTTCGTCACCCACGAACTGGTTCACCCGCCCGCCATGCCGTTCTATCACCTCGACGGCGCTGCGTTTGATACGCGCCATCACCGCCTCCACCTCTTCCGGATCAAAGGCCTCGTTAAGCGCCGTATAACCCGTGAGATCGGAGAACATCACGGTGGCGTGGCGGCGTTCTCCTTCGTCACCTGGAAGCGGGGCTGACGGCACGGCGGCGGGCGGATCGGCTGGCTTTTCAGGCGTTGGCACTGGCGGCGGTGCCGCTGCGGCCCTGAGCAGGCGCTTGCGGTCACCCAGCGAAACCACGCCCAGCTCCTTGAGGTCGGCGTCCGACAGATCGGGCAGCAGGTCGGGCGTAATGTCCTGCGCGACAAACTCCCCGGCGTATTTGCCAAGGCCATGTGCATTGAGCCAGGTCCGGATGTCGGTCATGGCAGCTATTTTGCCTGCTGGATTCTCGGGCCGGGATGGATCGCCCGCGACGACCTGGGGCTCTCCACGCCCAATGGCCTCATGTCGTTCGCCGGGCCGCCCCAAGAACGGCTGCACCCCCTCGGGGGGCCTGGCGAAGCCAGGGCTGGGGGCGCTAAACCGGCGGCCAGGCCAACGCGTCCACCTGCCCGCAGGACTCGAACGCCGGTTTGCCGAACAGGTAACCCTGCATCAGGCCAATGCCCATGCCTTGCAGGCACAGGCATTCGTCGCGGCTCTCGATACCCTCGGCGATGATGCGGATGGCAAGCTCTTCGCACATCCGCGCCACTCCCTTCACAATCGCCTGCCGGGGCCGGCTCTTGTCAATGTCGCGTACCAGCGCCATGTCCAGCTTGATGAGGTCGGGCTGAAAATCAGCCAGCAGGTTGAGCCCCGCGAACCCGGCGCCGAAGTCGTCGATGGCGGTCAGGAAACCGATGCGCTGGTACTCACGCAGGACCTCGGCCAACCATTTGCCGTCGTTGATCTCCTCGCCTTCCACAGTCTCGAAGATGATGCGTTCTATCGGAAAGCCGTGGTGGCGCGCGGCCTCCAGCGTGGTGCGGATGCAGACTTCAGGACGGTAAATGGCATTGGGCATGAAGTTGATCGACAGCTTGGTCTGCATACCCAGCGATGCAGCGGTCTTGATCGCCTTGACCCGGCAGGCCTGGTCGAACCGGTAGCGGTTCTCTTCGTTGACGCGTGACAACACACTGTGCGCCGACTCGCCGTTGGGACCGCGTACCAGGGCTTCGTGCGCGTAAATTTGACGGGTCGCCAGGTCAACGATGGGCTGGTAGGCATAACTGAACTGGAAACCCAGCTTTACGTCGTTACCGCAATCGTCGCAAGTAATTTCACCGTCCAGTGGGGCAAAAGCCGAGGACCGGATTGGAATGCTGGGGGCCATGGGTACTTCCGTTGGGAGGCCGCCAGAATTTGACGGCATGTCACTGATGTACATGAAGCGCATTATCTACCGTCATGCCCGAAAGTACAGATCAGATGTTATGCGGTTGAAATGTCCTATTGACAGAACAATCTACAGGACGCATGATCAATTCAACGCATCTGAAAGACACCGGGAATGCAAGAATCGAACAAGACGGCGCGCCAGCTCTACGGCGAGATCAAGGCCAGACCGACACGCAAGCGTTTCGGCTTCGGCCGCAAACCGGCACTGATCAATATCGATCTGCAAAAAGCCTACACCTGCGTGGGCGAGTTCGCCACCGCCTACGAGACCGACCCCAGGCAACTGGCTTACGTGAACGAACTGGCGGCCGAATTCCGAGCGCGCAACTTCCCCGTGGTCTGGACCTATGTGGCCTACATGGAGTCGGGCGAGGACTGCGGCGTGTGGGGCACGCGCACCGACACGCCAGACTCGCTGCAGAACATCAAGGTCGGCAGCCGGCGCTCCGAGTTCGACGACCGCCTGCAAATCGACCACCAGCGCGACATCATCGTGAACAAACGCATGGCTTCGGCGTTTTTCGAGACCAACCTGGGATCGGTGTTCAACTTCCACGGCGTGGATACCGTGGTGGTCACCGGCGGCTCTACGTCGGGCTGTGTACGTGCGACCGTGGTGGACAGCCTGTCGCGCAGCTTTCGCACCATCGTGCCCGAGGAGTGCGTGGCCGACAAACACGAAGCGCCGCATTTCTCCAATCTGTACGACATGGCCATCAAATACGCCGACGTATTGACCATTGCCGAGACCCTGGAGCAGCTGCGCCGTGTACCCGCGGCCGCGGGAGGCGGGCCTTGAAGCGCGACCCGGGCCTGTACGACTACCTGCCCTACAACCAGCGGCCCGCCATCCGCTGGCCCAATGGTGCACAGGTGGCATTCTGGGTGGCGCCGAATATCGAGTTCTACGAGCTCAACCCTCCCAAGAACCCGGCCCGTGCGGCCTGGGCGCGGCCCGCGCCCGACGTGCTCAACTACGCTTACCGCGACTACGGTAACCGCGCCGGTTTCTGGCGCATGCTGGACGCCATGCAACGCTGCAATATGCGCGGCAGCGTGTCGCTCAACGTGGCGGTATGTGAGCACCACCCCGAAGTGATCCAGGCCTGTGCCGATGCAGGCTGGGAGTTCTACTCGCACGGCAGCTACAACACGCGTTACCTGATGGGCATGGACGAGGCGCAGGAACGCGCTGTGATCCAGGACTCGATAGACAGCATCCGCAAACACACCGGGCAAAAGCTGGACGGCTGGCTGGCCCCTGCTCTTACCTACACCGACAACACACTGGACCTGGTGGCCGAAATGGGCCTGACCTATGTGTGTGACCTGTTCCACGACGACCAGCCCGGCCCGGTCAAGGTCAGGCAGGGGCGCCTGGCCAGCATTCCGTATTCGCTCGAGATGAACGACGTGATCGTCTACAACGTCAACCTGGTCCAACCGCGGCGTTACGCCGAGATACTCAAGCGCCAGTTCGACCGGCTGTTTGAGGAAGGCGAACACTCGGGCACGGTCATGTGTATTCCGCTGCACCCCTACCTGGTCGGCCAGCCCTACCGCATGGCGGCGTTCGAGGAGGCGCTGGCGTACATCACCGGCCACGACAAGGTCTGGCTTGCAACCGGACGCGAAATCGCGCAGTATTTCAGCGAACACTATTTCGACGCGTTTGCGGCGGCAGCCCACCCCGTGGGGGAGGCACCGTGAGCGACGCCGGGCCGCCCCAAGTCGCGAAGGCCCCCTTGGGGGGCAGCGTAGTACGCGAAGCGACAAGCGTGGGGGCAATATGAGCCTCCCCAAGGAGCAACTCGAATACCCGCTGCGCCGGTATGGCATGGACCACGACCGGTACGACTGGTCGATGCTGCCGCGGCGCAAGCCGGTGTCATGGCCCGGCGGTGCACGTGTGGCGCTATGGATCGTGCCGGCGCTGGAGTGGTTTCCGCTCGACATGAAAGGTGTGCCGTTCAAGCCGCCCGGCGCCATGCAAACGGCCTACCCGGATCTGCGCCACTACACGCTGCGCGACTACGGCAACCGCGTAGGCATTTTCCGCATCATGCAGGTGCTGGACAAGCTGGGCCTGCACGCCTCGGTGGCGGTCAATGCAGCGGTAGCGGTGCGTTACCCGGCACTGATCCGGGAATGCACGGCCCGTAACTGGGAGATCATTGCGAACGGGCTGGACATGGACCACCTGCACCATGCCGCTCTCGCGTTGGACGATGAACGCGAACTCATCAGCCGCAGCCTGGACCTGCTGCGCCAAGCCTCCGGCCAAGCAGTGCGCGGCTGGTTGTCGCCCGCCAAGTCGGAGTCGGCCAACACGCTGGATCTGCTCGGCGCGACCGGCCTGGACTATGTGTGCGACTGGGTCAACGACGACATGCCCTACACCCTGCGCACGGCTGGTGGCCCGCTGGTTGCGATGCCGCATGCCATCGACATGGACGACCACACCATCCTGGTGCAGAACCACCACGGCGAAGACGACTTCCGCGACCAGCTGTGTGACCAGTTCGATTTGTTGTACCGCGAATCCGCCACCCAGGGCGGCCGCATCATGGCCTTGTCGCTGCACCCCTGGGTGATAGGCCAGCCCTACCGCATCGGCGCGCTGGAGGAAGCGCTGCAACATATGCTACGGCACACAGGGGTGTGGGCGGCCACCGGCAGTGAAATTCTGGATGCCTGGAAAGCCGGCCAGCCCTGAAGCTGCGTGCACGCAATGGCTGAAGGCAGCACGATGCAAAAAGTCCTGGTGATTGTTCCGTTCGCGATGGCCGGCGACAAGCTGCAGTTGCGCCAGCAACAGTTGCAGGGCCTGCAGTTCGGTGACCATCTGCTGTTCGAGTACCGCGCGGTCAAGGCAGGGCCGGTCAATTACTCCAGCCACCATGATTTTGTTCTGGCCGACGCCTCGATTTTCGAGGCTGGCTGTCGTGCCCAGGAGCAGGGTTTCTCGGCCGTGTGCGTGGATACCATGAGCGACTCCGGCGTTGCGGCCCTGCGTTCAGTCCTGGACATCCCGGTATTCGGCCCGGGCAAGCTGTCCATGCTGAGTGCACTCATGCTGGGCGAGCGTTTCTCCATCCTGACCATGGCCAGCCGCTGGAAGCCCCTGTACAAGAAGGCGCTCGACGAACTCGGGATGCACCACAAGTGCGCCTCAGTGCGCGCCATCGAAGTGCCGCCCGACAACCAGGCCCTGCTGTCGGGCAAGGAGGAAGATGTTTTTCCCCTGCTCGAAGCCGCTGCGCGCCAGGCCATTGATGTGGACGGTGCCGACGTATTGATCCTGGGCTCGACCACCATGCACCAGGCCCATGCATGGTTGCAGGCACGCCTGCCCGTACCCATCATCAACCCCGGCCCGTTGAGCTACAAGATCGCCGAGAGCATGCTGGCGCTGGGCCATAGCCACAGTCGCACGGCCTACCCCCGACCCATGCACCCGCGGCTGGACATGCTCGAAGCAATGCTGCTAGCGGCGCAAAAATCCGCAAGCGGTGCGTAATGGAAACCCACCAGACAGCGCCGGCACGCCACACTCCGCAACAAGCCCGCTTGATTACCCTGGCCGAGTGTTATTTTGCGGCCGTGGATCGCATGGACCTGAGCGCGACACTGGCCTGCTTTGCACCGGACGCGCGTTTCACCATTGCCACTTACAACACGCATTACGAAGGCCGCGAGACCCAGATCAAAGCCATGCTTGAGCGCCTGTTCACCCGCTACGCCGGTGTCTGGCATGGGGACTTCGACCACGTGGTGCAGGCCCCGGACCGCATCGCCAGCCGCTTCCGGGTGGAGAACCTCACGTTCGACCAGCGGAAACTCGTCAAACATAACTGCAATTTCTTCCGCCTACGCGGAGATTTGTTCGAGCAGGTGTTTGTGTACATGAGTGGCGACAACTCCCTCGCCTGAACACTGCGCCACAATCAAGCGTAGTCCGCGAATTATGCCCTGGGGGATCGTACCGGTTGCGGCATACACTTTTGCAAACATATTTTGTCCGGCCATCCAACTAAGTGGCCCAAAACTTGCATGAATAAACCATGCCTGTGTATTACGCAGCCGGTTCCAATTCCCACCATCCAATGCCCCCCCATGCCGCAGCCTCCTGTTCGAAAAACCCTCTCTCCCGCCAGAAGCAAGCCCGGCCTGAAACATGTGGTGCGCTCCACGCTGCGCAGCGCCGTACATTCGCGCAGCAACCGGCGCCGGGCACAGGAACTGGTATGGGAATGGGTAGGCGCCAAATGGCCGCGTTTGCTGCCCTCCCCGTCCGAGATGGAGAGGGGCCATTTCGAGTACGCGGTGCCGGGCCAGGAGCTAGCGGTCTCCACCAGCGGCGACGGATCGGTCTGGACCCTGGCCGTGGCCTACAACGAGCGCCGTGGCACACGCACCTGGATGACGCGCGCGGTCGTCGCCGACACGGGAGACGCCGACGTGATGGGCCTGCAAACCTCGTGCACCGATGTCCCCGATGCGCCACTGGTCGTGGCACCGCCCCGCCTGCTGGGTGCCTGGGTGGAACGCCTTGAATTGTCGGATGGCGTGCTTGCCGTACTGGGTGAGCCGCGCGAGGTAAACGATGCGGCGCAGCTGGCGGCATTCTGCAACCATGTGTTGTCCACCAAACGCAGCCTGCCGGTGATTGCACTGGCCAACAAACCGAACTCGCGTTTTTACGGCGTGGACCCGCGTGGCCTCGCCGAAGCCGTGCGTGGCCTGGCACATGTGGCCTGCCTCACGCCGCAAGCGGCGGCCAGCGTGGCGGACCGGCTGGGGCCGGATTTTGGCGTTGTGGCCGGTGCGGCCCGCATCTACGAACCGGGCTTCAGCACCACGGCGGCAGCCTACGAACATCCCCTGGTGCGGGACATCCGGGCAGCCGACGCCAAATCCGATGACGCGGGTGCGTTCAGGCGGCTGCTGTGCCAGAAAATCTGCGCGCTGAGCGTGGAAGCCGCAACCGATTTCGAAGCTTTGCTCAAGCCGGCTTGACGGCTTTATCCACTTCAGTCCACGGGTGCTCGCCGCAGCAGCGCCACCCAGTCGCCAAGGCAGCTCGCGGCACCCGACCCCAGGGACAGGGTGGCCTGCAGTACCCGCTCGGCATGGGTTGCGGGCCAGACCCGCTGCGTCAGGTCCATGAACTTGCCACGCAATTCTTCGCGTGTATAGGGTGACGCATCGTCGCCCCGGTTGACGCCCGCTTCGCCGACCAGCGTGTCGCCATTGCTGAGCCTGATTTCCACGCGTGCCGGCCGCTCCATCGGTAAACGCAGTGTCATGGCGGGGTCTTCGCGCACCACGACCTTTTGTGCCAGCGCGAGTACGCGTGGATCACGCACCGCCTTCCAATTGAAGCTGGCCATGGCGCTGCTGCCATTGACCAGGCGCGTGGCAACCGCGAACGGCAGCGAAAACTTGGCCGCCAGGGTATTGCGCGGTGCTGGGTCGGACAACTCCGCGGCAAAGCTGTAGCTGGTGACCAGAATAGTTTCGATCTGCCCCGGTGCCGGCAAGGCACCGTGCGCGGCCATCGCATCCATGGCATCCAGCGTGCCATGGATGAAGCGGCAACAGGCATGCAGCTTGAAATAGTTCTGCATCAGGTGCCAGGTATCGCCCAGGCCGCGCACTACCTCGCCGGTATCGAAGTACTCCGACACCACCTTGCCAAACAGCGAGCCGGGGCCGTCGCGTTCCCCCGTAAAGCCGCTCTCGGCCAGTTGCAGCGCCAGCAAGCCGTGGCGGTTGCTCAGGCCCGCGTACACATTGCGCACCAGGCCGCCTTCGAGCATGGTTTGTTTAGACGTTGCCGTGCTCAGCGACGCGCCCATATTGATGATCTCGCGCATGGCCTGTGGTTGCGCTCCGGCCGCACGCGCGCTGCCGGCTGCCGCACCCACCGTGCCCCAGGTGCCATGCGGGTGCATGGAGGCACGCAATCTGGACGCGGCTCCAAGCCGTGAACCGACCTCGTAACCGGTAACCAGCGCCGACAAGAACACCTCCGCCCCCAGGCCACGCTCTTCGCACAGAGCAAGCGCGGCGGGAACCACATGGATGGCGGGGTGCCCGCGTGAAAAGCGGTTGCCTTCGTCCATCTCCAGAAAAGTACCGGCCGTGCCGTTGACCAGGGCCGCGGCGTCGGCGCTGCCCGTGCGCCCCAGACCAATCAGCGTGGCAGCGCCGGCCAGGCCCTGCTTGCCTGCCAGTGCACGCAATTCTGGCTCTGCCGAGCCAGCTGCGATAGCCGCCACGGTGTCGGCCAGTATCCAGCGTACCTGCTCCTGCACAGCGGCCGGCAAAGCGGCAAATTCAAGCCCGGCCGCAAAACGGCTCAAGGTGTCCAGGTAGTCCATGGTGTGCGGATCGCGGCTTTCAGGGAGTTGCGGCGCCCGGTTGACTTGCCCGCGCCTTGCGTGCATAGTCTAGACTAATTGTTCTAGTTCTGGAACAATATTGCTGCCGTGACTTTTTCCGCCGGCCCTGGCCCATAACTCTTCACCACCACGAGGAAAACCCATGACTTCCAACCGCCTTCTGTCGCGCCGTTTGATTCTTCAGGCGGGTGCCGCCAGCACCGTACTCGGCGCGCCGGGTCTTTTGCTGGCGCAAGCCAGGCCGGTCAAGATCGGCTTGCTGCACCCGGTGAGTGGCGCGCTGGCCTACAGCGGTGGCCAATCGCGCATGGGCGCCATGCTGGCCATCGACGAGATCAACGCCGCGGGCGGCATCAAGTCCATGGGTGGCACCAAACTCGAAGCCGCATTGGGGGACTCCCAGTCCCGGCCCGAGGTCGGCGTGAGTGAAGTGGAACGCTTGCAGCAGGACGGCGTGTCGGCCTATGTGGGTTGTTTTGCGAGCGCCATTGCGCTGCCGGCCACGCAGGCCGCGGCCAAATACAACACGCCGTTCCTGATCGACGTAGGCGTGTCGGATGCCATCGTAAGCCGGGGCCTCAAGAACGTGTTCCGGCTGGCGCCCGGCAACGGCAAATGCGTGGAGGATGCCTTTGCGGGCCTGTCCGAAGTCAACAAGGCGGCCGGCAGCGTCGCCAAGACCGCCGTCATCGTGCACGAGGATTCCGAGTTCGGCACCAGTACCGCCAAGCTGCTGTCGGGCAAGCTGTCCGGCATAGGGCTGGAGGTCAAGGAGGTGCTGCCGCACGCCACGCCCACGCGCGACTTCACCAATCTGGTGTTGCGCATCAAGTCCATCAAGCCGGACATCGTGATCATGAGCAACTACCAGAATGAATACGTGCTGATAGCGCGCACCATCTTCCAGCAGAAGGTGGACCTGGTGGGCATGTTCAGCGTGTTGGGGGGCGGCTTCAACTACAAGCTGGTCAAGGAGCAGCCCGAGGTGGCGCAGTACATGATGGACTTCAACCACTGGTACAACCCGCGCAACCCCAAGTCGCTGGAGATGCGCAAACGCGTCGAGGCCAAGGACGGCCTGTTCACGTTCGAGGTCTACTGCTCGTACAACGCCGTGAAGCTGTATGCCAGTGCACTGGAGCAGGCCAAGTCGGCCGACAAGGCACAGGTGATCACCGCGCTCGAGGCCAGCACCTGGGCCGACCATTTCATGCCTTACGGACCGACCAAGTTCGTCAATGGCCAGAACACGGGTGGGCGCGCGGCCTTGCTGCAGGCCTCAAAGACCGACATCGACGTGGTGTGGCCGGGCGACTTCGCGGCCGTGAAACCTGTCTTCCCGCGACCCAAGTTCAGCTGAGTCCGTTTTGGACCCCACCATCCTCGCGGCGGCCACCATCAACGGGCTGCTGCTCGGCGGCATCTATACGCTGGTGGCCTGCGGCCTGACCCTGATCTACGGGGTGCTGCACATCATCAACTTCGCGCACGGCAGCATGCTCATGCTGGCGATGTTCGGCGTGTATTACCTGCTGACCAAGTTCGGGCTGGACCCCTACCTGTCCCTGGTCGTGATGGTGCCGGCCATGTACCTGCTCGGCTATGCGCTGTACAAAGGCGTAATCGGGCGCCTGTCCAACGGACGCGACGAAAACATCCTGCTGATCACACTGGGCCTGTCGATTTTTATCGAGAACGTCGCGCTGATGCTGTTCAAGGGCGATTCGCGCACGATTTCGGTGTCGTACTCCGACCGGATGGTTGAACTCGGCCCCACCCTCGTTCCACTGCCCAAACTGATTTCTTTTGCGGCGGCAATGGTGCTGTGTGCTGCTCTGGGCCTGTTCATGCAGCGGACCGACATGGGGCGTGCCATCCGTGCGGTGGCGCGCGAGCGCGTCGGTGCACGCCTGGTCGGTATCGACGTGGAACGTATCTTCGCCATCTCCTACGGCATAGGCCTGGCCACGCTGGGTGCGGCGGCCTGCCTGCTGATGCCTATCTTCTACGTCTCGCCCACCATAGGCCATGTGTTTGTGCTGGTGGCTTTTACCGTGGTGGTGCTGGGTGGCATGGGCAGCTTTCTGGGTGCGGTCGTGGGTGGCCTGATAGTCGGGTTGACTGAATCGTTTGGCGGCCTGTACCTGGGCGAGAGCCTGGGGCAGATAGGCATTTCGCTGATCTTTATCCTGATCCTGCTGTTTCGCCCCTCCGGGCTGTTTGGCGCCAGGCGATGACATCACCGCCTGTGTCAGAGCTCAGGCCCGTGCGCTGGACGCTGCACCTGGCGGTGCTGGCCGTGGCAGTGGCTTTTCCGTTTGTGTTTCCGTCCAATTTCATGGTGAACTTTGGCGTGCTCGCGCTGTTTTACGCATTTATCGGGCAATCGTGGAATATCTCGGGCGGGTTCGCGGGGCAGCTGTCGTTCGGCCACGTGGTGTTTTTCGGCGCGGGGGCTTATGCCTCGACCATCGTGCAAATGCGGCTGGGCTGGTCACCCTGGTTCGGCCTGCCCGCGTCGGCCGTCGCCGGTGCCGTGGTGGGCTGGGTCATTGCGGTGTTGTCGTTCCGCGCCGGCCTCAAGGGCTCGTATTTCGCCCTGATCACGCTGGCCTTTGCCGAGGTGCTGCGTATCGTCAGCAACTCGGTAGCCGTCACGGGCGGCGGGCTGGGCATGTTGATACCCATGAAAGCCGGTGCCGCCAACTTCCAGTTTGCCGAGCGCAGCGGTTTTTATTTCCTGGTGCTGGTGTTGACCGCGCTGTCCGTGGCCATCGCGGAATGGCTGCGCCGCTCGCGTTTTGGCGCCCACCTGGCAGCCATCCGCGAGAACGAAGACGCCGCCATGGCGCTGGGCGTCAACGTGTTTGCCGAGAAGGTCAAGGTGATGGTGCTGTCGGGCGCGCTGTGTGGCATGGGCGGCTGCTTCTTCGCGCAGTATTTTCTGTACATCGACCCGACCATTGTTTTTGGGGTGGACAAATCGGTCGAGATGCTGCTGGTGAGCATCATCGGCGGCGCCGGCACCGTGTACGGCCCGCTGATCGGTGCCGTGCTGCTGGCGTCGTTAAGCGATATCACGCGCACCATGACCCAGATACAGGGTTTATCGCTGGTGTTGTACGGAGCCTTGCTGGTGGTCATCATCGCCTTCCTGCCCAATGGGCTGATAGCGCTGTTCAAACGCCGGTCCCAACCGGCCAGGGGGCGCGACTGATGTTGAAGGTCTCGGCCGTCAGCAAGATTTTTGGCGGCCTGCGCGCCGTGGACGGCGCCAGCCTGCAGGTGGACCAGGGCCGCATCGTGGCGCTGATAGGCCCCAACGGCGCCGGCAAGACCACGTTGTTCGCCTGCATCGCGGGTTTCATGCCGCTGGACGCGGGCAGCGTGCAGTTGCTGGGCCAGGACATCACCGGCCAACCAGTGCACAAAATTGCGCGGCTTGGCATGGTGCGCACCTTCCAGATCACCCAGCCGTTTGCCAGACTCACGGTGCACGAAAACATCGCGGTCGGCGCGTACCAGCAGTTCAGCCGGCGCGAGCAGGCCTGGGAACATGCACGCAGCGTTGCGCACCAGGTCGGCATGGACCACCTGCTGGCGCAGCCGGCGGCCGACCTTACGGTGGCCGGGCGCAAACGGCTGGAGCTGGCCCGTGCCTTGGCCACCTCGCCCAAGTTGCTGCTGCTTGACGAAGTCATGGCCGGACTCAACCCGTCGGAGATCCTGGAGATCATCGCCATCATCCGCAAGATCCGCGACGGCGGTGTGACGGTGCTGCTGATTGAACACGTCATGCATGCGGTGATGAGCCTGTCCGACCATATCTACGTGTTGTCGTACGGCAAGATCATCGCCGAGGGCAACCCGCAGCAGGTGGTCAACAACCACGCCGTGGTTGAGGCCTACCTCGGCCGGGGCAACACGCAGCCCACGCCCGATGCGGTACCGGGAGCGGCCCATGCTTGAGATTCGCAAATTGCATGCCGGCTACGGCAGCGTGGAGATACTGCGCGGCATCGACCTGGACGTGGGCAAGGGGGAAATCATTGCCGTACTGGGCTCCAACGGCGTCGGCAAGTCCACGCTCAACAACAATATCTCGGCCCTGTACCGGCCCTTCTCGGGTTCGATCCGGTTCGAGGGCACGGAACTGGTGGGCCTGAGTTCGGTCGAGGTGGTAAAACTGGGCGTGATCCATGTGCCGGAAGGGCGGCGCGTCTTCCCCAATCTCAATGTGCGCGAGAACCTGGCGCTTGGCAGCCTGGTGCGCGGCAAGGCGCGGCGGGTACACAACATGGAAAAGGTGGTCGGCATCTTCCCGCGCCTGAAGGAGCGGTTTGCGCAGGCTGCCGGCACCTTGTCGGGCGGCGAGCAACAGATGCTGGCGATAGGCCGGGGCCTGATGTCGGAGCCCGAACTGCTGATCATGGACGAACCGTCGCTGGGTCTGTCGCCGCTGCTGGTGGAAGAGATGTTTGCACTCATTCAAACCATCAACCGCGCCGGCCAGGCCATTCTGCTCATGGAGCAAAACGCCGTGCAGTCGCTGGCCATCGCCCACCGCGCCTACATCATAGAGAACGGCGCCGTGGCCATGCAGGGCGTGGCGTCCGTGCTCGCGCGCGACCCCGATCTGCGCAAGAACTACCTGGGTCTGTGAAGATGGCCCTCAACACGCCAAACCGCGCACGGTGCCGTGCCATTCGCCGAACTTGAGCCATGGCCGTTGCCCTGCCCCTGCCCAAATACCACCAGGTGTACCTGGTGCTGCGCGAGCAGCTGGAGGACGGCCAATTCGCCCACGGCCTGCCCCCCGAGCTGGTGCTGAGCAAGCAGTTCGGCGCCGGGCGCGTCACGGTGCGTCGGGCACTGGAGCAGTTGGCGACTGAGGGCCTGATCATCCGCCAGGCCGGGCGCGGCACGCGGCCCACTCCCAACGGGGGTGGCGAGTCCGCCGGGCATCCGGATATGGGCAACAAGACCCGGCCCACGCGCCTGACCGGCCTGCTGGAAAAAATCGTCAGCATGAGTTTGCGCACCACGGTGCGTGTGCTCGAATGGCGCACCATCCATGCATCGGAGAGCGTGGCCGCGGCGCTGCAGATTGCGGTCGGCGCGAAAGTGCGCAAGGGCGTGCGCCAGCGCAGCCTGCCCAACGGGCCGCTGTCGTACATCACCACCTATGTGCCGGAACATCTGGCCTGCGGCTTCGGGCGCCGGGAGCTGGCAAAAAAACCTATTCTGCGGCTGCTCGAAGAGTCCGGCGTCGAGCTGGGCCGCGCGCACCAGACGGTCTCGGCCCGGCAGGCCGACGCGGTGGTGGCCGCCGCGCTGGAAGTGGCCGTGGGCACTGCCTTGCTGTCGGTACGCCGGCTGGTCTACGACACCAGCGACCGCCCGGTGCAGTGGCTGCATGGCCTGTACCGACCGGACCGTTATGAATACCAGATGGAGATATCGCAGGTGGGCAGCAGCGATGCCACGATTCTGGTCAGCGAAAACCTGTCGGGCTGAACCCGGCATGCCCACACCATGAGCCTGCCCCCCACCCTGCAGCCGGCCAGCACGCTGGCACAAAAGCTGGTTGCCCGGGCGGCCGGCCGGGCCCACGTGACGCCGGGCGAAATCGTGAACTGTGCCGTCGACCTGGCCATGTTCCACGACTCCTCCGGCCCGCGCCGGCTCCAGCCGATGCTGGAAGAACTCGGGGCCTCGATCTGGGACAAGTCCAGGGTGGTGCTGGTGATGGACCACTACGTGCCCGAGCAGGACGACGACTCGCGCCGCATCGTGCGTATTGCACGCGACTGGGCACGCGAGCAGCGTCTGCCGCACGTCTACGACAGCATAGGCATCTGCCACGTGGTGTTGCCACAGAAAGGCCATATCCGCCCGGGCATGTTCTGCGTCGGTGGCGACTCGCATTCACCTACCGGGGGCGCGTTCGGCGCCTACATGTTCGGCATAGGCAGCACCGAAATGCTGGGTGTGATGGTTACCGGCGAGATCTGGCTGCGTGTGCCGCACACCTTGCGCATGGAGTGGCAACACCGCCTGTGCCCCGGCGTCACGGCCAAGGACATGATGCTGCACATGATAGGCCGCCTGGGCATGAACGGCGGGCAGTACCAGGCGATCGAGTTTTGCGGCAGCGCCGTGCAGGCGCTGTCCATGCAGGAACGCATGACGCTGTCGAACATGAGCGCGGAGCTGGGCGCCCAGGCCGGGCTTGTTGCGCCTGATGCCACGACACGTGTTTGGCTTGCAGGTGCCGGTGTACCCGAAGTGGATACCACCCCCTGGTTTACCGACGCCGATGCAGCCGCCACCACCCACCGCTTTGACGCGGCCGTGCTGGCGCCCCAGGTGGCGGCCCCCCACAGCCCGGCCAATACCCGTGGCGTGCAGGAATTTCCGGATGTACGCGTGGACGTGGCCTATATCGGCGCCTGCACCGGTGCCAAACTGGACGACCTGCGTGCGGCCGCCAGCGTACTCAAAGGGCGGCGCGTGCCTTCCGGCGTGCGCCTGATGGTGGCGCCGGCCAGCCTGCAGGACCAGGAGATGGCGGAACGCGCGGGCATCATGCAGGTGCTGCGCCAGGCCGGCGCCGAGCTGCTGCCCACGGCCTGCGGCGCCTGCTCCGGTTATGGCGGCGTCATGCCCGATGGCGCCAACGTCATCGCCACCACCGCGCGCAACTTCAAGGGCCGCATGGGGTCCGCCACCGCGCAGGTTTACCTGGCCTCGCCGTACACGGTGGCGGCCTCTGCTTTGCGCGGGCGTATCAGCGACCCGCGCGAGATGTTGCAATGAGCAAACACCGGGTATGGAAGCTGGGTGCCGACATCGATACCGATGTGCTGGCGCCGGGTGCCTACATGAAGCTGGCCATCGCCGGCATCGCGCCGCATTGCCTGGAGGCCGTCCGGCCCGAATTTGCCGCCGCAGTGCGGCCTGGCGACGTGATTGCCGCAGGACCCAATTTCGGCATAGGTTCTTCGCGCGAACAGGCCGCGGCGGCCCTGGTCCATCTCGGCATACGGGCCGTGATAACACCGTCCTACGGCGGGCTTTTTTTCCGCAATGCGTTCAACCTGGGCCTGCTGCTGTTGACCACACCCGACGCGGAGCGGTTGCGCGAGGGCGAAGCGGTGGCACTTGACCTGCAGCGCCTGACCGTTACGTCTGCCGAAGGACTGTGCCTGGCCTGCGAGCCGATTCCTCAATTCCTGCTCGACATGGCCGCCGCTGGCGGGCTGATGAACCAGCTCAGGACAAGGATGGGGAGGCTTGCATGAACCCCTTGCGTGTTGTACGCGCGCAGCAAATGCCCGACGCGCCCCATGTGCCGGTGGCCATCGTGGGTGCCGGCGCCTGCGGGCTGATGGTGGCCCTGCGGCTGCGCGACGAGGGTGTGGAATGCGTATTGCTGGAACGTGATGCCGTGCCCAGCGGCTCGACCGCCCTGTCTTCCGGCTTTATCCCCGCTGCCGGTACGCGCCTGCAGAAGTCGCTGGCCATCGAAGACTCGATAGAAATGTTTGCGCAGGATGTACAGGCCAAGGCCCATGGGGATGCGGCACCGCATCTGGTGGCGGCCTACACGCAGGCAGCGGCGCAGGGTATAGACGCGCTGGAGCAGCGGCACGGCATAAGGTTTGAAATCCTGGACGGCTTTTTGTACCCCGGCCACCGGGCGCGGCGCATGCATGCCGTGCCCGAGCGCACCGGTGCGGCTCTGATGACGCAGATGGAGGCCGCCGCCACCCGGGCCGGTGCCGATATCCTGACCGAGGCGCTGGCGCGCGAGTTATGGATCAATGCCGAAGGGCGGATTCTGGGTGTAGCTTATGAACGCCCTGGCGGCGCATTGGAGTATCTGGCCTGCGACGTACTGGTACTGGCCTGCAACGGCTTTGGCGGGAATACGGCCATGGTGGCCGAACTGCTGCCGGCCATGCGCAGCGCCGTATTCGGGGGCCACGCGGGTAACGACGGCAGCGCGATACGGTGGGGGCAACAACTGGGCGCGCGGCTGGCCGACATGGGTGGCTACCAAGGCCACGGCTCGTGGGCCGTGCCGCACAACGCGCTCATGAGCTGGGCCATGGTGATGGAGGGCGGCGTGCAGATCAATACGTCCGGCGCACGGTTTCATGATGAGACCCAGGGTTATTCGGAGGCCGCTGTGCATGTGCTCGACCAGCCGGGCGGTGTGGCCTGGAACGTCATCGATACACCGCTGCTCGAAATGGCACGTGGGTTCCCGGATTTTGTGGCGGCGGAACAAGCCGGCGCACTCAAATCCGCAGCCGATGAAACAGCTTTGGCGCAGTTGATCGGCTGCGACGAGACGATCCTGCGTGTCACGCTGCGGACGGTGCGCCCGGGTGGCCCCGACAGTTTTGGCCGCAACTTCAAACGCAAGCTCAACCCACCCTATTACGCGGTCAAGGTTACCGGCGCCCTGTTCCACACCCAGGGTGGCCTGGATATCGACGCACAGTGCCGCGTTCTACGGCAGGATGGCCGCCCTTTCCCCAACCTGCTGGCTGCCGGTGGGGCGGCGCGCGGCGTGTCCGGCAACGCGGTGTGGGGCTACCTGTCGGGCAACGGCCTGCTCAGCGCCATCGGCGGCGGCTGGGTCGCCGCAGGTACGGCGCTCGGCGCAACCAGCGCATCCGGCGGTCGCTGAATGCCTTGTTGCCGCATTTCCATCCAGGACCCCTGCTTATGCACACCCCGTTGAAACAGCGGCTCCAGCAGCCACAGGCCTTGCTGGCGCCAGGCATCTACGACGCGTTGACGGCGCTGGTGGCAGAGCAGGCCGGCTTCGAGGCGCTGTACCTGTCGGGTGCGTCGATTGCCTACACGCGCCTGGGCCGCTCCGACGTGGGGCTGACCACCTTTACCGAGGTGCAGGACACGCTGGCGCGTATCACCGAACGTGTACACACACCCGTCATCGTGGACGCCGACACCGGCTTTGGCAATGCGCTCAACGTACAGCGCACGGTGCGCGGCTTCGAGCGCGCGGGCGCGGCCATGCTGCAGCTGGAAGACCAGGACTTCCCCAAACGCTGCGGACACCTGGACGGCAAGGCCGTGGTAAGCACGGCCGAGATGTGCGGCAAGCTGCATGCGGCGCTGGATGCACGCCACAGCGCCGAAACCCTGGTCCTGGCGCGCACCGACGCCGTGGCCGTGGAGGGCATGGACGCCGCGCTGGAACGTGCCGAGGCCTACCTGGCGTGTGGCGTGGACGCACTGTTTATCGAAGCGCTGCGCACACCGGAGCAGATGGACGGCGCCTGCCAGCGCTTCGCGCAGCGCGTGCCCTTGCTGGCGAATATGGTCGAAGGTGGCAAGACACCGGTGCAAAGTGCCCAGGAGTTAGGAGCGCGCGGCTTCAGGATCGTGATTTTCCCGGGCGGCACCGCCCGTGCCGTGGCACATACGCTGCAGCTGTATTACCAGAGTCTGAAAACCCACCAGACCACGGCGCCGATCCGGGGCCAGATGCTGGACTTCGACCAGCTTAACGCCCTGATCGGCACACCAGAACTGCTGGCGCTGGGGGAAAAGTATTCAGGGACGAAACTGGCCTGAGCGGGTCCGGCGCAACAGCCCAGGTGTGCTGCACCCTGGGCGGCTTGTTACCCCGAAAACATCGTCTCCGGCAAACCGCGTACGCCCGGGAACCGCATCGCAAACACAGAGCCCGACAGTGGTGCCGTATCCAGCGTTTCCTGGCTCAGGCGCACCGATGCACTGGTCACAAACAGGGTGTCCAGATTGCTGCCGCCAAAGCAGCAACTGGTGGGCCGGGGCACGGGCACACGGATACGCTGCATCTCCTGCCCCTCGGGGCTGAAGCGCACCAGGCACCAGGCGTCCCAGACCGCCATCCAGAGACAGCCCTGGTCGTCTACGGTCAGGCCGTCGGGTGTACCTTCATTGGGCCCGAGCATGATGAACGGCCGTCGGTTCGTGATTTCGCCGCTGCGCAGGTCGAAGTCGTACTGGTACACGGTGCGGCGAAATGAATCGGTGAAATACATGCGGCGGTTGTCGGGGCTCCAGCCCAGGCCGTTGGATACGGTAAAGCCGCTGTCCATCTTTTTCCAGCGCCCGTCCGGGTCCACGCGGTACAGGTGGCCCCGGTTGGGCGCGGCACCCATGTCCATGCTGCCTATCCACAGCCGCCCCATGCGGTCGCATTTGCCATCGTTGTAGCGGTTGCTGGGGCGGTCCGCCTCGGGGTGGACAAACACGCTGGATTGCCGGGTTTCCACATCAAAACCGAGCAGGCCCCCTGGCGTGGCGAGCAGCAGCCCGCCGCTGGCCTTGGGGATCGCAATGCTGGCCATGGCGCCAAGCTTGGTTTCGGTATTGGTGCCGGTATCGGGCCGGTAGCAATGCACGGCCGGCGTCAGTATGTCCACCCAATACAGCGCCGCGTCGCGCGTGGACCACACCGGCCCTTCGCCGAGCAGCGCACGGTGCTCCACCACACAGTCGGCGCGTAGCGCCGAAGTTGCGACCGCGGGTGGCGCCTGTGGCGACAACGACATGGCCTCACCGCCCGCGTTGTGCGCGATGCGGCGGGCCGCAAGCATGAGCGGTGCCGACATGGCATGGGCCTGTGCTTCGCCCTCCCCGGCTGGCAGGTCGGCCACCGCGACGGCTCCGGCTGGATGCCCTTCGATATCGAACACCGGCACCGCCACGGACAGGCCGCCACCGGCGGCGTCGCCCGCCACGATGGCATAACCACGCGCGCGGGTCAGGTCCCAACCAGCCTGGGTGGCAAGGCGCCGGGCATCCTGTTCCGGCACCGGCAACAAACGCACGATGTCGTCGAGCAGGCGACGCTGGCGCTGCGGCTCCAGATAGGCCGCCATTGCCTGGCCCAGCGCGCAGCCGTCCACCGGCAACACCTGGCCGGTGTGTGAAGCCAGGTGCACCTGGCGCCCGGCCTCCTCGCGCGCGATCAACACCACCTTGTGCCGGTCCAGCGTCGCCAGCAATATGGTCCTGCCCAGGCTGTCGCGCAAGGCTGTGAGTTCGTCCTGCGCCGCCAGCCGCAAATCGAAGTCGCTCCACACCTCATGCGCCAGCTCCAGCAGGCGCAAACCGAGCTTGAACGTCTTGTTGTACGGATCGTGGCGCAGCAGGCCCTCCCTTGTGAGCGTGAACAAGGTTCGGTGCAGTGAAGCGCGCGGCAGTCCGGCCACCCGCAACAACTCGGTGAACGTCATGGGCACGCGGTTACCGGAGACGATGTTGAGCAGCGCCATGGCTTTTTCGAGCACGCCTGCGCCCGACGGCGCGGCTTCCCCGGGCCGCTTCGCGGCAATGGCGGCGTTTGCCGCACGGACCGCAGCGGGTCGGGCTCGGGTGGATTCAAGCTTTACGCGGTAGGGCTTGGTGGGCATGGGAGGCAAATTACACCTGCTCCACCCGTGTGCAGGCTAGGGAAAATCCCGATGGATGGAATAAATTCCGGTGAAATAATGCATTCTAGTTAAAAGTTCCATTGAATGGAACTTCCTGAGACGTGCAATCTGAAACATGCAACCACGCACTTTTCCATTCGCCCCATGAACGACCCGTGCACCGACGCCGCCCTATCCGTACCGCCCGCCCTCAGCGGCGTGTTTCCGGTGTTGCCCACGCCGTTTGACGCGGCCGGCAAACCCGACGCCGACGGCCTGCGCGCGCTGGTGCGCTACCTGCTGCGTTGTGGCGTGGATGGCATGACGTATCCGGGCGTGGCCAGCGAGGTAGCCGAGCTGCACCGTGAAGAACGTCTTGCGATGACCCGGCTGGTACTACAGGAAGTGGCAGGCCGGGTTCCGGTAATTGTGGGTGCCAGCGCGGCCAGCCTGGAGGACACACTGCAGCTGGTGCACGAGCTTGGCGCGGGCGGTATCAGCGCCTTCATGGTGGCCGCGCCGGCCTGGCTTGCGCCGCCAGAGCAAGCCGCGTTCTTCCACTCGGTTGCGCAAGCCACCGGCGACATACCCATCATGTTGCAGAACGTGCCCGCACCGGCGGGAGCCGGCCTGGCGCCCGAGGTGCTGTTGCGGATCACACAGGACGTGCCCCAGGTGCGGTATATCAAGGAAGAGACGCTGCCCAGCGGCCAACGCCTGACGTTGGTGCTGGCACAGGCGCCCGCTTCATTGCGGGGGGTGTTTGGCGGCGCCGGCGGGCGCTACATCACCGACGAACTGCGCCGCGGCGCGGCCGGGACCATGCCGGCCATCGAACTGGCCGAAGTCCATGTAGCCCTGTTTACCGCGTACCGCCGTGGCGATGCAAAAACCGTGCGTGCCCTGTTCACGCGCATGTTGCCCTTGCTCAATATCCAGGCCGTGTTTCGCTGGTCCTTGACCAAATACGTATTGCAGCGCCGGGGCCTGATTGCGTCGGGCCAGCAGCGCGCGGCCGGGCCACGGCTTGACGCGCTGGACATTGCCGACGTAGAGGCCTTCCTGGCCGATATCCGCGACCTGCTGCCCGATAACGAACTGGCCTGAGAGCGTGAGAGGCAATCCACCATGGCAAACTTTCCAGCCATAACTTCGGTCGAGACCTTCATCATCTCGATCCCGCGCGAGACGCCCTACCTCGGGCCGCTGGGGCCGGGCGAAAAAGTCAATACGCGGGGTTACCTGGTGCGCCACGGCAACCGGGCGATCTATCCGTCCACCGACATGTCGGTGTTGATCAAACTTACCGCCGAGGACGGCAGCGTGGGCTGGGGCGAGACTTACGGCATCATCGCTCCCGATGCGGTGACCAGCATCATCGACGACGTGTTGGGGCCGTATATCGTGGGGCGCGACCCGCGCGACGCCACCGTGATCCAGGAAGACATCTACGACCTGATGCGTATCCGCGGTTTTTTTGGCGGCTTCTACGTGGACGCCATGGCTGGCCTGGATATCGCCATCTGGGACCTGATGGGCAAGCTGCTGAGCCAGCCGGTGGTGAAGTTGCTGGGCGGGCAGCGCCTGCAAACTATTCCAGCCTACGTGTCCGGTTTGCCGGGCGCCACGCTGGACGAGCGTCTCGCGCTGGCGCGTGACTTCCAGGCGCGGGGGTACACGGCATTCAAGTTCCACGGCGCCGTGTCCTTCGACGGCATCGTGCACGAGATGCAGGCCTTGCGCGAAACACTGGGCCCCGACGTGCAGCTGATGGTGGACCTGCACTGGAAGTTCACCGCCCACGAGGCGCTGCAATTGATTGGTCGCCTGGCGCCGTTCCGGCCCCTGTTCGTGGAAGCCCCCTGCCAGCCGGAAGACATCGAGGGCCAGGCGCTGGTGGCGCAACAGGCGGGCATCCCGATTGCGCTGGGCGAGGAATTGCGCACGGTGTTTGAATACCGGCCGCGTTTCGAGCGCCGTGCCATGTCCATCGTGCAGCCCGAGATGGGCCACACCGGCATCAGCCAGTTCATGCAGATAACACGCATGGCCAATGCCTTCCACATGCAGGTGATCCCGCACGCCAGCATCGGTGTGGGCATCTACCAGGCCGCCAGCCTGCATGCCGCCGCCGCCCTGCCCAACGTGCCCATGCATGAATACCAGCATTCGGTGCTGGACCGCAACCTGCAGTACATGCACACCGCCATGACCTGCACAAACGGCAGTTTCCAGTTGCCGCAGGGACCGGGTCTGGGCATTGAGCCCGCCGAGTCGCTGTGGCGGTTTTTGCGGCCCAAGAACAGCCCCTGAAGGCCACCTGCCCGGTCTACGCCAACCGTTTCATCAAAGGAGTGCGCCATGCGCAACTGGATTTTTTCGCTGAGCCGCCTGCTGCTGGCATTAAGCCTGTTCAGTACCCAGGCGGTACAGGCCCAGGACAACTACCCCTCCAAACCCATACGCCTGATCGTGCCGGTACCGCCCGGCGGCGCTGCCGACGGCATGGCGCGCCTGGTGGCCGACCACCTGCAGCAGAAGTGGGGGCAAGCCGTGATTGTCGACAACCGGCCCGGCGCCGGTTCGGCCATCGGCCTGTCGGCGCTCGCCAAGTCGGCCCCCGACGGCTACACCATTGGCATGGGCAATATCGCGGCCAACGCCATCAACCCGGCCCTGAATCCGGCTGCTTTCCCCTACCAGCCGGTAAAAGACTTTGCCCCGATTTCACTGATCGGCGTCACACCGCTGATCCTGGTGGTGAACGCGGAAAAGGTTCCGGCAAAAACCCTGGCCGAGTTCATCGCCTACCTCAAGGCCAATCCGGGCAAGCTCGCCTACGGCTCGTCCGGTGTGGGTTCTTCACTGCACATCGGCATGGAGCTGTTCCTGCAAAAAACCGGTACCACGATGGTGCATGTGCCCTACAAGGGTTCGGCACCCATGGTGTCCGACCTGATTGGCGGGCAGGTCGTTGCCGCCATGGACGCCGCCACCACCTCTTGGCCCCACGTGCAAAGCGGCAAGCTGCGCGCACTGGGCGTGGCATCGGCCGAACGCGCATTTTTTGCCCCCGACCTGCCTTTGCTGCGCGAGCTGGTGCCTGGTTTCGACGTCAAACCCTGGCACGGCATCCTGGCCCCTGCCGGTACGCCGCCTGCGATCATCAACAAGTTGTCGGGGGAAATTCAGGTCTTTATCCGCACACCGGCGGCCAGGGCCGCGCTGCAGGACAAAGGTATCGTGCCGGTGGGCAGCAACGCGGCCGATTTCACCAGCCTCATGAACAGCGAGTTCGATCTGTACAAGAAGATGATTGCCGACGCGGGCATCAAACCGGAATAGGAAGCCGGCACAGGCACTGAAGCACAATGCGGGGGCACACCGCAAGGTTCGAGGCTGTCTCACGGGCCTGCGGTAAACAGCGAGGCCCAGCAGCATGTACCGTCGCCGCCTATTGGTTCCCCTTGTCACCGCGCCGCTCGCCTGGCTGGCGGGGTGCAGCTGGCTGCAGGACGCGGACTATGGCGGGGCAGACGCACCAACGGCGCATGCGCTGGACCGTCCGGTCGGTACCGCCTGGGTGCTGAGTTCCGGTGGCCCGCGCGGCTTTGCGCATGTCGGCGTGATCAAGGCTTTGACCGAGCTCGGGCATCGGCCCGATCTGGTGGTGGGCGCATCGATCGGGTCGCTGGTTGGCTGCCTGTACGCGGCCGGATTGACCTCACGGGAAATCGAGAAGCTGGCGCTGGAATTCAACACCATGGCGGTCGTCCGTCCGCATCTGGGCGGCGGCGAAAAGCTGAGCGGCAGCGGCATGGTGGCCCTGGTCAACGATTTGCTGGGCCAGCGCCCGCTGGAACGCTTGCCGGTGGCGATGGCGGTGGTAGCGATGCAGCAGACATCGCGCGAGGTCCTTGCCTTCACGCGCGGCAACCCGGGCGTGGCGGTGCAGGCATCCTGCGCGATCGAGGGCACGCTGGCACCGGTGCGGATTCGCGGTCAGGCCTACGTGGACCCGGACCTCGGGACCCCGATGCCGGTCCGGCAGGCACTGGCTCTGGGAGCCCGACGTGTACTGGCCGTAGATGTGTCGGCGCATGAGTCCAAGGCCCCACCCGGCTCAGAGCGTTACCGCGCCGGTGACCTGCGCAAGCGCGCCCTCACCGAGCCTGAAGCAAGGGCAGCCACGTTTACCCTGCATCCCGAGTTCAGCTACTACGTAGGCCTCAGCCAGGAATTTCGCGAACGCGCCATCCAGGCCGGGTATGAGCAGACCATGGCGCAGGCAGCACCGCTCAAGGCTGCTTTCCCCCAAGGCTGAACAAAGATGTAAGAATCCGGCCACGCCCGCGACACTGCATCCAGAACCCACTCCGTTGCGTACATAACAACAATACATCCGGAACAGGACTCGCCTTTGAGCTTGAAAAAACTGTTGGTACTGGCGGTGCTGGTTGTTGCCGCGATTGGTTTCTTTGCGCTGGATCTGGGCCACTACTTCAGCCTGGCCTATATCAAGCAGAGCCAGGCTGGTTTCAGCGCGACCTACCGGGAAAACCCGGTGGCGGTGACGCTGGCGTTTTTTACCGTGTACGTGCTGATTACCGCCTTGTCCCTGCCAGGCGCGGCCATCATGACGCTGGCCTGCGGGGCCAGTTTTGGGCTGGTGTGGGGCACGGTAGTGGTCTCGCTGGCCTCCACGCTGGGGGCCACGCTGGCCATGCTCGCGGCCCGCACGGTGCTGCGCGAAGCCATAGAAAAGCGCTTTGGCAAACGGCTGGCCGAGGTCAACAAAGGCATAGACAAGGAAGGCGCGTTTTACCTGTTCACGCTGCGCCTGATACCCGCCATACCATTTTTTGCATTGAACCTGTTGATGGGTTTGACGCGTATCAAGACCTGGACCTTCTTCTGGGTCAGCCAGCTCGGCATGTTTGCCGGAACGGTGGCTTACGTCTACGCGGGCACCGAGATCGCACGTATCGATTCCCTGCGTTCCATTCTGTCGCCCGGTTTGATCGGTGCATTCGTGCTGTTGGGGATTTTCCCGCTGCTTGCCAAGAAGGTGGTGGATGCGGTACGCAGGCAAAAGGTGTACGCACGCTGGAAGGCGGTGCGCCCCAAGACTTTCGAGCGCAACCTGGTCGTCATCGGGGCCGGATCGGGTGGCCTGGTGAGTGCGCTGATAGCGGCGGCCGTGAAGTCCAAGGTAACGCTGGTGGAAGCCCACAAGATGGGCGGCGATTGCCTGAACTTCGGCTGTGTGCCGAGCAAGGCGCTGATCAAGACCGCCAAGTTGCGGCACCAGATCCAGCACTCGGCCAACTACGGCCTGGCCACTGCCAGCACCAGCTTCAGCTTCCGGGAGGTGATGGCGCGTATCCATGCCGTGATTGCCGAGATCGCCCCGCACGACAGCGTGGAACGCTACACGTCCCTGGGCGTGGAGGTGTTGCTGGGTCACGCAAAAATCATCAACCCCTGGACCGTGGAGATCACGCTCAATAGCGGTGGCACACGCGTGCTTACCACGCGCAATATCGTGATCGCCGCCGGTGCACGGCCGTTTGTGCCACCCCTGCCCGGCCTGGACGCCGTGGGCTACGTGACCAGCGACACCCTGTGGGACGAGTTTGCCAAACTCGACCAGATGCCCCGGCGCATGGTGCTGCTGGGTGGCGGGCCCATAGGCTGCGAACTGGCGCAGGCGTTCGCGCGGCTGGGCGCGGAGGTGACGCAGGTGGAGATGGCGCCGCGTATCATGCTGCGCGAGGACGAGGAGGTGTCGGAGCTGGCGCGCAAGGCCTTGCAGGCCGACGGTGTGAAGGTGCTGACCTCGCACAAGGCGCTGCGTTGCGAAAAGACCGGTGACGCGAAATTCATCGTCGTCGAACACCAGGGCCGGGAAATACACCTTGAATTCGATGCCCTGATCTGCGCCGTGGGGCGTGTCGCGCGCCTGTCCGGTTACGGACTGGAAGAGCTGGGCATACCCACACACAAGACCGTGGACACCAACGAATACCTGCAAACCCTCTACCCCAATATCTACGCGGCCGGCGACGTGGCCGGGCCCTACCAGTTCACGCACGTGGCGGCCCACCAGGCCTGGTATGCGGCGGTGAATGCGCTGTTTGGCGACTTCAAGAAGTTCAAGGCCGACTACTCGGTAATTCCCTGGGCCACCTTTATCGACCCCGAGGTGGCGCGCGTGGGCCTGAACGAACAGGAAGCCAAAGAGCAAGGTATTGACTACGAGGTGGTGAAGTACGGCACCCACGACCTCGACCGCGCCATTGCCGACAGCGAGGCCTATGGTTTTGTGAAGGTACTCACCGTGCCGGGCAAGGACCGGATCCTGGGCGTGACCATAGTCGGCATCCACGCCGGCGACCTGCTGGCCGAATACGTGCTGGCCATGAAACACGGCCTGGGCATGAACAAGATCCTGGGCACCATCCATACCTACCCCACGCTGGCCGAGGCCAACAAATACGCCGCCGGGGAATGGAAACGCGCCCACCAACCGCTTCGGCTGCTGGAGTGGGTGCGCAAGTACCATGACTGGAAAAGAGGCTGATCCATGCTTCGCCGACGTTTGATCCTGACCGCGGTGGCCGGTATGGGCACCTCCCTGGTGCTGCGCTCCGCGCGCGCCCAGCCGGCCGCCGCGCCGGACCATGGGTATGCGGCCTGGGACGCGCTGCTCAGGAAACATGTGCGCTGGCTGCCCGACAACAAGCAGTCGCGGGTGGACTACCGGGGCCTGCTGGCTGAACGTGCGGTGCTGAAAAAGCTGCTGGCCGAATGGTCTGCCGTTACCGCAGCCAGCTTTGCCGGCTTCTCGCGCGAACAGCAGATGGCGTTTCTGATCAACGCCTACAACGGTTTTACGCTGGAGCTGGTACTTGCCAAATACCCGGACCTGAAGTCCATCAAGGATTTGGGTAACCTGCTGCAAAGCGCCTGGAAGAAAAAATTCTTTACGCTGCTGGGCGAAGAGCGCCACCTGGACTGGATCGAACACGAGCAGTTGCGGCCAAAATACGCCGACCCGCGCCTACACGCCGCCGTGAACTGCGCGTCCATCGGTTGCCCGGCGCTGCTGCCCGAGGCATTTACCGCAGCCCGGCTCGACAACCTGCTGGACGATGGCATGCTGCGTTTCATGGGCGACCACACCCGTAATCGCTTCGTCAATGGCAAGGCCGAAATCAGCTCGATCTTCAAGTGGTTCAGGGAAGATTTCGAGAAAGGCGACAAAGGCTTTCGCCGGATCGAGGATCTGCTCGCGCGTTACGCCGACCAGTTGGCGGACGCACCGGCCGACCGTGAAAAGCTGAAATCCGGCACAGTGCCCATCAGCTACCTGGACTATGACTGGTCGCTCAATGACACCACCCGTTAAGGCACCCGGCCGCACGCTGGTGCTGTTCAATTACGACTGGGACCAGGCCGGCTTCGCGCGCTGGCGCGAGGGTTTTGACTTCGACAGCCTGGGTTTTGACCTGTTTTCCTTTCCCAGCAATACCCGCCTTGCCTGGTTTAACATGCGGCGCTTTGTGGACCGTATGGAGCAGCGTGCCCGGGGTGCAGGCTGGGGCGCGGTGGTGTCCAGCCATGAGCAGTTTGGGGCGCTCGCCGCAGCCTTGCTGGCGGAACGCATGGGCTGGCCGGGTACACCGGTGCAGGCGGTGCTGGCCTGCCAGCACAAGCTGCACGCCAGGCAGGTAATGGAAGAAGTTTGCCCGCACGCCAACCTGCCCTTCAGTGCACTCGATGTGGCGTATGGAGAGCCGGTACCCGAAGGCCTGGCTTATCCGCAGTTCGTCAAGCCGGTCAAGGCTGCTTTTTCAGTGCTTGCCGCGACCGTGTCAAGCCGGGAACAGTTGCATGCGCATACCCGGTTCAGCCGCTGGGAGCTATGGGTCATACGGCATCTGGTCGAGCCGTTCGAGCAGATTGCGCGAGAGCGCCTGCCACAGGCCGGCACGGCGCACCGCCTGCTGCTGGAGCAACCGGTTGGGGGCGCGCAGTACAACATGGACGGTTATGTTTTTGATGGAGCGGTGCACCAGATAGGGATTGTGCAGGCCGTGATGTACCCTGGGACCGAAGCGTTCATGCGGTTTGACTACCCCTGCGGACTGGCGGCTGCGGTGCACACGCAGGCGATGGACGTTGCGCGCAGTTTTCTGCACGCCATCGGGTTCACGCACGGCATGTTCAACATGGAGTTCTTCCTCGACCCGGTGAGCGGCAAGTTGACCGTGATCGAGTTCAACCCCCGCATGGCGCCCCAGTTTTCCGACCTGTACCGGCGCGTCGAAGGGATTGACCTGCACCGCATGGCGCTGGAGCTGGCCTGGGGCCGGGACCCGGGCCAGCTGCCGCGCGTGGCGGCCGTGTCCGGGGCAGCGTCCAGCTTTGTGTACCGCATCTTCAACCCGCGCACGCCGGTCAACATGCCGCGGCCGGAACAGCGCGCGGCGTTCACCGCCGCCTTCCCGGATGGGCTGCTGCTCGAATTTCCCAAGCCGCGTGGCTCCATGCAACGCGACTTCAAATGGCTGGGCAGCTACCGTTATGCGATCATCCACCTTGGCGGCGCAAACAAGCAGGATCTGCGGCAACGCTGCGAAAGTGCCAGTGCGCTTTTTGGATGGCCAGCGCCTTATCTTGGCGCGACCACGGAACCAATTGCGGCGGCATCGCATCTCTCTCCCATCGGCGACTATTCACTGGAGACTTCACCATGAACCCTGCTTTTTCACGATTTCTGGCCCTCGGGCTGCTGGTCATCGGCCTGTCGGGCTGTACCGCCATAACAGCCCAGAATCCATCCGGAACTCTGCGGCCCGTCAATGCCGTTGCCGATGGCGGCGACTCCGGGGTCATGCTCAAGGGCGCCGATGTGGTGGCCTATTTCACACAGGACAAATACGTCCAGGGGTCGCCCCAGTTCAAGAGCGATTACCAGGGCGTGACCTTCCGTTTTGCCAGCGCCGAAAACAAGGCCTTGTTCGACAAGGAGCCCACCAAATACCAGCCGCAGTTTGGCGGCTACTGCGCCGATGGCCTGGTCTACGGTATTCCCTGGGGAGGCGACGCCGACACCTGGCGCATGGTCAACGGCAAGCTGTACATTTTTGGCGGCGCCGCGTCGCGCGATGCCTGGATGCTGGACGAACCCAGGAACCTCCAGCTGGCTGATAAATACTGGAATGAGGAAGTCGCAGGCAACAACAGCTTCTGGCAGCGTACCAAACGCCTGATTTTCCGCGTGCCGCATTACAAGAGCGGGGAGGAATTGGCCAAAGCCGTGGCCGAAGCCAAAGCCAAGAAGCTCTGACACCACGGTCCGCTGCCGCAAAGACCCGCGATGGCGATTGCCTACTGCGGATAACCCAACGCCGGCTGGCTGAAGCCCTCTGCGGCACGCCAGCCCGGCGGTTTCAGAAATAGGTTGTTGAGCATGCCGCCGGTGTCGTACACCGGCCAGGTCATGGCGGGGTCTTTCTGCTTCCACTCCTGCACGATCTGTGCCCCGGTCTTGTAGTGCGGAACCTTGTTCGCGTAACGCATCAGGGACTGGCCCCGCCAGCCATTGGCACGCATATCGGGCCATAAGCTGTCGGCATGGTCAACGTTCCACCGCGGGTCGAGTTGCCACGCGGTCTTGCCCAGCACATCGCCAAAAATGAACAGCCGGCCATCGTAGATTTGCCACGCCGTCGGATCGCTGCCGAGCTTGAGGGCAAAAGCCGCGCCGCTGGAGCAAAAGCCACCGTACTGCGGCTCGTACCGGTCAGGGTCCGCAATGAAAAGCGCTTTGCTCTCGGCACTGGTGAAGTAGTAGGTGCGGTTTGGAAGATTCACCTTGAACTCAGGCTTGCCACGCGCCGGCTCCCCTTTGGTGAAATACGCGGTCGGGTCATGACCGAGCAGCATCACCGCTTCACCCTGCGCATTCGGCACGGTGGCATAGGGTGTGCCACAGCCGGCGAGCCACAGCGCGGCGAGCAGGATCAGGAGTGTGCGGAAGATGCGCATGTCGAGCCCCATTTCAAAACAGCATCGTAACCGCTGCCGGCGCCCGCACCAACACGAACAGCTGCGCCTCCGCTACGCCGACCCGCGCATACACGTCGCCTTGAACTGTGCCTCCATAGGCTGCCCTGCCCTGCGCCCGTAGGCGTTTACCGCAACCCGGCGGCAAAGCCACGGGCGGGTCGCTGACGGCATGCCTCTTCGACGCTGAGGAGCGGAGCGTTCAGGGCCGCGCGCGCGGCGCGCTTCGTCAACATTCACATCGCGGTTGTCCGAGCGCAGAGAGCAAAGCGAACGCAGCGAGGTCCGCGATGCGGCCGTGAAAGCGAGCACCGCAGGGGAGTCGACGCGCAGCGCGACCGTCGGAGTGAAGCGACGGCGGCGGCCCGCCCGCGGCTTTGCTTGCGACCAACTTCGCCAGCAATTGCCTCGCCAACCTGACCCGGCAGCTATTCCGGCCAACTCAAAAGTCCAAGCGCCGCCCCAAAGCGGGCCACAACGCACCACGATTGAGAACAAGACTTTGCACTGAAGGCCACTTTTGCAAATACTGGTATCGAAGACCTTGTGGGTTTTTTCCGCATCGTTTCGCTCTCGGCGACCCGCGCACAACCCTGTGGCGCGATGGGTGACCAGCCACGTGGCACGCAATTTGCGGTTGTGTTAACAGGTATACCTAACATGATCAATTTTTGTGATCATAAATTTTCTATTTTGTTAACAAAAGTGTTTACTTTTATTTATTATTGTGCACAATATAGAACTGACTTTTCGCCTAAAACCATGACTCTCAACCCCAGCAAGTCCCAGGATCAAGCCGCCGAAGGCCCGGCCACAGAGGTGCATGCACGGGACGAAAGCGACGAAACGCGTATCCAGAAGCAGATCGAGCTTGCGATCTACGAGCACCGCATCAAACCCGGCACCAAGCTGCCCGAGATCGACCTGTGCCGCATCTACAGCACCACGCGCGGCGTGATCCGCAAGGTACTGGACCGGCTGGCTACGGAGCAGTTGGTGGACCTGATTCCCAACCGCGGCGCGTTCGTAGCGCGGCCTTCGGTGGATCTCACGCGCGACACCTACAGCCTGCGGCGCATTCTGGAAGCGGGCGTGGTACGCACACTCGCCAAAAGCAGCAAGCAGCTCTGGTTGAACGACGTGCGCCTGCAGGTGGCCGAAGAGCGCGAGGCCAACCGCGTCGGCGACAACGGCCGCTACATCCGCCTGGCCGGCAAGTTCCATCTCGACCTGGCCGCGGCCACCGGCAACGCGGCGCTCAACCAGCACCTGAAGCGCGTGGTCTCGCAGACCTCGCTCATGACGGCGTTGTACGACGTGCCCGGCACCAATACCTGCTCGGTGCACGAGCACCTGGAAATCCTGGACGCCATCGAAGCCGGCGACTACGCAGTAGCCGAGCGCCTGATGGAAGATCACCTGATCGGTTGCGAGCGCCAGCTGCGGCTGGAT
>JANLPN010000489.1:0-2119 GCA_031367285.1 Betaproteobacteria bacterium | reverse complement strand
CGTCTGCTTCTGCCGTGCCAATGCGGCTGCGTCAACGCGGTGGTTGGCGCGCAATGTCTGTAGCAACCGCGAACAGACCCTGCGCCCATTCACCACCAGCTCACGACCCTAACGGGTGCTACTGCGTGCGTTGCGAAATGGCCCGTGGTTCTGCCGCAGCCATCAGCACCCGGAAGTCGAAATCCCACAGTGCATCCGCTATCCGGTGCCTGCCACTGGCACTGACCAATGACATCAGGCAACTGGTATCCGGCAATCGGTATCCGGTACCCCACCTCGGCACGCTCTCTCGCAAGTCGGGCGTGACGGGTGGCTGCGCCGGTTCGCCGGAATTATTCGCGCCTGCTACATACGCCACGCGTCCAAACCACGGTGGTCACGCCAACCCTCCACGCGCGCTACAAACACCATCTGCGCGATTGGAGGCGAGACGGCGTGGACACCCGGCGCGCTGGCCCACCAGGTCTCCGCATCCTGACTCCTGCTGCGCTGGCCCACCAAGCCTCCGCAAGCTGACGCCCGCAACCCCGGCACACCAAGCAGCCCTTCCCGGAGGTCCAAGTCAACCGCGATCCAGCCAGTCCCGCCGGGCCAGCGAAGGAAACGCCTTGATCCACAGCGCTGCCACCAGCAAGGTACCGATGCCGCCCAGCACCACCGAACCCACCGGTCCGAGCAGGGCCGCGGTGGCGCCCGACTCGAACTCGCCGAGCTGGTTGCTGGCACCGATGAATACCGAGTTCACGGCGCTCACGCGGCCGCGCATCCCATCCGGGGTTTCTATCTGCACCAGCGTCTGGCGTACCACCACACTCACCGTGTCGGCGCCGCCCGAGACCGCCAGCACCACCAGCGACAGCAGAAAGCTCGTCGACAGGCCGAACACCACCATACACAGCCCGAACAAGGCTACTGCGAGCAACAATGTACGGCCAACCTTGCGCCGCAGCGGCCAACGCGTCAACAGCGCCGACATCAACAACGCACCCGCCGCCGGTGCCCCGCGCAGCAGGCCCAGGCCCCAGGGACCGACCTGCAATATGTCCTTGGCAAACATCGGCAGCAACGCCGTGGCGCCCCCAAGCAGGACGGCGAACAAATCCAGCGACACGGCGCCCAGCACCACCTTGCGTTGCCACACAAAAGCAACGCCGGCCAGCACCGTGCGCAGCGATACCGGCTCGGCCTCGGGCCGCGTATGTTGGTAGCGCAGCTGAAGCACCAGCACACAGGCCACCACAAACGCCAGCGCGCAGGCAGCGTAGACCGCGCTGGCTCCGGCCACAAACAACAACCCGCCGAGAGCCGGGCCACCAATGATCGCCGCTTGCGAACCGGCCGAGCTGAAGGCCAGCCCACGCGACAACAAGCCCGGCGGCAACAACATGGGCGTGAGCGACTGGTGGGCCGGCATCTGGAAAGCCCTGGTCACCCCCAGCGCGACCGACACCGCCAGCAGGAGCTCGCGTGACACCCATGCACTGGAAGCACCCACGCCCTGCGTGCCAGCCACCAGCAGCCCGGCCACCAGCGCCTGCACCACCATACACGTGGCCATGATGCGCCCTCGGTGCGCACGGTCCGCCACGTGTCCGGCCACCAGCGTAAGCAGCAAGGCCGGTGCGAACTGGTACAGGCCCACCAGGCCCAGGTCCCAGGCGCTGCCGGTCAGCTCGTACATCTGCCAGCCAATCGCCACCATCAACATCTGGTTGCCCGTGGTGCCGAAAAACCGGGCCGTCCATAAACGCATGAAGTCGCGCTGTTGCGTAAGGTCGGAGAAACTGTTGGGGGACATCCAGTTCAAGGATACCAGCGAGCCTGGAGCCAGGTCGCGGACAGGCTCGCGCCGGGTTCAGGTCCGGCATCCTGGTGGCGGAATTTCCACCATGACGTGGTGTAAATTCCACCACTGCCCGGTTGCGCTGCCAAACCTTCGAAACGCGGCGTCACCACAACGGCTGAAGCCGCCCCGCCAGCAGCCGGAAACCGCGTTGCGCCATCACCCGTGCCTCGGCCACGTCGTGCGTGACGAGCACGGTGGCCATGCCCGCCGCGGCGATGCGTTGGGCAAACTCCTGGCGCAGGCTGGCGCGCAGTTCCGCGTCCAACGCGGAGA
>JANLPN010000478.1:0-13793 GCA_031367285.1 Betaproteobacteria bacterium | reverse complement strand
CGGTTTCGAGGTTGCGCACGTAAGTGCCGTCACCCACCCGGGCCAACGCAAGCGCCTGCTGCTCGAGATTAGCGTAGGCCCGGCTGATGGTGCCGGTGGTCACGCCCAGGCGTTTGGCCAGCACACGGTGCGGAGGCAACTTTTCGCCCGGCGCTAGCTGGCCGGCGAGGATGGCCTGGGCCAGCTCAGCCGCGATGGACGCGTATTTGGGTTTGCCGCTTTCGGTAAGGGCGATGTGAGAGATCATTGCAGGGCTGCGGCAAGTATCCGCTGAAAGGGACCGGGCGCGTGAGCGTCGGTGGTCCCGGCATCAATCAATACGCTTAACGTATCGCGCATTGGTATTATCCGGTACGATACAGACGCATGGTCGTCAGCTATCGGGACAAGCGAACCAGGACTTTCGCCGAAGGGAAACGCGTCAAGGCCTTTTCAGGCTTTGAGCGCAAGGCCGAACTGCATCTGGACCAGTTGGACGCGGCGACTTCGCTACAAGACCTGGATTTGCCGGGCAATCGGCTTGAGGCCCTGAAAGGCGATCGCAAAGGCCAATATAGCATCCGCATCAATGACCAGTGGCGGCTGTGCTTCGAATGGCCCAAGACGGGAAGAGGCCCCAGCAACGTTGAAATTGTGGATTACCACTAGGAGTAAATCATGGGACGCAGCGCAATACATCCGGGTGAACATCTCGCCGCACAACTCGAAGCTTTGGACAACATGAGCGCGGCGGAACTTGGCCGCCAGTTGCAGGTGCCCAGCAATCGCGTCAGCGATATTCTGAGAGGCCAACGCGCCGTTACCGGCGACACCGCCCTGCGCCTGGGCCATTTCTTCGGCAACAGCCCGCAGTTCTGGCTGAACCTGCAAACCATCTACGACTTGCGGGTCGCCGAGCAGAAAGCCGGTGCGGCCATCAAGACCTTGCCGAAACTCAGCCCGCGCGGCGGCGCCAAGCACGACGGCCGGCAACCGCAGACGGCGTGAGCGGAGGTCAGGCAAGCCGGAAGAAGGCATGGCCTTCATAAAGCTTCCCGACCGCGTGTAACCCCAAGGCGGGAGTGAAGTAGCCAGGCTGGTATTCGCCCGCGCCTTGCGCCATGGCATTAGCGTCGCTAATTTTGCAACGCGTGATTCATCGTTTGTTTCCGTCCGGGATTGCGGTGACACTCACGTTCAATTGGACTACGGAGAGAGCAGGTCATGCCTGAGATATGTATCGAGGAAGGTGCCGGGGCGCCGCGTGTAATGCTGCGCGACGTCGCAACCGACACTGTCCTGCCGGCCCTGTGGCTGCGGGCCCGCAGCCCGGACCCGTCGCAGCGCGACCGGATCACGGGCCAGCGCCTCATGAACCCGCATTTGTTGCCCGACGACCTGCAGTTGACCGGCGCCTGGCTCGACAACACGCAGCTGCATCTGGCGTTCAGCGACGGATTCGCGGGCAGGTTTGACGTGCAGGAATTGCTCGCCGGCGTGACCTTGAGTGAGGGTTGTCCGCCCGCCAGACCCTGGCTGGCCGACCTGCAACCGCAGCCGGTCTACCAGTGGAGTGCGCTGCAGCAAGACGAGGTCTTGCACCGCGCGCTGAGGGACTTCATCACCCTCGGTTTTGTGCAGGTGCACGGCACACCCACGCAACCCGATTCGATCTTGGGCATTGCGCGGCATTTCGGTTTTGTGCGCGACACCAATTTCGGCGCCTTCTTCGAAGTCTATTCACGCCCCGACTCGACCGACCTGGCCTACCGCCCGGTGGCGCTCGGCCCGCACACCGACAACCCCTACCGCACGCCGGTGCCCGGCATACAGCTGCTGCAATGCCTGCAAAACGAAACCTCGGGTGGCCTGTCCACGCTGGTGGACAGCCTGGCGGTAGCCGCGCAACTGAAGGCCGAAGACCCGGCGGGTTTTGACTTGCTTAGCCGGGTGCCGGTGCGCTTCGAATACCGCGACGCAAACACCAGCCTGGTGGCCATCAAACCGATGATCGAGCAGGACGGCAGCGGCGAGATGCTGGGTGTGCATTACAGCCCGCGCCTGGACGACATCCCGCTGATGTCCGAGGCGGATACACGCAGTTTCCACGCAGCCCGCCGGCGCCTGGGGCTGCTGTTCGAAGACCCGCGCTACGAGTTGCGCTTTAAGCTCGATCCGGGCCAGATGATGATGTTCGACAACAACCGGGTATTACATGGCCGCACCGCGTTTGACCCGTCCGAGGGGCACCGCCAGCTGCAGGGCTGCTACATTGACCGCGATGGCCCGCGCAGCCGCTACCGCGTGTTGCAGCGCCGGTTTGGTGTTTGAGAGCCTGAGTTTCACCGCACAAAGGATCACTATGGAAACCGTTGATTTCATCGCCATGAAAGACGGCACGGCGCAGGACTACCATTTCCTGCACAAGCTGGAAGACGACTACATCCGCGAATTGCCTGAGCGCCTGCTGGTGGCGCTGCGGCGTCTGGGCGACTCCATCCAGGGCTACCAGGTGAGCCGGCTGGAGCATTCGCTGCAAAGCGCCACGCGCGCCGAAGCCGATGGCGCCGACATCGAAACCATTGTGGCCGCGCTGGTACACGACCTCGGTGACGAACTGGCGCCGGAAAACCATTCGCAGCTTGCCGCGGCCATTGTGCGGCCTTATGTGCGCGCCGAAGTCACCTGGATCATCGAGATGCACGGCCTGTTCCAGATGAAATACTACGCGCAGCACTATGGCCGCGACCCGGATGGCTACCTGGCCTACAAGGACCACCCCTGGTATGCGGCTTGCTGGCGTTTTTGCGAGCGGTACGACCAGTCGGCGTTTGACCCGGCCTACCCAAGCAAACCGCTGGCCCATTTCGAGCCCATGCTGCGCGAAGTGTTCAGCCGCGCTCCGTTTGACCCGGCCATTCTGAAGGAGCCGG
Source organism: Betaproteobacteria bacterium (assembly GCA_031367285.1). Lineage (GTDB taxonomy): Bacteria > Pseudomonadota > Gammaproteobacteria > Burkholderiales > Burkholderiaceae_C > CAISIP01. The sequence goes on along the minus strand of JANLPN010000478.1, from coordinate 10,881 downwards.
TGCGTCCATAGAGCCAGCGCGAAGCGTTGCCAGCTTTCGATTCAGTTCCCGGCGCTTTCCATGCGCCGGCGTTTGATGGCCTGTTCCAGCCAGCCGACTTCCATCTCGGGCACCGACGACAGCAGCAGATCCGTGTAGTCGTCAAACGGCGGCGTGAGCACTTCGGACTTGGGTCCGTAACGCACGACCTTGCCCTGGCACATCACGGCAATCGAATCGGCGATGGCTTTGACCGTGGCCAGGTCGTGCGTGATGTACAGGTAGGCCACGCTTTCGATTTTTTGCAGGTTCATCAGCAATTTCAGGATGCCGTCCGCCACCAGCGGGTCGAGCGCGCTGGTCACCTCGTCGCAGATGATGATCTTCGGTTTGGCCGCCAATGCCCGTGCAATACATACACGCTGCTTTTGCCCGCCGGAAAGCTCGGCCGGGTAGCGGTCGATATAACCCGCGCCCATTTCGATTTCGTCCAGCAGCTGCTGGACGCGCCGCTCCTTTTCGCGGCCGCGCATGCCGAAGTAGAACTCCAGCGGGCGACCGATGATCTTGCCCACCGTGTGGCGCGGGTTCATGGCCACGTCGGCCATCTGGTAGATCATCTGCAGCTCGCGCAACTGTTCCTTGCTGCGCAGTGGCAGGCGCGCCGGCAGGGCCTGTCCGTCAAACAGGATTTCCCCTTGCATGGGCGCCAGCAGCCCGGTAATGACACGCGCCAGCGTGGACTTGCCCGAGCCGGACTCCCCCACCACCGCCAGCGTCTGGCCCATGCTGAGCCGCACCGACACCTGGTCGAGTACCTTGACTTGGCGCCCGGCATAACTGGCCGTCACGTTACGCACCTCCAGCAGAGCTTGCGGTGCGGGTTTCTGCTCGTCGTGCGCGATGGAGCGCACCGAGACCAGCGCCCGTGTGTAGTCCTGCGCCGGCGCATGGATGATCTGAGCGGTCTGGCCCAGCTCGACCATTTTTCCATGGCGCAGCACCATGATGTCGTCCGACACTTGGGCCACCACGGCCAGGTCGTGCGTGATGTACAGCGCCGCCACACCGGTATCGCGGATCGCATCCTTGATGGCGGCCAGCACGTCGATCTGGGTCGTAACGTCGAGCGCCGTGGTGGGCTCGTCAAACACGATCAGGTCCGGCTCGGCGCACAGTGCCATGGCCGTCATGGCGCGCTGCAACTGCCCGCCCGACACCTGGTGCGGAAAACGCCGGCCAAAGTTCTCCGGGTCCGGCAGCCCCAGCTTGCGGAACAGCGCCACGGCGCGTTGTTCGGCCTGCGCGCGGTTTGCCACGCCATGGTGCAGGGCCGATTCCACCACCTGGCCCATCAGCCGGTGCGAGGGGTTGAAGGCGGCCGCGGCCGACTGCGCCACATACGACACCTCGCGCCCGCGCAAGGCCCGCAAGCGCTTGTTGCCGCCTTTGAGGATGTCGCGGCCATTCAGCAACACCTCACCGCCGGTGATACGCACACCCCCGCGCCCATAACCAAGCGCCGAGAGTCCGATGGTGGACTTGCCGGCGCCGGACTCGCCGATCAAACCCAGCACACGGCCTTTTTGCAGCGTCAGCGATACGTCGTCCACGATCAGAATATCGCGCGCCGGCTCTCCCGGCGGAAACACTGTGGCCTCGATACGCAGATTGCGGATCTCCAGCACTAAGGGCGCCGGGGAGTTCATATCGCGACTCTTTGCGTCTGTTCGTGGGCCGCCGTGGAAGTACGCCGTAACGGGGGTGTTCTCATGCGCCGCGCCCGCCCTTCAGGTCGGAGGTGCGATTCAGTACCCAGTCCGCGACCAGGTTGACCGAGATCGTGAGCACGCCGATCGCCGCGGCCGGTATCAGCGCGGCCGGAATGCCGAACACGATGCCTTCCTTGTTTTCCCGCACCATGGCGCCCCAGTCGGCGTCGGGCGGCTGCACCCCCAGGCCCAGGAAGGACAGCGCGGAGAGGAACAACACGGCAAAAATGAAACGCAGGCCAAGTTCCGAGATCAGCGGCGTCAGGGCATTCGGCAGAATCTCCGAAAAGACGATCCAGGCGGTCTTTTCGCCGCGCAGCCGCGCGGCTTCCACATAATCCATCACGTTGATGTCCACCGCCACTGCGCGCGACAGCCGGAACACGCGCGTGGCGTCGAGCACCCCGAGCACCAGCACCAGCACCGTGACCGAGGATGGCAGCACCGACAGCACCACCAGCGCGAGTATCAGCGTCGGGATGGCCATCAGCAGATCGACCCCACGCGAGAGCCACTGGTCGATCCAGCCGCCCGATACCGCGGCCACGAAGCCCAGGATCGAGCCCATGGTGAAGGACAGCGCCGTGGCCGCCCCGGCAATCGTCAGTGTGACGCGTGCGCCGTGCATCATGCGCGACAGCAGGTCGCGCCCGAGGTTGTCGGTGCCCAGCCAGAACTTGTCGGACGCGGGTGCCCACACGTCGCCGACTACATCACCGGTGCCGAAGGGGGCGATCCAGGGTGCGAGTAAAGCCACCAGCACGACGGCCAGTGTGAGCAGCAGGCCGATCAGCGCCGATAAGGGTATGCGACGCCAGTACATCACGCTTGTACCTATTTCGGGTGCCGCAGGCGCGGATTGGACATCACACCGGCGATGTCGGCGATGATGTTCATGGTGATGTACACGGTGGCAAACACCAGGCCACAGGCCTGCACCACGGGAACGTCGCGCGTGGCCACGTGATCGACCAGGTACTGGCCCATGCCGGGATAAACGAAAATCACCTCCACCACCACCACGCCGACCACCAGGAACGCGAGATTGAGCATCACCACGTTGATGATCGGTGCCAGCGCGTTCGGCATGGCGTGGCGGTAGATGATCTGCAGGCCACTCAGGCCCTTGAGTTCGGCCGTCTCGATGTAGGCCGACTGCATGACGTTGAGGATGGCGGCGCGTGTCATGCGCATCATGTGCGCCAGTACCTCCGTGGTGAGCACGGCCACCGGCAGGATGATCGCGGCGAGCCGCTCGGACAGCGGCATGCCGTCAAACACCGTCGAGACGCTGGTGACCCACTGCAACTTCACGGCAAAGAAATACAGTAGCACGTAGCCGACGAAAAACGCCGGCAGCGAGGTGGACGCCAGGCCCAGGCCGGAAATCAGGCGGTCCACGAAACCATTGCGAAAACGCACGGCCACCAGGCCCAGCGCGATCGCCAGTGGCACCGACACCACGGCGGCACAGGCCGCCAGGAACAGCGTGTTGAGCAGGCGCTTGCCGAGCGCGGTGGAGATGTCCTGCCCGTTCGAGAGCGCCTTGCCGAAGTCGCCGTGCAGGGCGCCGCTGAGCCAGTTCCAGTAACGCAGCCAGGCCGGGTCCCCCAGGCCCATCTCCCGGCGCAGGTTGGCCAGTGCCTCGGGCGTGGCGGACTGGCCGAGGATGGCCTGCGCCACGTCACCGGGCAGCATCTGGGTGCCGGCAAAGATCAGCACCGACACGCCCAGAAGCATGAGCAGGCCCAGCAGCAGGCGCTGGGCCACCTGCCTCAGCAAGGGCGAGGACATCGGCGCTTCGGAACGCGGCCGTTCAGGCCTCGAGCCAGCACTCGGAGGCCGCCATGCCGCCCATTAATTCGCCGGTGGGGTTCTTCACCCAGCCACCGACCTTGGGGCCGGTGGCGTCGATGGCGTCGTTGAACATCGGGATGATCACGCCGCCTTCCTCGTGCACGATGACCGCCATGTCCTTGTACATCTGCTTGCGTTTGGCCGGGTTCAGCTCGGAGCGCGCGGCAGCCACCATCTGGTCGAACTTCGGGTTGAAGAAACGCGTGTCGTTCCAGTCGGCGCCCGTGATGTAGGCGGTCGAGTACATCTGGTCCTGCACCGGCCGCCCACCCCAGTAGGAGGTCGAGAAAGGTTGTTTGTTCCAGACGGTGGACCAGTAGCCGTCGCCCGGCTCGCGTTTGACTTCGAGCTTGATGCCGGCCTTGGCGCAGGTGGCCTGGTACAACTGCGCGGCATCCACGGCGCCCGGGAAGGCGACTTCAGAGGTGCGCAGCACGATGGGGTCGGTGACGCCGGACTTCTTGTAGTGGAATGCCGCCTTGTCGGTGTCAAACGGCCGCTGCGGCAGCTCGCTGAACATCGGGTAAGCGGCGTTGATCGGAAAATCGTTGCCCACGGTGCCAAAGCCGCGCAGCAGCTTGTCGACCATCTCCTTGCGGTCCATCGCGTATTTGAGCGCCAGGCGCAGGTCGTTGTTGTTGAACGGTGCGGTATTGCAATGCGCGATGAACACATAGTGGCCGCGGCCGGAAACGCTCTGCACCGTGACCCCCGGGGCGCGCTTGATCAGCTCCACCACCTTCGGGTCAATGCGGTTGATGATGTGCACGCGGCCGCTTTGCAGCGCCGCCGTGCGCGCCGTGCCGTCGTTGAGCACGGTGATCTCCACCTGGTCGGCGAAGCCGCGCGACTTGCCGTCCCAGTAGTTGGCGAACCGCTCGCCGATGGTGCGCACGCCGGGCTCGTTGGTGACGATCTTGTAGGGCCCGGTGCCGATGGCGGCTTTCGGGTTGTCGTTGCCGCCGCCGGGCTGGATCAACAGGTGGTAGTCGGTCAGCAGGAAGGGGAAATCGGCGCTGGCACTGGTCAGCGTGAAGATCACGCTGTCGCCGTCGCGCGTGACCGAATCGACGCCGCGCATGATGCCCAGTGCGCCGGACTTGGCGGTCGGGCCGCTGTGCCGCTGCATGGTGGCGACGACGTCGTCGGGCGTCATCTCCTTGCCGTTGTGAAACTGCACGCCCTTGCGAATCTTGAACACCCAGGCCTTGGCATCGGGCGAGGCGCGCCACTCGGTGGCGAGATAGGGTTTGAGCTGGCCCGCGGGCGTAGTACGCAGCAGGGTCTCACCCCACAGGTTGCCGACGTGGTAGGTCACCTGGTTGGCGGCCAGCGCCGGGTCCAGGCTATCGGTGGCGGCGCCACCTTGCAGGCCGACCTTCATGACGCCGCCCTTGCGCGGCCCGGCTGCCTGCGCAGCACTGGTCAGCAGCGCGTTGGCCGCGGCCGCGGATACACCGAGCGCCGCCGCGCGCCCCAGAAAGTCCCGCCGCGAATGGCGTCCATGGGCGACTTGGTGGCTCAGGTAGTCAAGTTCTTGTGACATGGTTTTCTCCGGTTGGGTTGAGCGGGGTGGGCGAGCAGCGCAACTTCCGAGCTCAGCATGCAGCGCAGCGGGTGCCGGTTCGCTCCGAATGTACTGAGCGCCTTTCAGGGGCCGCGAACGAAGTGAACTTTGGGTAGTTTCATTCTGGTCAGCCTAGTATAGGGAGGGTGCCGGTTTATGGGCTCGGGGTAAGTACGGACTATGGCGCGTCGCACGCTGTCAAGCGACCGTCGCTCCCAGTCAATCGCCCGCTGCTGTGGCCCCCTCAGACTCACGGTACAGCGGGAAGCGGGCCCTGATACACCGGCAAACCGTCTCCTGCAATGTTCGCACCCAGAAAATCCAGAAACCGGCGCACCGCCGGCACCAGGCCACGACGTGAGGGGAAGACAGCATGGAATATGCCGGGCTGCGGAGCCCAGCCCGGCAACATGGTCGCCAGCTCGCCACGCAGGAGTTCTTCACGGCACATGTAGTCGGGCAGGAGACAGATGCCGACCCCGCCCACCGCGGCATATTTCAGCGTAAACAAATCGTCGGCCACCAGCCTGGGGCGGTGGACGTGCGTGTAGGTGGCGCCACCCGGGCCGACCAGCTCCCACGTTGCCCGGCCGTCCACGGCCGACATGGCCACCGTGTCCAGCGGCCCAAGGTCACGCGGCACGTCGGGCGTACCTTGGCGCGCCAACTGAAGCGGGCTGGCCACCAGCAAGGGCTGCGTGGGGCCAAAACTCTTGACCACCATGCTGCCGCTGTCCTCCAGCGACGGCCGAACCCGCAAGGCCAGATCGAAACCTTCCTCCACCAGATCCACCACCCGGTTGCTCACACGCAGGTCCACCATCACATCCGGATACCGCGCCATGAACTGAGGCAGCAGGGGGCCTATGGTGGTGTACGCCAGCGTGACCGGGCAGGCGACCCGTATCGTGCCGCGCGGCTCGGTCTGCACCTGCGCGACCGCCTGGGCTGCCGCCTGCGCCTCATCCCGCATGGCGGCGCAATGGCGATGGTAGAGCTCGCCCACCGCCGTCACCGACAGCTTGCGCGTGGTGCGCTGCAGCAGCCGCACGCCCAGGCGGCCTTCGAGCTCGGCCACACGGCGCGACAGTTTGGACTTTGGCAGGCCCAGGGCGCGCCCGGCGGCGGCAAAACTGCCTTTGTCTACCACCTCGGCGAAATACACCATGTCGTTCAAGTCTTGCATTTATTGCTCCAGTCGTCCTGCCGTTGGGACAATCTATCGCATTTATAGCTACTTATCAAACACTACGTGCATCTGCATACTCTATCCATCATCAATCGTTCACTTTTCAGGAAACACACCATGAAACTGCTTCACATCGACTCCAGCATCCTGGGCAGCAACTCCGTTTCGCGGGCGCTCTCGCAAAACATCACTGCGCAATGGAGCGCCACCCATCCTGGCACGGTGGTGGACTATCTGGACCTGGCCGTCAACGGCCCGAGCCACCTGTCGGTGGACTCGCTGGGCTTTCGCATGCCACCGGCAAGCCCGACCTTGAGCGAGGCGCAAATACGCGAAAACGCTGTTTCTGAAGCGCTGGTAACACAGTTCCTGTCGGCCGATGTGGTGGTGATCGGCGCGCCCTTGTACAACTTCACGATTCCGAGCCAGCTCAAGGCCTGGATTGATCGCATCGCGCAGCCCGGCCGCACCTTCACCTATACCGAAAAAGGTCCAAAGGGCCTGGCCGGCGGCAAGACCGTGATCATCGCCTTGAGCCGCGGCGGCATGTATTCGACCAGCGAAGGCGGCCGCGCGCTGGAGCACCAGGAAAGTTACCTGCAGGCCATCCTGGGTTTCCTGGGTGTCACCGACCTGCGTTTTGTACGCGCCGAAGGCCTGGCCATGGGTGAAGCAGCCAAGGCCCAGACGTTGGCGGCTGCCGATCTTGAAATCAAGGCTCTGGCGGCAGTGCCTGCCAATCAGCCCAGCGTTGCACAGGCGGCCTGATCAGCTCGCCCGCTTCAGCGCCAGCCGTCTTCCACCAACGCATACGGCGCCCGGAAAGCCGGATGGCGGTACTGCGGCATCGCCATCACCTTGAGCCTGGCCTGGCGCAGGCTCTCGGCTTTGGCGGCTTGCCGATTGGCGGTGTAGTGTGCGAAGGTCGCTGCTGCCAGGAGCTTGGCAGACTCGCTGTACACCGCCCAATGCGTGGCCAGCAGGCTGCGGCTGCCGGCGTAGAAAAAGCCGCGTGCCAGGCCTGACAAAGCCTCCTCGGCCCGGCCGTCGGCGGCAGCGGTGTTGCTGGCACTCAGCACCACCCAGTCGGCATTCAGTTTGAGGGTCAACACGTCCTGCAAGGTCAGCAAAGGCGATAGCGGGTCCGTGGTTCGTTGCCGGTGGCCGCCATTGCGAGGGCCGGCTGGTTGAGCTTGGGCAGGTCACTGGCCATCAGCCCGTGGGTAGCATGAACAGGTTCCACGGGAAGCGGGCGGGCAGCCACATGATCGCGATTCGAGGCACCGTACGCAATCGGGGAAGTACGCAATTTGCAGGATGCTTGCGCGAATCGGGGAAAATCGGGCCGTGTTTGCGCCGCCAGACCAGTCCCTGGCCGTTGTGTGTGACTGCAGTTCCAATGTCCTGATGCCCGACTCTTCCGTTTTTATCGCCTGCCTGTGTGCCGAATGGTGTGGTGTCTGCCGCGACTACCGCGCTGTTTTTGCACAGATCCAGACCCGCTTTCCGCAGGCCCGGTTGATCTGGGTGGACGTGGAAGACCAGGCCGACCTGGTGGACCCCATAGAGGTGGACGACTTCCCCACGCTGCTTATCGCGGTGGGCGGCGAGGCGCGATTTTTCGGCACCGTCACACCGCAGCTGGAAACACTCGAGCGCCTGATACGGGACCGGATGGTGGAGCAAGGCGGGCCAGCACCAGCCCGGCCTGACGTGGCGCAACTGGTGGCCAGGTTGCGCGTTCTGGGGTAGCAGCGGCTTGGGGGAATCCTGCCCCGACACCTATTCCCAAATCTTCCTCCAGAAAATTTCTTTCACGGACAGGCAAACTATCCAAACCTTTCTTGGCACCGCCGTCACCGAACTGGCAATGAAAATTCTGTCGGCCATAGCCTTTTGGAGGGGCGGTGCGTATCGGGCCGGCTTCGCGTTTACGAAAAAGCGGGGCCCGGATCGCTTGCCTGCCATCCTGGAAGCCATCGAGCGGGTGTTGGCCCCGCTCAATGGCCCCGCTGGCCAGGTCAGTGTCAATGGTTCGACCTGGGTCGTGTCGGCGTCCGATCCGGCGTGATATTTGCGGGCTGGCATCCTACAACCCTTAACAGAAGCGGCTGTACGACCAAGGGGAATGGTCGCCCCTTACCGGTCGTTGAGCACACCTGAGCCCAGCATAGGCACCTCAGCCGATCAAATTACGGTAGCCCGATACCGCTCTGGCCGTCAAGACAGCACAAAGAACGGCCATGGTTCCGTTTGAAATGAGGCTACTGGCCTGATGCGATGGACGAGCACGGAACCGTGAACCGCCCAGTCGAAGATTTCATCGCCTGGGTCAGCGACGTCACGAAACCATTCGTGCGCACCATGCATTCACTGGGCCAAATGCTGATCCGCGTTGACGGAAACAAGGCTGTCACGGAAACCTATTTCACGGCGTTCCACCTGAGGCCGGATGCGCAGGGACGGCGGTTCGACGAATTTATCGCCGGTCGTTCCATCGAGGGCGGTCAGTTCTTTGATGTGTGTGCAACCGAACAGACGTGGCCCGCCAGGTACGCGCAAGCTGTTGGTCAGCAGGGACTCTGGTTCACAAGCACAACGTATGGAGGTGTCAAATGATCAGCTACGACATGCGACTTGACGATGGAATACTGGTAATTCATCTCAAAGAACCACTCGAAGCGGCGGACTTCACAGTGCTGGCGGACAGCGTGGACACATATCTGGCCCAGCACGGAAAGCTTCGGGGGGTCTTGATCACCGCGAAATCATTCCCTGGCTGGAAAGACTTCGGCGCGTTATTGGCGCACCTCAAGTTCGTCAAAGGACACCACAAGCTGATCGAGAAAGTCGCGGTGGTTGCCGACGGCGCCGCAGCACATATCATGCCGAATATTGCAAGCCACTTCCTCCAGGCGCAAGTGGAACATTTCGACCTCGCCGATCAGGATGCAGCGTGGGGCTGGCTCAAGCGACCTATCAGCATACCGGTTTAATGTCGCCAAAGACATATGGCGCGCGTGCCGCTCCGGTCAACGGGAAGGTGGAAAGCAACTTGTAGCGGTGCGGGCGGGCGACTTCCTACAGCCCCGGTTTGCCTTCATACCGGCTGGTTTGGTCTTGGCCGGACCGGTCAATCAACGTTGCCGATTATTGGCAATCACCGCCACCGCGCGCTGCGCCGTGGATCGCGGCTTGGCGTTGTCGCCAACTGGCCGCTTCGTCAGCTGCCGCCCCGGTACTCCAGGTCGGACCGGTCGCGCCGTCATTGCGTGAAGCTCTCCATCGAAAGCGGGAAGTTGCTCCCTGCGTCAAAGCGCGTGGAATAGGACCAGTCATGGACGACGACACGGTCGGCGATGCGCCAATGCCCATCGCGACGCTCAAAACGGTCGATATAGCGGCCCGCGAAAAGGTCGAGCCACTCGGCGTGGTTGGCGTCGGTGCGCCGCAGATAGGCGATTGCATACGACTCGGCGCGGACCTTGTTGTCGTCGTGGTCATCGAGTTCAATCAGGACATTGGCTACCGAGTGCGTAGTGTGGTGGGTGCGCTGCGCGAGCCACTTGACGATGAAGTCGGCGAAGTCATGACCGTTGCCCTTCCAGTGGCCGTGGTCATCAGTCGAGTCGGCGTGGAAACAGGTCTGCAGCAGTTCGGCATCGCCGCGGTCGACCCCGCGCGAGTAGCGCATGAGCACATCGCGGATGGCGTCCTTCGCGATCATGGCCGCAGCGCAGCCGCCCCCGCCTGTCGACGCGGGCATCTTGTAGACGCGCCATGGTGGCAGACCAGCACTGGCCCGTCAACCCGGCGCCAGTTCAGGTAGTTTTGTCCAAATTGGCGGACCTCATCTCTAAGGGACACTACCAATGCGCAGGATAGTGAGCCCGCGTATTCTGGCCCTGGGAATCCGAGACTCCGAGGAGCTACATGTTGCAATACAAGGCGATATCCGCATCGATCTGGCTGACCGCCACGCTGTTGCTTGCATCGGCGCAGGCTGCCGATCTGCCCACCGCACGACCCGAAGCGCAGGGCATGTCGTCGGAGCGTCTGGCGCGTATTACGACCACGTTGAAGGCCGATGTAACGGCCAGCAAAATTCCCGGTGCGGTGCTTCTTGTCTCCCGCCACGGCAAGATCGTGCAGTACGAAGCGGTAGGCAAGTTCAGTCCAGCGGTCGACGCGCCAATGAGTCGCAACGCGCTCTTTCGCATCTACTCAATGAGCAAACCTATTACCACGGTGGCGGCGATGATGCTTGTCGAAGAAGGCCGGCTAAGGCTGGACGAACCTGTGAGCAAATATATCCCGGCCTTCGGGAAGCTGCAGGTTGGTGTCGAGAAACACCGCATCGTCGGCGAACCGGGTCTGCACGCGGCTCGCGTTCAGGCCGACGAAGGATTTTGACAAGGCGTGAAAGTCGAGCGATCCCGTCACGTTTGTTTCCTTCCGCGCCGCGCGCGTATCGATCTCGAAGCCGGGCCTCTCGCGGGCGTTGACGTACGCTCCAT
>JANLPN010000464.1:0-3300 GCA_031367285.1 Betaproteobacteria bacterium | reverse complement strand
ACGTAACCCTGGGTCCAGTCGCGGCTGGTATGGGACGCCGGTACGTCAATGCCGCGCCGTGCCAGCAGGCGCAGCGCCTCGTCGTACAGCGAAGGCGCCTCATAGGCCGCCTGCACCATGGCCAGCAGGTCGGGACGGTGCTGGTGCGGTTTTAGCATGGCGGCGTTTTTGTTGCCCAGCGCGAATTCAATACATCGGTACTGCGCGCTCTGGAAGCCGCTGGAGTTGGCCAGGTAGGGCCGGATGGCGCTGTATTCCGGCGGCGTCATGGTGGCCAGCACGTCCCAGGCGTGCACTAGCTGCTCCATGATCTTGCTCACGCGCGACAGCATCTTGAACGCAGTACCCAGGTCGTCTGCCGCCACGCAGCGGATGGCAGCGCGCAGCTCGTGCAGCATCAGTTTCATCCAGAGCTCGCTGGTCTGGTGCTGGATGATGAACAGCATCTCGTTATGGTCGGGCGACAGCGGCGCCTGGGCGTTCAGCAGCGCGTCCAGGTGCAGGTAGTCGCCATAACTCATGGACTTGCTGAAATCGAGCTGCGCTTTTTCTTCGGCAACGATGTGTTCGGGTGTGGTCATTGGGTATCCTTGCTGCGCATCGCGGAATTCGCCCTCGGGAACGGCCCGGCGGTGCTCATGTTTTTGTGCCTATCAGGTCACCGCGTGTTTGCGGTTGAATTCGGGCCGTTGCCACTCGCCGCTTTGCAGCACCTGGGCCAGGTGCTCGACCGCGTTCCAGACATCGACGAAACCGAGGTACAAAGGCGTAAAGCCAAAACGCAGGATGTCCAGCTGTGCCGCCGCGTCACCGGCGCTGGATGCCGAGGCCGCACCGGACCCGGCGCCGGAATCGGAATCCGCACCGGACCCGGCGCTGGAATCGGAAGCCGCACCGGACCCGGCGCGGAAGTCCCCGATCACGCCGCGTGCGATCAGGGCCTGCATGATGGCAAACGCACCGCTCTGCCGCGTAAAGCTGACCTGCGAGCCGCGCTGGGCATGTGCACGGGGTGTGGCCAGCTCCAGGCCGTGGCCGGCGCAACGCTGCTCGACCAGCGCGATAAACAGGTCGGTCAGCGCGAGCGATTTGCCGCGCAATGCGGCCATGGCGTCCTGGCCGGCCACGCAGCCCTGTGCCGCCAGTATGCTGTCCAGCCCGCAGTCCAGCGCCGTCATGCTCAAAATGGGCTGGGTGCCGCACAGGTAACGGGTGATGCCGGGCGCGGGCCGGTAGTCGGGCGTAAACGCGAACGGTGCCGCATGGCCCCACCAGCCTGCCAGCGGTTGCCAGAAGCGGTCGGCGTTACGCGGGTTGACCCACACAAAGGCCGGGGCGCCGGGACCGCCGTTGAGGTATTTGTAGCCGCAGCCCACCGCAAAATCCGCATCGGCGCCATCGAGGTCCACCGGCACGGCCCCTGCGCTATGCGCCAGGTCCCAGACCATGAGGGCGCCCCGGTGGTGCGCGGCCGCGGTGATAGCCTGCATGTCGAACATGGCGCCGGTGCGGTAGTTCACATGGGTCAGCATCAACACGGCCACCTCGTCCGTCAAGGCTGTTTCGAGTTGCGCCGCCTCCACCAGTTGCAGGCGGTAGCCGCGCTCCTTGCACAAGGCCTCGGCGATATACAGGTCGGTGGGGAAGTTGCTGCGTTCACTGAGCACCAGTTTGCGCCGGGGTGCATCCTGTGCCGCCATATGGAGCGCCGCGCTAAGCACCTTGTAAAGGTTGATCGACGTGGAGTCGGTGGCGAGCACGGTTCCGTAGCCGGCACCAATCAAAGACGCTATCTTGTTGCCCAGGCGCTGCGGCATGTCGAACCAGCCGGCGCTGTTCCAGGAACGGATCAGGCCGGTGCCCCATTCCTGCGTGACGGCCTGCGCCACCCGGGCAGCCGCAGCGCGGGGCAGGGCGCCGAGTGAATTGCCGTCCAGATAGACCACCCCCTCGGGCAGCGAAAACTGCTCGCGCAGGCTGCGCAACGGGTCGCGCGTATCAAGCGCCTGGCAGTCGGACAAGGTGGTCATGGCATTTGTAGTCAGGTTAATGGCAGCTGTCAGGCCAGCGCGCGCAATACGGCGCGTACCGGGCTGGCGTCGGCGCGGGTCAGTTTGAGCGGCAGTGCGATCAGTTCGTAGTCGCCTTCGGGCACATCGTCGAGCACCAGGTTTTCGAGTACCCGCAGCTGGTGCTTCAGCAACTGCTGGTGGGCGTGCAGGCCGGGGCTGGTCGCCGGGTCCACGCTGGGGGTGTCTATGCCCACCAGCAACACCTGGCGGGCGGCCAGCAGGGTTATGGTTTCGGGGGCAAACGCCGTGAACGGCTCCCAGCTTTGGCGCGCGGTGTGCAAGGTGCGCACGAGCAGGCGGGGCGGCATACCGGCCAGCCTGTCCGCGATATGGCGGGGTTCTATAAGCGGGCCGCAATCTATGCAATGCAGCACCCGGCAGGGCCCCAGGTAAGGTTCCAGCGCCACGGCGCCGATGGCCGGCGCCCCGTTGGCGTAATGCAGCGGCGCATCGGCATGGGCGCCGGTATGCGGTGACAGCGTGATGCGGCTGACATTGACCGGGCAGTCCGGCCCGAGGCTGAAATGCGCCTGCTGCGTGTAGGCCGTGTCGCCCGGAAACACGGCGGAGGTTTCGTCAACAGGCGGGGAGATATCCCAGAGTTTTTTCATGGCGCAGTGAAGGTATCACTTGCCCAAAATCGATGGTGTCGGTAATTTCCAACAGTGGCCGAAAATAGTTTAGGCCTAAAACAATCAGGCGGTGATCTTGCCCAGCAAGAGGTATTCCATCAAGGCCTTTTGTGCGTGCATGCGGTTCTCGGCTTCATCCCACACCACGGACTGCGGGCCGTCGATCACGTCGGCGTCCACCTCTTCGCCACGGTGGGCGGGCAGGCAATGCATGAACAAAGCATGCGGTCTGGCGGCTTTCATCATTTCGGCGTCGACACGCCATTTGGCGAATGCCACTTTGCGGGCGGCGTTCTCGGCTTCGAAGCCCATGCTGGTCCACACGTCGGTGGTCACCAGGTCAGCACCGGCGCAGGCCTGGAGGGGGTCTTTGAACACCTTGTAGCTATCGCTGGACCGTATGCCGGCCACCGATTGGTCCACCTCGTAACCGCCGGGGGTGCTCAGATGGACGGTGAAGCCCAGTATTTCGCTGGCCTGCAACCTGGTGTTGGCCATGTTGTTGCCGTCGCCGACCCAGGCGACGGTCTTGCCCCTGATCGAGCCGCGGTGCTCGATGAAGGTGAAGATGTCGGCCAGGATCTGGCACGGATGGA